>JBQTJY010000117.1:0-5173 GCA_052386635.1 Nitrososphaerota archaeon
AAGTGGTATGCCTTGATTCTTATCCTGAAACAGATTTTGAACTCATTAAAGAAGCTGGTATTGAAGTAGTAAAGCTAGACAAAAAAAAGATTCAACGTTGGGCAAGTGAGCTTGTCAAGGATTATGACACAAAACTAATTTCAAAATAATACTATGATGCAAGCTGAACCAAAACAAGGTGTATCAATACCAACATCGTTACTAGTATCTGCAACTTATGATAGCCAAAAAAAAGCCGCAGTTTTAAAATTTTATGAACCAAAATCCCAAAAAATAATACTTTGGGCTGATGAAATGGGACACAAACCATATTGTTATTCAAAATTAAGCCCAGAAGAACTTGGATTTTTATCAGACAGAGATGATGTGATAAAGATTGAACAGATCACGAGGCATGATTTTCTCAAGGATTCAAATGTCAAAGTATCAAAAATAATTGTGACTGATCCTTTAGCAATAGGTGGCACACAAACTGATAAGAGTCTTAGAAACATAATTGAAACATGGGAGTCAGATATCAAATATTATGAAAATTATTTGTACGATATGTCGCTTATTGTTGGAAAATATTACAAAATTGAAAATGGAAAGATAATTCCACAGGAACAAGAAATTTCTGATGAAGTACGTCTTGCACTAAAAAGCATGTTATGGGACAAGCTTACAGGAAATCACGTTGTTGATGCAAATGAATTTCAAAAATATACTTCAGAGTGGGCAGATCTTCTCAATCAACCAATTCCTAAAATAAAAAGAATAAGCTTTGATATTGAAGTAGAATCACAAGCAGGGAGAATTCCTGATACAAAACTGGCAGAAAATAAAGTTACTGCTATAGGGTTTGAGGGTTCTGATGGCTTTAAGCAAGTATTTGTTTTAAGAAAAAAAGATGTAGAAGAAGGAAAAAGCGAGCTACCTTCAGATGTAAAGACCATTTTTTATGATGACAACAAAGAAAAAGACATGATCTTAGACGCATTTAAAATAATTTCAGAATATCCTTTTGTAATTACCTTTAATGGTGATGAATTTGACATGCCATATCTATACAATCGTGCAGAAAGACTAGGTATCACAAATAATGACAATCCTTTGTACATGATGAGGGATTCTGCTACCTTAAAGCATGGTGTGCATATTGATTTGTATCGAACATTTTCAAATCGCTCATTTCAGATATACGCATTTAGCCATCAATATACAGATTTTTCACTTGATAGTATAGCAAGTGCATTACTAAATGAATCAAAAATTGATTATGGCATAGACCTTGAAAGTCTAAATCTATACCAGCTTGCAAATTATTGTTTTAATGATGCACGACTTACTCACAAACTTACAAGCTTTAACAATGATTTGCTAATGATGCTTCTTGTTGTAATATCAAGAATAGCTAGAATGCCAATTGACGATATTGCAAGAATGGGAGTCTCTCAATGGATTCGTAGTTTATTATATTATGAGCATAGACAACGCAATGCTTTGATTCCAAGAAGAGCAGAGCTTGAAACAAAATCTGCTGGAGTGTCAACTGATGCTATAATCAAAGACAAAAAGTATCGCGGGGGATTAGTTGTCGAGCCTGAAGAGGGAATTCATTTTAATGTTGTAGTAATGGACTTTGCAAGTCTATATCCGAGCATTATCAAGGTCAGAAATTTGTCATATGAAACTGTACGATGCCCTCATGATGAATGCAAAAATAATAAAATTCCTGATACCACACACTGGGTGTGCACAAAACGAAATGGAATGACGGCTATGTTAATTGGCTCTCTAAGAGATCTGAGGGTAAATTATTACAAAAGCTTGTCAAAAAATCCATCATTTTCTGAAGAGCAAAGACAGCAGTATACGGTAGTAAGTCAAGCCCTCAAGGTTATTCTTAATGCAAGTTATGGGGTTATGGGAGCAGATATTTTCCCACTATATTATCTCCCAGCAGCAGAGGCAACCACAGCAACTGGTAGACACATAATTTTACAAACCATTAAAAAATGTGAAGAGACTGGGATCAAGGTTCTATATGGAGACACAGACTCGTTGTTTTTAAAAAATCCGATGGAGCAACAAGTTCAAAAAGTTATCGAGAATGCAAAAAAAGAACATGGTGTAGATTTGGAAGTAGATAAAGAGTATCGATATGTAGTACTCAGTAAAAGAAAGAAAAACTATCTTGGAGTAGCAAAAAGCGGAAATGTTGATGTTAAAGGATTAACAGGGAAAAAATCACACACGCCACCTTTTATCAGAACTTTGTTTTTTGATGTATTGGATATATTATCAAAAGTTGAGACAGTCGAAGGTTTTGAAAATGCGAAAAAACAGATTAGCAACAAAATTGCAGAATATGCAAAAAAAGTGCAAGCAAAAGAAATTCCGCTATCAGAACTTGCCTTTAATGTAATGATAAGCAAAGCACCATCAGAGTATGTAAAAACTGTTCCACAGCATATTCGTGCAGCAAAACTTCTTGAATCAATGAGGGAGATAAAAAAAGGCGATATCATATCGTATGTAAAAATCATTAACAAACCAGGAGTCAAACCAGTAGAGATGGCAAGACCTGATGAAATTGATTCATCAAAATATATGGAATTTATGGAAAGCACTTTGGATCAAATTACTTCTTCTATGGATCTTGACTTTGATTCCATAGTTGGCAAACCAAAACAGATGGGTCTCGATCAATTTTTTTGGAATTAGTGGATGAAATTGCTAACTATACTAAAATAGGGTCACGTTACGGATTATTAGATGCTGTTTGATGAATTCTCACTAGGAATTCTTGCCATCATTGCTAGCATCATAGTTTTAACTGCATGGTTACCTCAGATTGTTAAAGGCTATAGAACAAAGAAACTGGATGATGTTTCTGCATATTTGATGATATTAATTGCATCTGGAGGAGTACTGTGGCTTGTGTATGGGTTTGAGATAAATGATCTTTATATCATTGGAGTAAACGTGGGCATAATTATACTTACAATGATAACACTTGGCCTAAAAATAAAATATAAAAAAAATATTGCTAAATCAATGTAATTCTAGTTTTTTACATAATAAACTAGTGAGGGCACAAAAAATATGCCCTCACACTTTGGCATGGCAGACGCATTCAATGAATGCTAAGTATCACTACGTAGATAATAAAAAAAGCCTTACGTAGAATTTGTACATGACTTTATGTCTAAACAACAAATATTACCGTAATTTCCATTACAGGAAGCATGTTTGTCATTAATTGTAAAAACTATGAAGAAATAGCAGGGGATAAAATAGTAAAATTAGCTAAAATAATTGAACGTGTTTCAAAAAAATATAAAGTAAAGATCGCCTTAGCGCCACCCAACCATCTTTTAACAAGAATAACGCGTATTTCAGTTCCGATTTTATCCCAGCATGTAGATAATAAATCTATAGGAAGTACCACGGGTTTTGTGATTCCTGAATTATTAAAGACATCAAAAATTGCAGGTTCACTGATCAATCACAGCGAACACAGAATACCAAGTAGTGACATTAAACGACTTGTTTCAAGGCTACATAAACTGAAAATGACGTCAATTGTTTGTGTAAGAAACATTGCTGAAGCACAAAAATATGCAAAACTAAACCCAAGCTACATTGCAATCGAACCACCCGAGCTGATTGGTTCTGGAAAAGCAGTGTCAAAAGAAAAACCAGAACTTATCACAAAAGCTGTGGTTGCAGTAAAAAATGCAAACAATTCAACAAAACTGTTATGTGGTGCTGGAATCGTTTCAGGTGAAGATGTAGAAAAAGCTATTCAGCTTGGTGCAAAAGGTATACTTGTTGCAAGTGGAGTAATCAAATCAAAAAAGTGGGAAAAAATAATTGTAGAGTTTTCCAAGGCAATGATATAAAACACCCTGAATTTGATAATCAAAGGATAAATCATGAAGCAAGTGTATTTTTTTAACGAAGGAGATGGTAAAAACAAAAAACTCCTAGGCGGAAAAGGCGCAGGCTTGTGCGAAATGACACGATTAAAGTTGCCAGTGCCACCAGGCTTTGTTATTACAACTGATGTTTGCAAAAATTATTACAAAAATAACAAAAAATTACCATCCGACCTTCTTTCTGAGGTCAAGAAAAATATTGCAAAAATAGAAAAACATACTGGAAAAAAATGGAACTCTAAGGAAAATCCGTTGCTTGTTTCAGTACGATCTGGTGCCGCTATATCGATGCCAGGCATGATGGACACTATATTGAATTTGGGTCTAAATGATAAGACCGTAGAAGGTCTTGCAAAAAAAAGCAACAATCCAAGGTTTGCATGGGATTCGTATCGAAGGTTTGTCCAATTATTTGGCAAAGTGGTATTTGGTGTGGATGATAAAAAATTTGATGGGGTTTTAGAAAATGCAAAAAGAAATCAAAATGTGGAGTTAGATAGTGAGCTAACAGAGACCTCACTTAGAAACATAGTCACACAATACAAAAAGATCTGTGAAGAACATACAGGAAAATCATTTCCTTCAAATCCAGATGAGCAGCTTGAATTAGCAATAAAGGCAGTTTTTAACAGCTGGATGGGCGAAAGAGCTCTAGTTTATCGTGAAAAAAACAATATCACAAAAGACACTGCTGATGGAACTGCAGTGAACGTTGTTGCAATGGCATTTGGGAATATGGGAAATGATAGCTCGACAGGAGTCATATTTACACGAAATCCTGGAGATGGTACAAACAAGATTTTTGGTGAATATCTCATAAATGCTCAAGGAGAAGATGTCGTAGCAGGAATTAGAACACCAAAGCAAGTAGACGAAATGAAAAAAGAACTTCCTGAGACATATAAACAATTACTAAAAACATGCAGTAAACTTGAAAAACATTACAAAGAACCACAAGACATCGAGTTTACTGTAGAACAAGGAAGATTCTATCTCTTACAAACACGATCTGCAAAAATGAATGCTGCAAGTATGGTAAAAACATCAGTTGATATGGTAAAAGAAAAACTAATCACAAAAGATGGAGCAATTCTAAGATTACATCCAGAACAGCTTGAACAGCTATTACACAAAACAATTGATCAAAGCAGTACAAAAAATTATGATAAAGTTGCAAAAGGCATAGCTGCATCCCCTGGTGCTGCAAGTGGAGTTGTGGTGTTTGATGTAAAAAGAGCAGTTGCAATGGG
>JBQTJY010000118.1:0-2263 GCA_052386635.1 Nitrososphaerota archaeon
ACTTGTCATCATAAGCTATGCCAATACTTTTTAGCTCATCTGGATTGATGTTTGCCTTTCTGCCTATGCATAGCAGAACTTTATCAGCTTGGATCTTTTCACCGTTTACATAAACTGAATCTTGATCAATTTTTTCAACTCTTGAACCAGTCATTACGTTTATTCCATCTAATTTCATGTATTTTTCCACGGTTTTGCCAATCTTTTCAGGAATAGTTGGGAGCAATCTTTTTTCCATTTCAACAATCCAAACCTTGCATCCTAGTACATTCAAGATGGCAGAAAACTCACAACCACTATATCCGCCGCCAACCACGACGACTGATTTTGGGAGAGCCTCAATCTCAAAAATTGAGTCAGAAGACAAGATTTTGCTGCCAAATCGTTGTCCTGGTAGACAAATTGGTAAGCTTCCAGTTGCAATGACAATGTTTTTTGTAGAAAGTACCTTACCATCTACAATTACCTCATTTGCTGATTTTATCATGGCAGTCCCATGAATGATTTCAACATTTTTCTTTTCTAATAGCATCTTGATTCCATCGGCAAGCTTTGAAACGCTTTTTTGCATTCCATTTTTCATTTCTGGATAGTTTAGCTCTATTGAGGCATCAATTCCATGTTTTTTTGCAGTTTTTACTCTTCTAATTATATCGGCCATGGAATGAAGGTACTTTGTAGGTATGCAGCCACGTTGTGTGCATGTTCCACCCAAACCGTTTTTCTCAACAATACATGCTTTTCCGCCGTTTGCGGCAACAGATAATGCGCAAGTGTATCCAGCTGGGCCTGCTCCAATGATTACTGCATCAAACATTGCCATGACTCAAAGAGAATATCCAATAAAGTTTGTCTAATTACCGTTTGAGAGTCCAGTCGGGATTGGCATATCTTTCTTTGGCTATCTTTTTGCACGATTCTAACTCGCTTTGTCTTAGTTTAGTTGGAACAGTTTGACAGCCAAACACAAGTTTTAACGAATCTTTTAAGGACTCTGCAACTTGATCAAAAGTTTTTGAGATCTGAGAAACTCTATATTTTGCATCAGAAATTTTTTTATCAGAAATTTTCTCCGCTGGAACCTTTAGTAATGAAAACATTTTTTCTTTGTTAACCTCAAGCAGTATGGTTCCATGTTGTAACAGGACTCCATTTTTTCTTGTTTGTGCGTTTCCTCCGATTTTTTTTCCATCTACTGTTATGTCATTTAAGGGAGAAAACTTTGCATCAATGCCAAGTGTGTGAAGACCGGAGACTATAACCTGGCAAATCTCTTGATACGAGTCTAATATTTTTGGCGGGTATTTTCTTGAAACAAAGGAATATGTCAGCTCTTTTTCATGAAAAACAGAACCGCCTCCAGTTATTCTTCTTACAACATCGACTGTTTCAGTTCTGCATTTCTGAAAATCGATATCATCGATGCTTTGAAAATATCCTATTGAGACACATGGATTTGACCACCCATAAATTCTAAAAATCGGCGTATCTGTAACATGGGTCATAAGATGCTCATCAATTGCCATATTCATTGGGCCACTGTTGTTGCCAGTTTCCAAAATCCTGACTACTTGAAATTTAATGGGACTCTGCCTCCTTACATTTGATTATGGCATCTGAAAGCGAGTCTATGCTAAACCCATAAAGCTCGCAGCCTGATAAGAGTGATTCAAACTTCTTCTTTATCACATCTTTTTCAAGTTTTGTTCCCACAATTTCTGATTCGATTAAATCTATTTTCTCTTCAGGATGCAAAAAAAAGTCTCCAGTAATTTTGATTGATTGTATTGTGTTTGTGGGTTTGTCAAAAACTAAATCAACGCATACCATCTTTTCGAATTTAAAATATCGCTTGACAGATACAGAATTTGGACTGCTCTGATTGTTTATTGAGGAGACCATCTCAGGTTTGGTTGCCTTGCCGCCTTGACCTCATCAAGTCTGCTAGGTTCAGTATGGGGAGCCTCTTTTACAATTTCAGGTTTCTCTCTTAACTCCTTAGCTATGTTTACAAGAACCTGTGCATATTTGTCCAAGGTCTCCTTGCTCTCAGTTTCGGTTGGCTCTATCATAAGTGCCTCCTCAACTATTAGAGGAAAGTATACCGTAGGCGGATGAAAACCGTAATCTAAAACTCTTTTTGCAATATCAATTGTTCCGCCGTTTGGAATGTTTTTTGCAGATACGACAAACTCGTGTGCACATCTTCTGTCGTATGGAACATAGTAATTGTCACGAATTTTTGCAAAAAGATAGTTAGCAT
>JBQTJY010000119.1:0-31210 GCA_052386635.1 Nitrososphaerota archaeon
CTTTGTTTTCCTTCTCTTAGAATACTTTCAGTTTCTTCTCTTACTTGACGAGAAAGAGAACCATGATGTAATTCAATATTTATTGTGGACTTTTCCTTTAAAATTGAAGCAAGGAATTCTGCTTCTCCTCGTGTATTTGTAAATAGGAGCACTGGTGAATTTAGATCCAGTTTTGCAATATATTCAATAATTGAATCTGCAACATCAGAAATTGTTCCATCGATGTATTTTATTTCCACATCATACTTTCTAATTGATGTGTCTTTGACGATTTTACATTTCCTTTTTGTTCCTGCTACAAACTTTGCTGTTTCTTCAATATTTCCTATTGTAGCTGATAAACCAATTCTCGTAATGTCTGATTTTGAGTTTAGCTGAAGTCGTTCAAGACTAAGTGAAAGTTGAGCACCTCGCTCATTAGATAATAGTTCATGGACTTCATCAATTATAACCCATTCTAGCTCAGATAATGCGTCTAGCATTTTTTTTTGTGTTAGTAAGATTACAAGAGTTTCTGGAGTAGTGATTAGTACATCAGGTGGAACATTTGATATTTTTCGTCTAACTGATTGTGTTGTATCACCATGACGGATTTCAATAGTTAAGTCATCATTTTCTGCATATCGAGTTATTCTTCTAAATACATCTCGGTTTAAAGCACGTAATGGAGTAATGTACAGTGCTTTTATCTTCCCAGTTTTCTTTGACTCCTTTATTTCAGTAAATATTGGAATTACGGAACATTCGGTCTTTCCAGAACCTGTTGGTGCAATAACTAATGAATCATGCTTTTGAAAAATTATTGGTATAGCTTTTTTTTGAATCTCTGTTAGTTGTTTGAAACCTAATGAATGGAATTTATCCAATAAGTATGGATCAAGTAGTTGATTCTTCACTTTGTCTTGTTTTAGCACGCTCATAAACCATAACGCCCACTAATCCAAGGGCAAATAGTATTACTGAAATAATTGGAATGGAATCAAAAATTCCTGCCATAATTAGGTTTATTTATTTTTGACAGTTAAATAGCTTTAAGACGTATCGATAAGACCTTTAGCTGTTATGAAGTACGAAAACTCTTGCTTTTGAAGAAATGACGGTATCACTTCTCCTACATATCTGTTATAGTTTTTTCTAAGCTTAATTTTCATATGTGTAAACATGCTAATAGATTTATCTAGATTTTCTACATCCATGTCATCTTTTTTTCGTATCATATTTGTTATAACAATTGGAATGTTATAGTAAAAAGCTGTCATGGATAACTCATGCATGTAATTCATAAACAAGATATTCTTTTCTAGAAAATTTTTCCCAGAAGAATATTCAAAGGAGAATAAATCAGTTATGTTATCTATTACAATCAATGAAAAGTTTTCGATTTTTATTTTAGAAAGATATTGTGTTTGTTCTGATGTATTTGTTATTCTTCCTACTGTGATTTTATCAAGTAAATTAGGATTCATATCTCGAAATTGCATAATTTCAAGCATTCTTTCAGGTCTAAATTCTCCGGTAGTGTCTTGAAAAAGAATTTTTCTGCCATCCTGTAATGCATTCACACAAATCTGCATAGCAAGTTGTGTTTTCCCAGTTGCACTAGCTCCAAAAATATCTAAGACGATTCCTTCTTTAATACCCCCATTAAGAAAGTGATCTAATTTTTTGATGTTAGTGCAAATCATTGTTTTTATAATAACTCTCAAAAATTAAAAGAATTGTAATGAAAATATCTTTAGGCAAGGCTTTTATTCTGGTTATCAACGATGCATGACAAGTGAATGACATTGTCACAGATAAGTTCTAAGAGACCATTAACTACACTTCAAAAAAGTACGAAAAAAACAGTAACTGTACGATTGAAAAATGAGGTTGAGTATAAAGGAAAAATGGATAACGTTGATTCTTATATGAATTTGATAATGACTGACGCTGAAGAATTGCAACAAGGAAAAGTTCTTGCAAATTATGGAAGAGTTATCGTTAGAGGAAATAATGTATTATTCATAAAATTAGAAAATGAATTGTAACTAATCATACGTGTTTTAGATGACAAGATCGTATATTTTTACTTCAGAATCTGTAACTGAAGGCCATCCGGATAAGATATGTGATCAGATTTCTGATGCCTTTTTAGATGAATATTTAAGACAAGATCCTAACTCACGTGTTGCTGTTGAGACAATGACCACAACAGATTTCGTAGCTGTTGTGGGAGAGGTAACATCAACTGCGAAATTTGACAAGCATGCACAAGAAGAGCTAGTTAGAAAAACAATAAGAGAAATTGGTTATGATAATCCAGAATTATTGTTTGATGCAAATTCTTGTGAGATTATGATAAGGTTACATGAACAAAGTCAAAATATTAGTCAGGGGGTTTCTTCTAAAGAAGGAAAAGATCAGGGTGCGGGTGACCAAGGTCTTATGTTTGGTTATGCAACAAATGAAACACCAGAGCTAATGCCAATGCCTATAATTTTAGCTCATAAATTAACAAAAAGACTTGCAGAGATAAGAAAAACTTTAGAATTACCATGGGTAAGACCTGATGGAAAATCGCAAGTTTCTGTAGAATATATAGATGGCAAACCAAAAAGAATTGAAGCTATAGTAATTTCTACTCAACACGCACCAAGTGTATCTAATGACGAAATATCAAGTAAAATAATTGATAAAGTCATAAAGCCAGTTTGTGGAAGTTTATGGGATGATAAAATAAAAATTCACATCAATCCAACAGGCAAATTTGAAATTGGTGGACCTCACGGTGATTCTGGTTTAACTGGAAGAAAGATAATTGTCGATACATATGGTGGCCAAGGAAGACATGGTGGAGGGGCATTTTCAGGTAAAGATCCATCAAAGGTTGACAGATCTGCTTGTTACATGTGTAGATACATAGCAAAAAACATAGTTGCTGCAGGGCTTGCTGAAAAGTGTGAAATCCAAGTAGCATATGCAATAGGTGTATCAGAACCGGTTTCTTTAATGGTTAATACTTTTGAAACTGGAAAGATTCCAGAAGAAGATATCGAAAACCTAGTTAGAAAACACTTTGATTTACGGCCATCTGCTATTATAACACACTTGAATCTCAAGAGACCCATTTACAAAAAAACTGCAACATATGGACATTTTGGCAGAAATGAGCCTGAATTTGAGTGGGAAAAAACTAACAAAGCAGAATTATTAAGACGCGCTGCTGGATTGTAGTACTTCTAGATATGTTTTAAATTTCATTTTAGCTAGTTTTTGCAATTTTTCATGATTTCCTATAAAATCCCCTACAAGTATATTCAAATCTTCTACTCCAAAAACACTTTTTTGGTTATGTAATGCGTTATAGTATGCATTTTCAAGCTTAATTTTTTTAATTCTTACTGATTTTTTGTTTTTGAAAATTTTAACATATTTTTCAAAAGTTACTGTTTGAGGTCCAACTAAATCAATAACTTTATTCAAAAATTTTTTAGAAATTAATGTTTTGTAGATTACCTCAGCAACATCATTTACAGATATAGGTTGTAGATGATATGCACCAGAACCAGGAATGATAATAGTTCCATTTTTAATTTGTCTGGTAAGAGATAATGAAAGTGGATCGTTTTTATCTATTATGTACGATGCTCTAAGTATTGTATAGTTCAGCCCTGAATTAATAATCAGTTGTTCAGCCTTGTATTTTGAAATAAAATATGTAGATGTAGTATTTTTTGAAACACCTAACCCACTGATGAAAATAAATTTTTTAATTTTCGCCTTTTTACAAAGCGTTATTGCATTTTGTGTTAAACCAACATTAACATATTCATAATTTGTAGTAGTATTTTGTTTTCCTGTTCCAATTAGATGAATAAACGCATGGCATTTGTTTAGTTTCGAGATAGAGATGTTTTTAGATAGATCAAGAGAAATAATTTTAGTTTCAAGTTTATAGTTTTGGTAATTCCGTCGTGCGATAGAAACTAAGTTTACTCCTTTTTTATAGAGTAGCCTTCTAAGATTTTTTCCTACAAATCCATTGGCACCGCTAATGGCGACACATAATTCATTTGGTTTTTCCACGAAAGTTATCTATAACTTTTAATTTTAAAGTTATTATTCTAAAGTTAAATGATAGATACTTCTTCTTGTTATAAAATACTTGGTTTACAAGATACTGCCTCGCTAAATGAAATTAAGCATGCGTACAGAACATTATCATTGAAATATCATCCAGATAAAAACAAGAATGATACTAGTGCTTCACAAAAATTCAAAGAAATAACAGAAGCCTATCAATTCCTTAAATTAGCTCAAAAACAAAAGAATCAAAAGTCTAATAAAAATATGGAATCAGCTCATACAGAGTTTTGGAATTATTATGATAAAAAAATGAATCATGAATTTTATTTTCGTCAACAAAATTTTTCAGAATTTATACACGGTTTTAGAAAAAACATACAAGAATCTGTATCACACAATCAAGAAAAACCAATATCACAAAGGGTGACTCACTTTATACTTTATGGAGGCTTGGCGCTATTGGCAATTTGGATTATTTTGTATGAGGTTTTAAAATAATCAAAAAGAGTTAAAACATAAAATTGAAAATTTCTTCTATAATGTCAGAAAAACCAAAAAATAAGCTAAGGACTGGTTATACGACAGGAACCTGTGCTGCGGCATCATCAAAAGCATGTGTATCAGCGATCATTAACCAAGAAAAAATAAAATCTGTTAATGTTGACTTGCCAAAAGGAAAGACGATTACAATTATGGTTCAAAGTTGTAAATTTAACAAAACTAGCGCAAAATGTTCTGTGATTAAGGATGCTGGAGATGATCCTGATGTCACACATGGTGCAGAAATTTTTGTGGATTTGTCTTTAACATCCAACATACATCAGATCGAAATTGATGGGGGGGAAGGAGTTGGCATAGTTACAAAGCCGGGTTTAGGGTTAGAAATTGGGAAAGCTGCAGTAAATCCTACTCCTAAAAAAATGATTATTGAAAACATAAAAAATGTAGCAAAAGAATTACTTCAAAAAAATGGCATTAGAGTAATTATATCTGTACCAAAAGGAAAAGAGTTAGCTGTCAAAACAGATAATCCAAGACTTGGTATTGTAGGAGGTATTTCAATTCTTGGTACAAGTGGCATCGTTATACCATATTCAACAGCATCATTTGCTGCATCAATCCGACAAAACTTGGATGTATCTATTGCAATGGGAAATGATATTGTTGTTCTTACAACTGGTGGTAGGAGTGAAGAATTTTCAAGAAAAATAGTTGATCTTCCGGTTCATTGTTTTGTTCAGATGGGGGACTTTGCTGCATATGCCATACAACAATGTGTAAAAAAAGGAATAAAGAAAGCATATGTTGCAGGCTTTATAGGAAAGCTTGCAAAATTAGCAACTGGTGTTAAGCAGACTCATGTCAAAGGCTCAAAGGTAGATACAAATTTTCTAGCAGAGATAGCAACAAAGTGTAATGCCAATAAATCAGTAGTTAAACAAATACAGAAAGCAAATACAGCACGACATGTACAGGATATAGTAAAAGAGAATCATGTGGAAGAATTCTTTGATAAGCTCTGTTTTGAAGTATATAGACAAATGAGAAAGCATTCAGAGAACAAAGTTCCCATTGAAGTGATGCTATTTGATTTTGATGGTAAAGTTTTGGCAAAACATGCTTAAGAGCATTGGAATTTTATTAAACCAATTTGTAGGTTTGGATTATGGAAAAAGTAGCTGTTCTTGCAATTACAAAAAATGGAGTAAAGATTGGTTTAAAATTAAAGGATATTTTCAATTCATGGAAAATTTACGCGCCGTCAAAATTCTCTAATAATGACAATAACATAGAGTGGTATTCTGATTCAACTACAAGTAAAATTGTTAATCTCTTTAAGACAAATGATGCTATTGTCTGCATATTTTCATTAGGTGCTGTGATAAGACTTATTTCTCCATATCTTAAGGACAAAAAAACTGATCCTGCAGTAATTGTAATAGATGACAAAACAAAGTTTGTCATAAGTGTTTTATCTGGTCATTTAGGCGGTGCAAATAAACTTACAGAAGAAATAGCAGAGAAACTTGGAGCTATACCTGTAGTTACTACAGCGGCTGATGTAAACCAAACCATTGCTGTAGATCTACTAGGTAACGAATTTGGTTGGAAAATAGAAGATGATTCTACTGTAACAAAAGTTAGTGCACATATGGTTAATGAAGAAAAAATTGGTATTTACCAAGATGCTGGAGAAAAAAAATGGTGGAATAAAGAATTACCACCCAATGTAACAATTTATTCTACATTAGAAGATCTAAAAAAATCATCATCAAAAGGCTGTTTGTTAATAACTGATAGAGTAATTCAAGAACCAAGCATCCTGCAAGATACTGTAATATACAGACCACTAACCCTCGTTGTTGGTATCGGTTTACATTGGGATACTTCAATGGAGACTATCAGAGAGGGTTTAGATTTTTGCTTAAAGAAATACAAACTGAGTGAGAAATCTGTAGCTAATTTTGTTACATTAAAGAAAGAGCAAGATGTTCTGGGACTGGTTGAGCTAGGGAAAGAAATGAAAGTACCAATTGAATATTTTGAAAAAGAAGAGCTGTCTAAAATAACTATACCAAATCCATCTGAAACCGTATTATCGTTTGAAGGAACTCCTAGTGTTTCTGAGGCTGCTGCAATAAAAGGTTCAGGAGGTAAATTGGTAGTTGAAAAACAGAAATTTCCTCCCAATCTTACAGTAGCTATTGCGAGGATTCCATATTGAAGCGTGCATTACTACTAATTGATAGAGGTAGTAGAGAAAAAGAAGTCAAAGATGAGCTTGATTTTATATGTAAAAAAGTAAAGGAGAAAGGGGATTATTTCTATGCAGATTATTGCTTTTTGGAAGTTATTCCACCGTACATAAAAGAGGGTGTAGAAAAATGTCTCACTAGTAAGGTTGATGCCCTTACGATTATTCCATATTTTCTTTATCCAGGTAAGAAAGTCAAAGCTGCAGTAAATGATGCAATAAAACTTCAATCAAAAACCAATGTAAAATTCATTATCTCAAAACCTATGATCATGCATAAAACTATGATAGAATTAGTAGATAGTAGGATCACTACAGCTCTTAAAGAAAACAAAATAAAACTTGCAAAAAAAGAAGTTGATGTTCTAATTATTGGACATGGAAGTAAGGATCCAAATGCACATTTAGCAATAAGATACGTAGTAGATGGTTTAATGTCTACATATAGGAATGTTAGTCATTGCTTTTTAGAAATTGAGGAACCTACTATTGAACAAGGAATTGATAAATGTAAAAATAATAATCCAAAAATTGTAGTAATAGTTTTTTATTTTCTTCATGAAGGTGCTCATGTTAAAAGAGACATATATGAAGAACTTAATCCTGCTATTAAAAAATCAAATCTAAAAAATGTACTTATCACTAAACATATTGGAATAGATAATAAAATGATCGATTTGATTCTAGAGCGAGCTAGGGAAGTTGAAAATGCAAACTGAAAAAGGTCAATCAATAGAAGACGAGAGTATGAAAATTATAGATAATGAAATTGGATCTCATCACTATGATAAATATGAATGGCCTATTGTTAGACGCGTTATACATGCTACAGCAGATTTTGACTTTGCACGAGACAACAAAATAATTTTCCATAAAAACGCAATTGCAAGTGGCATCCAGGCATTAAGAAATGGCTGTAACATAATTGTTGATGTTGATGGAGTATTAGGTGGTTTAAACAAGAAAAATTTGAAAGATTTTTCTAATAAAACAATTTGCAATATCTCAAATCAGAATCTTTTTGAGATAGCTAAAAAACAAAACAAAACTAGAGCACAAGTTGCAATGCGTATAGCAATAAAAGAAATGAGTGATTCTATAGTTGTAGTTGGTAATGCACCTACAGCGCTTTTTGAAGTTATATCTATGATTAAAGAAGGAGTGGTAAGGCCAGCACTGGTTATTGGGGTACCAGTAGGTTTTGTTTCATCACCAGAATCAAAGGACATACTACAAACTATTGATGTGCCTTATATAACAAATAAAGGTCGTAAGGGAGGTAGTCCTTGCGCATCTGCCATAGTTAATGCGCTTTATAATTTAGTGCGAGAGTGATTATCTTTTTGAAAATTTAACACAGTTTTGGACAAAATTCTTTGCATATTTTGAATGATCGAAATAAAGATGCATGTATGATGCAAGGGTATTGTATTCCATTAAACCGTCTTGCTTATTTTTAATACCATCACCTATAGACAAGGTATAAGCAAATTTTGAATCACTGGATGATATATCTATTTCAGAATAATGAAATTCATGTCCTTGAAGTGTGTCGGATTTTGGTGAAATCAAACAGTTTGATGAAATCTTACCTTTTGTATAATTTAATTTCATTTTTTTATCCATCCTAGTTTCTGCATCAAATAATCCAATCATTTGATGTTTTTTGTTACCATAACTGATAGATCTTGTGAGATACATTAGCCCACCACATTCTGCATAAATTGGAATGTTATTTTCAGCAGCATTTTTTATTGATTTTCTCATTTTTTGGTTTTTTGCAAGTGAATCAGATAAAATTTCAGGAAATCCGCCACCTATGTAAAGACCATCACATGTTGGAAGATTAGAATCATAAATTGGGCTAAAAATTTTGATTCTTGCACCTTCACGTTTTAACGCATCAAGATTATCATGATAGTAAAAATTAAACGAGTTATCTAACGCAACACAAATAGTAGTTTTTGGTTTTTTTAATTGAGTTGGATTAGTCTTAGGAAGTTCCTCTGTCTTTTTGCTTAGTTCTATTATTTTTTCAGTATCAATGTATTCTGCAATTTTTTTTGTAATCTTTTCTAATCTTTTTTTTAATGAATTTTGTTCTAAAATTGGAATCAAACCTAAATGTCGTGATTCAAGTATAAAGTCAGGGTTTTTTGGAATGACTCCAAGAATTGGAGTTTTTAATTTTTCAAGTGCTTGTCTGCATAATAGTTCATGTTTTTTGCTTCCTACTTTATTGATAATTAATCCGATAATGTTGGAATTTCGATGAAATTTTGTATATCCTAGTACTGTAGCAGCAATGGAGCGAGCAGTTTTACTTGCATCTAAAACAAGTATTACTGGTGATTTTAGAATAGATGCAACGTGATGTGTACTGGCAAAATTTGAATTTCCAGAAAAGCCGTCATAAAATCCCATAACTCCTTCAATTATAGAAATGGATGATTTTGAGCTCTTGACAAAACTTTTGACTACACCATTTTTTCCCATTAACCATACATCTAAGTTTCTAGTACCATTACCGGAAATTGCAGAAAGATAACTTGGATCTATATAATCAGGACCAACTTTAAACGGCTGTACTGTATATCCGCATTTTTTCATTGTATAAATGATTGCTGTTGTAATTGATGTTTTTCCAATACCACTTGTAGTGCCAGCTATTACAATTCTTGGGATTTTCAATTTTGATTACTATTTCAAATTTTAATTTAAATGGATGGTCATGCTTTTTGCTAATCTTTTTAGTTATAAGCCAAATTATCAACAATATGAGGAAGGATGGTTTAGTCATAGTATATACTGGCAAAGGAAAAGGCAAGACTACTGCTGCACTAGGTATGGCACTAAGAGCCGTTGGCCATGATCATAAAATTTGCATGATCCAGTTCATCAAAGGTTCATGGCATTATGGCGAAATGACTTCATCAAAACTACTCGAGCCACAATTTGAACTAGTTGCGGTTGGTAAAGGATTTGTAGGTATTTTGGATGACAAGAGTCCACGTGAAGAACATGTAAAGATAGCGCAAGAGGCTGTACATATTAGTAGAGAAAAAATTCAATCAAAAAAATATGATATTATAATTTTAGACGAGATAAATTATGCTGTAAATCTTGGTCTAGTTGAAATTAGTGATGTACTAGATTTAATTAAAATCAAACCGGTTAATCTAAACTTGGTTCTTACAGGCAATTATGCAAGTGATGAGATAATTAGTGTAGCAGATCTTGTAACAGAAATGAAGGAAATCAAACATCCATTTCAAGTAGGAATAAAAGCGAAAAAAGGTATTGATTACTAAACAGAACATTAAATTACACAACAAAAAATTTAGAGCCAATGTCGACCAAAGTTCAAGAATTACCGGAGGTAGGCGAGATTGTGGTTGCCACAATTGCTAAAGTTTCTGACCATGGAGCATATGTTACACTTGATGAATATGGTGGCATTCAAGGATTCTTACACATATCAGAGATTGCACCTGGTTGGGTTCGCAATGTTACTAAATATGTAAAGATAGGAGAAAAAAAAGTTCTACTAGTAAAAAAAGTAATACCAGAAAGATCTGAGATAGATTTATCATTAAAACAGATTTCAAAAGATCAACAAAAGAAAAAACTATTAGAAGTAAAGCGGCAAGAAAAAGAAAAAACAATTCTTAAAAACGTACAGGAGAAAGCAGACCTCTCAACTACTGAATTAGAAGAATTGGAAAAAACACTTTATTCAAAATTTGATTCTATTTATGATGTATTTTTAGAAATTACAATGAAAGGAGCTGGGATTTTAGATGATCTAAGACTACCAAGAAAAACTATTGTAGCAATAGAAGAAGTCAGTTCTAAAATAAAATTACCTTCTGTGGAAATTAGGGGAATATTAGAGCTAACAAATACAAAACCAGATGGTGTGGAGATTATTCGAAAAATTTTACTTGATATTCTCAAAAATGAAGGTGATAGTGTAGAAATATTGTATATAGGTGCGCCAAAGTATAGATTGAGTATAACAGCTCAGGATTTTAAAACTGCAGAAAAAAAGTTAAAGCCTATGCTGGATACAATCCAAAATTTAATAGAAAAACAAAAGGGAACTTTCAAGTTTACACGAGAAGAATCTAAAAAAACAAGAGAGGGATAGAATGCATTTTCAGCTACGTAAATGTTCTAATTGTAATAGATACACCTTAAAAAATAACTGTTCAGCTTGTAATGAAGCCACTGTAATAGCACATCCCTCAAAATTTTCTCCTGATGATAAATATTTGAGATATAGGATTGCTGAAAGATACAAACAATAACTAGAATTTACGGTGTAAAAACTATAATTTTTTCTATTCTTGCATCGACCGGATGTATAGGTTGATCAAGTGAATTTGTTTCTAAAGAGGCGATTTTATCAACTACCCCTTGGCCTGATACAACCTCACCAAATATTGTGTACTGACCATCTAGCGATGGTGTATCCTCTAATACTATGAAAAACTGGGAACCTGCACTGTTAATATCAGCACCTCTAGCCATAGAAACTATGTATTTTTTGTGTGAAAGATTACTAAATTCAGGTGGAATTGTATAACTTGGTCCTCCAAAGCCCCATGTATCTGGTGTTCCTGAAATTGTGTTAGGATCTCCGCCTTGTATAACAAATCTTGGTATTATTCGATGGAAAACTGTACCATCATAAAATCCTGATTCTGCTAATTTTTTAAAATTCTCTACTGTTTTTGGTGCAACATCTTCTTTGAGCTGTATTGTTATATCGCCAAATGCTGTTGTTATAACAGCAACATTCTCCCTTTCTTGTACATTTGTTGAGGGTTCAGAAGTTTCTTTAATTTCCTCAGTTTTTACGGTGGTGTCAATAATTTCGGTTTGATTTGGTTTGTAATCTTTGTTTACTTTATAAATTAGAACTGTGCTGATGGGACCTGCTGTTTCACGATAAAATGATGGTGATGCATATACTAATCGTAATGGACCATCTCCATCGGCAGGAAATTTTATGTCTCTTTTATGGATTTCTACAAAACCTGGATTGTATGTATCTGATTGTAAATTTCTCTGTAGATCTCCATATGTTATAACAGAAAATGGAAACATTTTTCCTAGCAATGTATTTTGCCAGAAAAGATCTGTCCCACTAGTACCATCACTATTGAGATATTTAGATTCATCTTCTCCTGCAATACGCATAAACCAAATTTTTTTACTTTCATCACCACCGCCATGAAGTATGTAGATGCCTGGTTCCTCGTCATTCCCTCTTTGTGCTGTTAAATATATCAAAACATAATCAGCGTCTAAGCCCTTTAGTGGTTCAGTACTGGTTAGTATTTTCCATGCTTCTTCAGGTGAGCTCAACAACATTTTTGCAATTAATTTTATCTGCCAATCAATTAATGTTGCATTATCTGCAGAAGACTTGCGTTCTCCAAGCGTTGTTATCCAGTAACCATAATCCCACCAAGAAGCAACAACTGCGTCTTTTGGAGTATTGTTTTTTAGCCACTCCAGGGCATCTGGCCAATCATTTATGGCAATGTTAAATGTGCTTCCACCATTTAGCAAAGTTGGTGGTGCTTTAACCGCTTTTATCCAATTACCGTGTACTGGTAATGTTGTTGGAATGATCAATAAAGCAATTATAATAACAAGATAAGAAATTTTAATTGTTTTTTCATGATTAGATATACTAGACTTTTTACGTATAATTTCAGTTGTAATAATAGATAGTCCAATTGAAGATAATGTGATTATAGAAATTGCTGCATAAACTTCCAATCGTACAAATGCAGAACTTATGTAAATTCCAAGCAGTCCTATTATTAGCGCAAATATTATCATATCATTTTTTATTGTAAAATGATTGTTGATGCTCGGCTTATTTCTAAAAAGCAGCCATATTCCAATACCTGCAAAGATCATAAGAATCGATGAATAGTAAAATGACAGATCAAGTGTTGTAGTTTGATGTTCTGCTACAGAATCGGTTAGTGGATCTATAGTTGTAAGAAAAGGATTTACCGCATTCAAATAACGAAAAGTTGGCAGCCCTACAGCGCTAGCTAAGATTAATGAGATGCCAGCTATTATGATTGCCACTAAAAATATTAGGTTGTTACGTATCTTGTTTTCTTTACTAAATTTTTGAATTATTATACTTGCCACAAGAAATGCAGTAGGCCCTATAAGCAGAAAGCCACCATAGCCTGTAACAAAACTAAAGCCAGGTCTTTCAAAAGAAACCGAAGTTAGAATTAGGGTTAATGTAAAAAGTGGGATTGCCCAAACTATGAACTTGTGATCTTTACGTACAAAAGGAATTGCCAAGAAGAATATTCCTAGTGGAATAATAAAAAATTGAATTCCCCCCCATGCTGATAATCCAAATCCTAAGAAAATGCCGCCTGCAGCAAGTTTAACAAAAGAGATTTTACCTTTATCATGTTTTAATCCACTAAGAAATAGATAGATTCCTAATAACGCATAAAAAAGACCTAGTGGTTCTGATTTGAACCATCCTATCATACCTCTTATTATTATTGGAGCTGAAACTGAGAAAAAAAGTGCTGCAAAAAGACCTGCTGTTGTACCACCAATTACTCTAACTAGTGCAAAAATTACTATTGCTGTAAAAGAACCAAATACTACTGGAAATATTATGGTAAAATCATAAAGGCTAAACCCAAACCCAAAAACTTTGTAAAGTGCAGCTGCTGTTATATGCAACATTACTTGTGAAGTCGCTGATACATCCCTACCATATGGATGCCAGCTCATGTCATCATGCCAGTTAAAGTATGCGTCTAATCCGTTGTCTACAATAAACTTGGTTGCTCTATAATTGAAAAATGGATCAAATTCGTTTAACTCAAAGCCATAATCTGCTGCTTGTGATCTTACCATAGTGGATATTGAAAATGATAATGCAAGAATTCCAATTATTAAAAGGTGGTGTAAACGGAATTCAAAATTTCCTGCTTTGAATAATTGTTGATTTGAGACCAATGAGATTGAATGAAAAAGGGTTAACTTATTACTCTTTTGTAAGAATTTGAACTTCGCATGACTTTACCAGTTTTTTGAATTCCTTTGCATCTTTCTCGCTTCCTACAATTGTTCCGTAATGCATAGGAATTGCTAGTTTGGGTTTAATTTTTTCAACCGCTTTTGCAGCTTCACTAGCTGTCATTACATAAGTTCCGCTAACAGGTACAAGTAAGATATCAGGTTTAAGATCAGTCATCTCTGGAATAAGATCAGAATCACCAGTATGATAAACAGATACTTTGTTTATTGTTACTATAAACCCAACTTTGCCATCTTCTTTTGGATGAAATGGTTTTTTTGTATCTGGATTTATTTTATCTATATTGTAAGCTGGAACAGCCTTAATTTTAATGTCGTTTATAATTTTTTCCTCACTAGATGAAATTGAAATTATTTTTTTGTTTTTCATTTTAGAAAGTTGAGAAGTGCATTCTCTAGGAGCTATTATTATTGTGTTTTGATTTGTAACTTTGGCTAAATCATCTTCACTTAGATGATCAAAGTGATTGTGTGAAATTAGAATAATATCGGTTGATATTGGTTTTGTTAATTTGTAGGGATCTATACACACAGTAACATTATTTTTTATAGTAAAGGTATCATGTCCATACCACTTAATCTGAATTCCATGATAGTCAAACACAGATTTTTTGTCATTTTTGGTAAAGTTAAATTTTGCTGGGCTCTAGTACAATTTTATCATTTGATATAGAGATAACCGAACCACCAGCTTCTTTGATTCCGTGTTTTAGATTCGTGTCCATTGTTGCGATTATTCCGCCATGTTCTTTCGTGTAAGAAATTAGGGATTCATCTACTAATGTTCCAGAGATCTTTATTTTTTTTAAATTTTTTATAAAGTCTAAAGTTAAAAGAATTTGTTGCTTTTTCTTATCATTCTTGCTTAGTTTTTCAAGTTCTTGTATTACAATATCTGGTACAACAAACTGAATTGAACCTATTTCAGTTTCAAGGTTTGAGATATTTTTTATTCTTTTTGTTGCTAAGTGGATTAAAAAACTAGTATCACAAACAACTTCAACCAACTATGCCTGCTCCAATTAATCTCCATCTATCGGCTATTCGTCTACTAATTGCAACATTATTTTTTTCAAAAAGACAAACTGGTCTTCGAAATTGTACTTCGATAATACCTGACTTTACTTTTTCTACTTTGGAAAGAACTGGTGCAGTTCCAATGTTTAATCTAAGTGATTCCCCTACCTGAATTGGTAAAACCTTTGTTTCGTCTGCATCTCCAACAGCAGAATCAAACAAATTTACTTCAATTTTGGTGCTTTGTGAATTTTCAGGAAGTGTGTCAGGTTTTCCTATTATTGAACCGATAAGCGAATCACTTCTTGTCAAAGAAGGATCAAGTTTTGTACCTATTGCAATAAGTCCTCCAGGTTTTGCCATTTCGACTCTTCCAGCCCCTGTACCTAGTGATACAATTTCAGTACGTATTGGTTCATAGATCTTTTTTTTCTCGTTAAGTATTCCTGGTCTAATCTCAATTTCGTCACCAACTTTGAGCATGCCATGTGTTAGGCTACCTCCTATTACTCCTCCTTTGATCTCTTTTATTTTTGTGCCAGGTTTATTTACATCAAAAGATCTTAGAACATGCATCACTGGCTCTTTTGTTTCATCTCTGCTTGGTGTTTCTATATTTTCTTCAATGGCTCCAATTAATGCATCAATATTGAGCTTTGATTGTGCAGAAATAGGTATTATTGGTGATTTTGCAATTTTTGTTCCCTTGACAAATTTTGTAATATCATTATAGTTGGCCAACGCTTCCTTGTATGATACCAGATCTACCTTGTTTTGTACTAGAATGATCTGTTTTATTCCTAATGTTTGCAGTGCAAGTAGGTGCTCTTTGGTTTGTGGTTTTGGTACAGTTTCATTTGCAGCAACTACTAACATAGCGCCATCCATTAATGCTGCTCCTGATAACATGTTCGCCATTAGACTTTCATGGCCAGGACTGTCCACAAAACTTACTACTCTAGATAATTCGCTTTCTTTTCCACAGTTAGGACACTTTGGTGTTGTAGAGTAACCAAGTGGCGATTCACAGTTTTTGCACTTGTAAAATGCTGCGTCAGAATATCCTACACGAATGGTTATTCCACGCTTTAGTTCTTGACTGTGTACACTTGTCCAAACACCTGTCAGTGCCTGAATTAGGGTTGTTTTTCCATGATCTACATGGCCAGCTGTTCCGATATTAATGCACGGCTGATAACCATATTTTTTTATGTACCAATCAGGAAGTGTTTCTTTCCAATGCAACAATACAAGTTTTTGCGTGGGTTATGTTAACTTATTCCTTTTTTTCTTTTGGTGGTTCTTCAGCTTTTTGTTCTACTTGTAGCTCACCATCATATTTACAATTTATTTGATAAATTTCTTCTGTAATTGTATTTCCTCTGATCAACTTTCGTATTCGCTGTCCTTTCTCTGCTTTTTGTAACCCGACATCTTTTGATAATAGCACATATTTTCTAGAACCACCATGAATGTCAGATCTCATTGGAACACCTGACTTGTCGCTACCTCCTGTAATTTTCATTTTTCCTGCTAGTCCTACAATCGCTGCGTCTGCTTCACTCTGTAGTTGTAATCCTAACAATGGATTTGCGTCTTTTTCTTTTAGCTCTTTGGTTATTGATTTTCCAGTTTTATCTGATATGGTTAGCTTAAAGTTTGCCAAGTATGCAAAAAAAAACTTGACTACTAATTAATCTTTGTACAGAATCTTTAAACTACTTTAAGACGAGTTTGATTTGTGGAAGAGATCAAGTGTCCTAAATGTGAAGGTAAGATGACTTCGATTCAGGCATGTCATATGTTTTGTACAAAATGTGGTCCCATCTTGATTGCTCAGATAAGGGAAATTATTGGTAAAATCTAGTACGGTCTCTTTGGAATATAATCTGCAGCCATATTTACTGCATGGTCTTTCATTATTTCGATGTACGTATCATAATCTGCTTCAAAATTGCAGTGAGGGCATTTTACATTTTTCATTTCATCATCAAGATTTGCTACCTTGTCACACTCTGGACATCGTGCATCCATGAATTTTATTTTTCTTTAAGCTATATAACGCTAGTCTCTAGAGTCAAAAGCTGTGCGGAGTTAGTCCAGCCTTGCAGGACGTCAGCTTCCCAAGCTGAAGGTCGCGGGTTCAAATCCCGCACTCCGCATCTTCAAAGTTCGTGCATAGCTTGGAATATACTTTGTTTGTCTTTTGCATTTGGTGTGTGTTTTAAATAATTTTCAAAATCTTGTTTAGCATCTCTAGTCTTTTTTTGTTCCAATCTTGCTAGTCCACGATTCTTGTAAATTGGACCAAACCTTGTAGGATTAATCTCAATTGCTTTTGTATAATATTGCTCTGCTTTATCATATTGTTTATTTTTCAAGTAATAATTTCCTAATCCGCGGTAGGCAAGATAACATCTATCATTGATTGCTATACTTTTTTCATAATACTTGACACATTCTGGAGAATTTTGTTCATTTAATATTCCACCTAGTAATGCAAGTGCAGTAGAGTTTTTGTTATCAATTTCTATTGCATTTTTAAGTGATTGAATCGCTTCGTCTGATTTTTGTTGTATATTAAGCCGTTCTGAAACAAAGCATAGGCGATTTGATTTTTCTAATTTTTTATCATCGATTTTTAGTTCTGATAATATATCAAGCGGGGCTAGTATGATCATTAATCTTCCGTCCTCTGCCCATAAGCTATCAAATTTTTTTTCAGGAATAACGCCTATTTGAAATTCGTCTTCTTTGTGCTGTTGTGGAATATAGTGAATTATTGTTTTTTCTACATCATCATATCCAGAAATAACAGACGCATGCTGGATGGTATCATGTATTCCTGGAAGAATTACTATTGGGGGTATTCCCATGTCTATAATTTTTTTTAATGCTGATATTGATGAGTGTAGAATTAAGCTCCCAAGACCATGGCGTTCTGCAAGCTCAATGCCTTCAATCAAAATACTACCATTCACATTAGAATATTTTTTTGCAATTTCAACTGCTTCTGGTAATGGCAAATCAATACTCCAGTATTTAGAAACTGCGTTTACTGATAATGGTAAACAAATGTTTTCTTCTGCAACTGGCGGCAGTAGTAATTCGTGTTCAGATGATTTCATACTTGCATCATTATCTTTTCTATATTAAAATCAAAGATTTACAAATGATTCTATGAGTTTTTGACCATCTGTACTCATTTCTGGATGAAACTGCGTTCCAAAAATATCAAGTTCTTTATGTTGGATAATTTCATATTGACAGTATTCTGATTTGGCAATCCCGACAAGTTTGTCATTTAATCGTGAAATTTCATAACTGTGGCTTTCAAATACGTCTAGCTTTCCTGTACATATTGGATTATTTTTTATTACATCAATCACATTGCTGCCCTTTTGTAATGATCCAGTTTTTCTAATCGTACCACCAAGCGTCAAAGCTAGAATTTCTGCCCCGTAACATATACCCAAAAGTGGTTTTTTTTCTAAAACTGCGTGATTGATTATCTTTGAATTTATGACATTCATGCTTTGATTATTTTTTGTTCTGCCAGATAAAATAAAGGAGTTGAATTTGACTATTTGTGATAACTGGACTTTATCATGTGTAAGAGTAGTAAAATTAAGTTTTTTTTGTAATAGAAAGTCTATCAGGTTTTTTGTGTAAGCAGATCCGTTATCTAAAACGAGTAAGGTACACATATAACAATATTTTTTCTAATTTTTGTGTTTAGTAATGAATTATTTTCCTATTGATATTGCGATGTAATGCATCTCAGGAATGTTCTGTTCAACTATAATGACGCCGAAATTAAGAACACCGTCTTTTTCCCACATGTATACCCTATCATTTGGCTTTACAAAGATCTCAATAAATTCAGAAACTAGTTTTTCTGCTGCCTCACGATCTGATTCTGTAAAGAATACAACCTCACTTTCTTTGAATGAAAGTGGAATTTGGATTTCTGTTGGTGTCAGAATTTTAATTTCGGATTCAGCAAATATTGTTTTTAGAGTTTCTATTCTTGTGTTTTTGTCTAGCTCTATACCACCATTGATCGTTGTTGATGGAGCAACCACGCCTGAAAGCTTCTGAAGATATGCTTCAAAGGCTTGTTGTTGTGTGCTTCCTAATCCAACGTAATATTCACCTGTAAAAGCAGCCCCAACAGAGGCTATGGTGCCTAATTGTGCAACAACACCCCCAGCACCTGCAGTGTAGACTGGAATAAAGTAAACATCGTGTTCACCTACGCGGTACAATATGTTATCACCTACACGTGGATTTCGCAAAAGTGTTTTTAGTTGAGCAAAGTCTGGATCTCTATCTAATGCTTCACGAACAGCAGTTGGGCCAATAAGTTTGGTTGTAGAATTTAATGGGACTTCATAAAATTGCATCTTGCCCAAATTTGGAAAGTTATTTTCCACTACCATATATCCTGCTAGGTTTCGTCCCTGAGATCCTCTAAGCTCAAGTGAAAGCAATCCTAGAAATGTTGGTTTTTCAAATCCTGGTGGCTTAGCTTCGATATAGTATGTCTCTAATCCATGAGGAATCTCATAGAATTCGCTTGCTTGAATGAATTTATCGAGGTTAGTGACATGATAGATGTTGTACATCTCTGTTCTCCAATTGAAAAGCTCTTGTGGATAGCGAATTTGCTCTTTGAGCCATGATGGTGTTTCAATAAAATGAGCAGAGTACTGGCTCTCAAACATATCAGAAAAGAAATCATCACCATATTTTATTAGAGAAATTTCACCGTTATAGGTGTCAACTAGTGCATATCCAACTAATCTAAGATATGGATTTCCAACAGACCATGGAACATCATGACTGTCAAACCCAATAATCAGTGGTACAAGCCAAAAGGTATTCTGTCCGTCAGTAACTGGATATGTATCAAGTTCTCTTCCAAACAAGTTATAGAGAAAATATGGATAAAGTATTTGCATTCTCTGATTAACATCCTTGTATCGCATTACATGTATGGAATCTCCTGGAAATGATAATAGAAAGTTAGGCTCAAAAATCCAGCTAAGAGGAGGTGGAACAGCTAGCCCGCCTGTACCAGAATAAAACGCATTGTTTAGTTCAGCACTTTCACTTCCCCTGCTTGTAGGGTAGGCAGACCAAGTTTGCTCAAGCAAGCCACCTTCGCCATAATAAATGGCTCGTTGACGGAAAAATTCAGCACTATCAACTATCTGACCATCTGTTGCTGCTAGTGTTAGAAATCCATTTGGCACATGAGTATAAACTAGATGTTCGTTATACCATCTATTTTCGAGGCTTACAGAAGCTGGTAAGATTGGCTTCATTGAGGCTGTCCAATACAATGTATTGTTAAATCTTAGAATGTCGTTATCTTCAAAGTCAACATATGGAATCAAACCTATTTCTGGCTTTAATTTTGCAAATGCAGCTTGCCAGTCCCATACTCTTATAACGCTTAGAACATCGCTGTTTTGGTTAACATAGCTCTGGATATTATTTGGAGAGACTGATTGTAACTTTACATCATGTATGTTTTCCTGTATTTTATCAAGATCTGCCAAGTATCTATTTACGGAAATCTGTTGTGCGGTATATGGTCCTAAAAATTCGATTTTTCGTGCATCTGCTATGCTGTTATTTACAGACATAACAGCACCAACAACTACTGCAATTACGATCAGAGTTAACACACGAATATACACATCTCGTTTAAGCATGTGAGTTAGGACACGGGATCTAATTTTATCAAGAATAGAAAATGCGATTAAGACAAATCCTGCAAGAAGTGTTCCTGCAATAGCATATCTTGTGTTATAATCAATCTGATCTGTAAAAAACATGTTAAAACCAGCCCAAAGTACTGCTATACCAACAAGTCCCTCTATTGTAGAGACGTAGCTAAGAAATCGAGGTTTACCCTGTGAAGAATCTTGGAGATACGACGTGATTACTTTGATTATAGAATTCAATCCTACATACAATGTTAGACGTAATCCAATAGCACCAAGTATTGTTGGTATGAGAATCAATAAAGCTGGTATCATTGGGATTACTTTATCGATGCCATATGACGGGTTTATTGGCGGAGTTACAAACGGAAGTGAAAATAAGTTTGGAATATTTTCTATTCCAAGATCATTACCATCTATCAAATACATTACAGCAAAACCAAACATTATGTTTGAAAAGAAAGCACCAAAAAGCAAAACTTTTGTAATCTGCCAGATCACAAAATGTGGAACTGATAACTTGTAATCTTTGAAACTTGTAATATTTGAGGCAACAGATTCATGTGTTCCCTTGCTGAGTAGGGTTATTGTTGTTCTAATGCCATACCATGTTATTGATGACCTACTGCTAACTCGTACTAGGGCTATTATTCCAAGTATTACAGCTGATAAAACAGAGTAAAAAAGAGGTTTTGTAAATTTATCATCAAACTCGGTAATGTTCATGGATAAGATAACTGCTTGATTGCCAACAATTGCAAAGATCACAATACCGATTACTGCCACAATTCCTATTCTGATGTATTTTCCAGCATCAGGTGGTGGAGGACCTTCTTCTTTAGATGTACTATACAAAATCAACGTACGTTATTATGTCATCAATTAATGTCTTACCAACAATCAACAAATTTTTTTAAATCTCTAAATGTCCTAAAATTCAATGTATGTTGTATTCTGCTTTGTAATTTGGCTAGATGATAAAATATTATCAGATTTTCATTAATAGTTGCATAATATTATGCAGTACTAGCTAATCCCTTGCAAATCATGTAGACTGCTGCATATTTTGGTACAGAGGTTTTCTCATCATTATATGGTCCAAATTTTCGATTTTTTAATTTAAATTGAATTGGGCAGTTTGCCTTGATCTCAATTGTTTCATCATCAAGCAGGCAAGCATCTGTAAGCGGGTTAAATTTTTCAATATTTTTACATAATACTTTTGAAAAACCACTTTTGCTGTTTAAGGAACCAGCAAGTCTGAAAATTCGATGTATGTCCATTGTTACATTAGGATCAATCCTTGCACCAATAACACCTTTTAAATCATCAAGTCTTTTTTGAAACATTGTATAACCACCAGAGATTACTTCACGAATTGCTTTTGGTTTTTTTGATTTTGAACCAATGATTTGCTTTGCTACTTTTCCTCTCCAACCTTTTTCATTAAGCTCTGGAAAGGATGATTTTTCAAAGTTGAACTTTTTTATTCCAAATGTTTCTGGAATAGCACCACGAAACATTATGTAATCTGCTAATTCTGCTCTTTCTCTTGAGCTTAATTTTTGGTATTGTGAGTTTGTGACGTATATATGAAAACCTTCATTTCCAGAAAAATATGTTTGAATGTTTTCTTCTTCTATAGCTAGATCATTTGTCAATATGTCGTAAAGCTTTGTTACTTCGTCCTTGGCCGAAGAAATGCACACACTACATGTTAGTGATTTTGCATCAAACTTTGTTGAATTACATTTAGGGCAACTAGACTGAATTTGAAATGCCGAATTACAGGACATGCACTTGGCACAAGTATGTTCTTTTCTACAATCTAGGTTTAGGTCTTTTGAATCTATATCAAAAATTAGATCAGCACCTTGCCAATCTTTTTCTGGCATTGGTAAAGCAGGAAACGAGTAATATGCGTTCGAACAATATACGTCAGAGGGGATATTTGTAATTAAGAGGAGATGCAGTTCTTTATCTGATTTTATAGAGATGTGTCTATTCATTCCTGCATTAAATTTTTGATAGCCAAACTCTCTCTCAGAGGGTTTGTCTGGTACATGTATTAGATCAAAATTATCAAAATAGTATTTTTTGAAAGACTCTTCTAGTAGTTTTTGATCACTTTCATGCATTTAACGTCTTTTTCTTTCCAAATTGAAGTGGGTTTATGATATTATCACATTCTGGTATAGCAAAACAGAGGTTTTGGCTCTTTACTTTGTCACATGATGGACAAGAATACTTTGTAGCATTGCCAACACTTCCTGCAAGATGATTCAGCTGATATAGTGTCACTTTTTCATTATAGTCAGGTGCGTTTTTAAACAATGGTGCTATTTGTTCAACAGTTTGTCCTTTTCCCAAGAGAAAAGTAGCAAGTAAAAATCTTCCTGAGTGAGGTAGGTTTTCTCCTTTTTCCAGCACTTCGATAGCATGTTTTATGCATGGAGGATACTCTGTAGAGGAGATAGTCTGTGTTGAAAATTTTTTTGCTAACGTAGTTAACTTTTCTACTGGTTTTTTAAATCCATTTGACATTGGAGGTGTATGTATAGAGTGTATCTTTGAAGTGATGTATCCACTAAGTTCTTTTCTAACTAATCTCACAGTTTCATGCGATGTCAAGAATACCATGCCCTTCTCTACATGTCTGTTAACCAATTTCCATTCTCTTTCATGAAAATTGATAGAATGTTTTAGATAATCCGATATTGGAATTGCAAAATATTCAGTTTGTTTGTTTACATTTAAAGAAAATAGTTCTTTGATTATGCGAACCGCTAATTCTTCTTTAGTTTTATCTGATAAGTTTGCTAAATCTTTTTCTAGATATTTTTCTGCACGTCTTGCCTCAGCAAGTGAGAATCGCTGTATCAGCGAAGATATACCACATAGTTTTAACAATACTACCGCAATAAGAAATGAAAATACTTCTCGTGGTAATGTGGCGTCTTTACCTGCCTTATCATCTATTAGGTCTGATTTGTAGATCTTTCCATCAGCAGCAACCTCAATTCTATGATATGCTTTTTCTATTATTAGTCGTAGATCCGGATCTGTATCAAATTGTTCTAAAGTAAAACCCTTATCTTTTAGATATTGGCCAGCATCTGCTAAAAATGGATATTTTGCTATTTCGTCCTGGCCAAGGTTAATCATATTATTTTTTGATTGTTCCCCACCTTAAAAATTTGGATTAGCAAAAATCTTTGTTTTTTATCCATAATAAACTCATTTAAATTATACAAAACTAGCCGGTTTTTATGCAGATTGGTGCTCATGTTTCAATCTCTGGTTCTATTGACAAGGCTGTTGATAATGCATTAGAAAGAGAATGTACTGCATTTCAAATTTTTACGCGTAGTCCTAGAAGTTGGCATGCAAAAGACTTGGATGATATTGAGGTTAAGAATTTCAAAGAAAAACTTCAGACAAGTAAAATTGACAGATTTGCCACAGTAGTACATATGCCGTATTTACCTAATCTATCCTCTCCTGATAAGAATACGCACAAAAAATCTGTAGATACGATGATAAAAGAAGTAGAAAGATGTCGCGTGCTTGGTATTCCATATCTTGTAGCACATTTGGGAAGCCATATGGGTACAGGAGAAGATAATGCGATAAAAAGACTTGTTGATGCGTTTACCAGAGTTGTTGATGTAGAAAAAGATGTGATTGTTTTACTTGAAAATACGGCAGGTCAGAAAAATTCTGTTGGTTCTAACTTTGAACAATTAGCATCAATCTTTTTTCAATTAAAGCCAGCAAAGAGATTTGGGATCTGTCTAGATACCTGTCATGCATTTGCAGCAGGTTATGATCTTAGAGAAGAAAATGCTGTGATTAAGACTCTAGATAGATTTGATGATGTAATAGGGTTTGAACATCTAAAGATATTACACCTAAATGATTCAAAAGACGATATAGGATGTAATGTTGATAGACATGAACATATTGGGTTAGGCATGATAGGCGAGAAAGGTCTTAGTGCAATAATTAAAACTATGAACAAAAAGAAAGTGCCTATAGTGCTAGAAACACCAATAGATGATAGACGAGATGATTTTGATAATCTAAAAAAAGCAAGAGAGCTAGCATAATTAGGAATTTATTCTATTAAACAAACTGAGATAACATGAATTACGATGATGTGATGAAATTAGCACTTGAACGTGGCTTTTATTTTCCAAGTTGTGAAATTTATCCAGATGCACAGGCAGGTTTCTGGGAATATGGGCCTGTTGGTGTAAATTTAAAAAATAAATTTCTTGAGCTTTGGAGACGTGAACTTGTAAGGCGTGATAGAATGTTAGAAATCGATGGATCACAGATTATGTGCAAATCAGTTTTTGAGGCATCAGGACATCTGGCTAGCTTTGCAGATCCTATAATAAAATGTAAGAATTGTAAATCTACGTTTAGAGCAGATAAATTGATAGATGATATTACACACATTGAAGTTCCAGAAAGTGCTCCCCTAGAAGAATTTGATAAAATAATTAGTAAAAATAAAATCAAGTGTACAAAGTGTAGCGGTGAATTTGATAAGGCTCATAAATTTAATATGATGTTTAAGGTTGGTATTGGGCCAGAAGAAGAGGCAGCCTATCTAAGACCAGAAACGTGTCAATCCATTTTTGTTGACTTTCCACGATTGTTCAAGACAATGAGGGGAAAACTTCCTCTGGGCATAGCACAGATTGGTAAGAGTTTTAGAAATGAGATTTCTCCTAGGCAAAGTTTACTACGACTAAGAGAATTTTATCAGGCTGAGATTGAAGTTTTTTGTAACCCAAAAAAATTAAATGAATTAGAAAAATTTTCTGAAATCAAGGACACTGTAATTAGAATTCAGGTAAACAATTCACAAAAGACTTTGACATGTTCAGAGGCCGTAGAATCTGGAGTGATCCCAAACAAGTTTGTTGCTTATTATTTGGCTCTTCTTTCTGAATTTTATCAAAAAACTGGTATTGATATGAAAAAAAGTAGATTTAGAAAATTAGGCGATAAGGAAAAGGCATTTTATGCTGAAATTGCCTTTGATTTTGAAGTTGAAACAACTACCGGTTGGCTTGAACTAGTAGCATGTAATTACAGATCTGGCTATGATTTGGGCGGTCACTCAAATAAAAGCAAGGAAAAATTTGAAGTTTTAGATGATAATGAGAAGGTTCTGCCTCACGTGTTTGAGATATCTATGGGAATAGACCGTAGTTTGTATTCAATTTTAGAGCATAATTTAAGGGAGGATAAGGAAAATGACAGAATCGTACTATCGTTAAAACCGTATTTGGCTCCAATTCAGGTTGGGATATTATCACTTGTAAAAAAAGACGGTTTGGAAGAAAAAACTGATGAGATATACATGAAAATAAAGACAAAATATGATGCATTTTTGGATCACTCTGGTGCAATTGGTAGAAGATACAGAAGATTAGATGAGATAGGTACTCCATTTGTCATAACAGTTGATCATCAGACATTACAAGATGAAACTGTAACTATAAGGACACGAGACTCTATGAGTCAGAATAGAATTAAAGTTTCAGAAATTAATTCTATTCTTTCAAAAGAGATTGCATATCCTTGATCATTTAATAAATTCAACATCATAATTTTAGATGTTCTACTTTATTTTTAATTCCTATTTTACATAGTTTTTTATGAAATTGATTTACATTGCCAGAGGTAAATATTCTGATTTTGTTTTGTTTTAATTCTTGCCGCAAAGTTTTTTTAACAATTACTGCAACTTGAACAGCAGGATCCAAGAAGGTAATGCTTGGAAACAATTTGCTAAACATTGGTAAAAGAAAAGGAAGATGAGTACTTGATAATGTTGCTACATCTATGTCATTATAACTAAAAACTGGAAATAAAAGAGAATAAATTTTTTTCAAACAGAATTGTTTATTTGAAATAAATTTTCCAGATTCAACAAGTTCTACAAGTGGCGATATATTTACTGGAAATACTGTAATATTTTTTGAAATATTTTTTTTAATATAATTTTTGAGTATATTGTTTTCTACAACAGATTTTGTTGCTAGTATAGCTATCTTTGATGACTCTGTAATTTTTGCAGCATCATGTAATGGTGGTAAAACTGTTATAATTTTTGATTGGTTTTTTAAATAATTTTGAAGTAATAGTGATGGTGTGTTAGAGCCAACAACAATTAGAACTGGATTAAATTCATTTTTTAAAGTAGTGATTGTTTTTTGAATTATTTTTTTTAAAGATTTAGTTGATTTTTTTCCATATGAAAAGCTTTTATGATCTGCAAAATAGATTATCTCTGATTTTGTTATTTTTTTTAATTCTTTTATAATTGAGAGTGAACCAAAACCAGAATCAAATACTGCTATTTTGGCCATGTAAATCCTATAATTGCTGATTCATTTGTTAGCTAAATTTAGCCCTATGTTGATGATAATATACACCCGTCATTAAGAATGAAATTCTAAACTACGGCGTATGACAAGTTTTGATAAGACTTGGGCACGTCAAGAAACAAGAGGACTAACAGACCGAATCCGTGACACAGTAAAACCAGAAGCTGCACTAAAACCTCGAATCCAGACAGCCGTCAACAAGCTGCAAGTTCAAATTTCAAAAATGGACTCTATGCTGACCAGACTAAGAGAAAGAGATCAACAACTATTCAACAGAATAGTTACAGCAATGCAACAACATGACACTACAGCAAGTAGAGTTTTGTCCAATGAACTAGCTGAGATCCGAAAGGTTACAAAGATGCTAGGCAATGCAAGAATGTCGCTAGAACAAGTTCAGTTGCGATTAACTACTATCCATGACCTAGGCGATGCAATGATTGCAATAGGTCCAGCAGTAGCCACTATGAAGGGTATGAGATCATCCTTAGGTAGATTCATGCCAGAAGCAGACTCTGAATTGAACTCTATGACACAGACATTGAATGGTCTTATGGTCGATTCGTTATCTGGAGATGCCTTCAACGTGGAACAAGACACCACAAACGAAGAAACGGAGAGAATCCTTAGAGAAGCATCTGCAGTTGCAGAGCAGCAAATCGGAGATAAATTCCCATCTGTTCCTTCATCAGGACTATCGTCACAAACTACATCTACTTATTAGTTGTAGCCGGCGATATCCATTCTGTTTTTTATTTAAAATTTTGAGAGATTTAGTTACAGTTTCAATTCTTATCTAGCATTTTGTTTGCTAAAACAAATATCTTATTCCAGTTAGACCAGCTAAGACGTCCTGTTTGTGTGTTTTGCTTGCTTGGATGATAAGAACAAATTATCTGCCAATTTTTGTGTACAAATGATCTACCATGTACAAATTTACTATGTTTTACATCTAATAGTTTACAACATGAATCAAATGCAATTTTGCCAAGACAGACAATAACTCTGACATTTTTTAGTATAGTAAATTCTTCTTTTAGATATGAAAAACAATTTTCAAATTCTGTTTTGAGTGGTTTGTTTTCTGGAGGCGCACACCGTATAGTTGCAGTAATGTAAGCATTAATGAGATTGAATCCATCATCTAATCTTTGACTAGATGGTTTTGTTGCAAATCCATTATCAAATAATACCTTTGCAACCCAGTCACCTGAACTATCGCCAGTAAACATTCTTCCTGTACGGTTACCGCCATGAGCAGCCGGTGCAAGCCCAATAAGTAAAAGTTCAGCCTCTGGATCCCCAAAGCCCGGTAAGGGTTTACCCCAGTAGTTTTCATCTTTGAAGCGTTTTACCTTATTTTTTGCTATATTACAGATATACTTGGCTAATCTGGGACACTTTTTGCAATGAATGATTTTATTGTTTAATTGCTGTAATGATTTATCAGACATGATTTGATAAAAATGAAAATAAGAAGATCATGTTTTTTTTGCTTTTCTAAAGCTATGAGTGAAGGTTTTATCATATAATCTAGAATACTCATATGAAGAAGGCTGTATTACATAGCCGATAATTACAATAGCAGTCTTGACGATCCTTTCAGCCCTAACCTTCTTTGTAATGTCTTCAAGTGTTCCTACAATAACTTTTTGATCTGGCCAGCTTGCTCTGTATACAACTGCTGCTGGAGTTGACTTGTTATAACCACCATCAATGGCTTGTTTTACTATTTGAGATAATAAATGAACACTGAGATAGAATATCATAGTGGCATTATGTTTTGCCAGCTCAGAAATTTTTTCTCGCTCTGGAACTTTAGTTCTTGCTTCAGCACGCGTTATAATAATTGTTTGAGTAACTCCTGGTAGTGTGAGTTGAATTCCAAGAGCTGCAGCTGACGCTAAAAACGATGTTACACCTGGTATAATTTCTGATTCAATTCCTTCTTTTTGGAGATTGTCTATCTGCTCTTTTATTGCTCCATAAATAGTTGGATCGCCATCATGTAATCTAATTACAATTTTGTTTTCATTTGCATTTTTTTTTAAAATTTCAAAAATTTCTTCTCTTACCAGTTTTGCTGCATCATATAACTTTCCTTTTTTGCAAAGCTTTAGAATCGGTGGTGGAATTAATGAACCCGAATATACCATCGTATCTGCATTTTGAATTAGTTTTCTTGCTTTTACTGTAATAAGGTCTGGATCACCAGGACCACAACCAACAAAGTAAACTTTAGGCACGTTTTACCACCATTATTGAGAAATATTTGGTGGTCATGGTTTCTTTAGTAACCTCACCAAGTTTTAATTTTCTTACAATTTCTTTATCAGTACCAAGATCTTGGCCAATAGCAAATATAGAATCATCAGAAAACCCTGCGTCCTTTAAAAGCTCAATTACTTGATCAAAATAGCGACCGTCTTTTAGAAATATCATTGTTTCACAATTTTTTGCAAGCTCTTTTACTTTAGAAAGATCATAGCATGATGGAATTACAGCCACTTTTTCACCGCCTTCAGCTAGACTTATTCCTACTTTAGATGCAAAAGTGAAAATTGATACTATTCCTGGAATAACAAAAATTTTGATTTTTGGATATTTTGTTTCAAGCTCTCGATGTAAATAGATCCAAGTGCTGTATAGGTAAGGATCACCTACTGTAAGATATACTACCTTTTTTCCAGATAGTACATGTTCAGCTAAAATTTTTGCGTTTTTTTCCCAAGTAGTTTCAAGTGTTTGTTTATCTTTGACCATTGGAAAAATCAAATTTACAATTTCTGGCTTTTTACTCTGATCTAAGATTGATGATACTACTGAAAGAGCAATGCTTGGCTTTCCCTCTTTTGAGGTAGGACATAGTATTACATCCGCATCTTTTATTGCCTTTACAGCCTTAATAGTTAGTAACTCTGGGTCACCAGGACCACAACCAACACAAACTAGTTCGTGCATACAGATACCTATTTTGTTCCTAATTAAAAAGCTAAACTTGTACTAAATTTTTGTTGCTGATATGACAGTAATAGGATTTCGTGCAAGCATCATTGTTCCAGTAGATGTCTTACGACTTTTGGAAATTGTTATTTGAGTTATGTCAACCAATGTAAATTTTTTTTCAATCATTCCTAAGATGGAAAATAACGTTTCAATTAAAATTATTCCTATAACAATTCTTCCGCCTGATTTTAACTTGGTTTGACATAACTCAACTATTTCTTTTGTGTCACCACCAGTACCGCCAACAAAAATTGCGTCTGCTTGTGGTAGTTTAATAATTTCTTCTTTTGCGTTACCTAAAATAACCTCGGCATTAGACAATCCAAATTTTTGTAGATTTTTCTTTGTCAATTCTATGGCTTTAGGATCAAAATCTACTGCGTAGATCTTGCCTGTTGATTCTATTTGTAGTGCGGCTTCAACTGTTACAGACCCACTACCACAACCAATATCATAGACAGTATTGCCAATACCTAATCGCGCTTTGCTAATTTGTATAGAGCGGATCTCTTCTTTTGCTATAGGTACGTCATCAGAACGCTCAAAGAGCTCATCTGGAATACCTGGTGTTTTATATTTCCACATTGAGACAAAGAATTCGTTTTGGTATTTTAGTACTATGTAAATGGTGTTAGTGGGAAACCACTGTTTCCTCCAGCATGAACAAAGGTGTATGTTAGTATCCACATAAACAAATAGATGAAAATATAGCTGCCAATTCCTGTAGTAACAAGTTTCTTTTTGTCAGATGGCGGTAATTGTATTCGCATTCCTTTAGCTATACCCATAGATACAATGAAGACAACAATTAACAATCCTATAGATGCCCATCTTCTTTCTTCTCCCTCCATTGGTTCAAATAAAAATGTCGCAAGTGTTCCACCAAGAACTGCAAGTCCTACTCGAATCCAAAATAATATGTCAATTTTTTGTTGTACATCACTCTTATCAGTTTCGTTGACAGGTGGTTCTGCTACATGAGGTTCATTTTTAGAATCATCAGAATCAGGTTTTTTTTCAATTTTCTTTTTAGGGTGTTTCAATGAAATTTCTACGTTGACTCCGAAAAACCTTGTTTAAAATCTTTGGTTAAAAAATTCGAATATGAGGAGTAAGAGTAT
>JBQTJY010000120.1:0-3326 GCA_052386635.1 Nitrososphaerota archaeon
TCTTTTGTACAATTCAGCAAGCAAGTGCAGATGATATTGTTCTCGAAAAAAACTTTGCTGGATATTTTGATTCTGATGGGGTTTATACAGTAATTGGTAAAATTAACAATGTACAAGAATATCCTGTAATTCCTGTTATTACAATAACAATTGAGGATGATGCGAGTATAATTACTGAATCATATCAACTTGCTACAATTTATCCCACATCGGATCAACCATTCAAGTTCAAGTTTCCACAAGTCACTAGCCAAAATCCAATATTAAAAGAACCACGAGTTTTGTTCAATGTAGCACAAAACAAAATACCATTAAATGTTGAAGTAATTTATGATGACACACTTGTTACACATAAAGATGGACATAAAACCGGAAGAATAATCAATAATGGAGAAAAAATAGCAGAGAATGTAAAAATTTATGCCCTCATTTATGATTCAAATTGGAAGTTGCTTGATATGGGCAAGAATATAGAAATGATTAAAAAAATTGAACCGGGACAAATTATTAGTTTTTCAATGTATCCAGACCCACTTTTTGCCCCACAAGCACAATACTATAGCTGCTTTGTAATTGGGGATGAGGCAATAATTCCTGTAAATACCATCCGAAATGGCAAAGAATACAAGTATAGATATGATTCTGGAATCTGGTTTGCTTATCAAGAGTTTAATGATGATGGAACATCGCTTTTGATGAAGATGCAAAATAGCTGGCCGCTTGAGATGTATGCAAATTTCGAGTTTCCAAAATTATCAGATAATGAAAAATTTGCAGTGTACTTGAATAACGAGCAGATCAAATCCATCCAAAGTATTGATGAATTTGGCAATTGGCATGTTGCTTTTGTGATGGCACCGCACACATCAGGCAGTATTCTGATAACAGGATTTGGCGAAGAACCAGTTATAACACAAGAAAAAGAAGTAGAAAGCCCAATGCCAAACAATGTGGATTATCTCTATTATGCTGTAGGAATAATTTCTGCTGCTGTAATAGTAGGCACGTTTGTTTTTTATCGAAATAAAAAACAATCACCCAAGGTTTAAAATTATTATACTGTACAGGAAGTGTATCACAATTATGAATAAGATAAAATGTTCCCATATTCTAGTAAAAAAACAAAGCGAAGCACTTGCAATACTTGAAAGACTAAAAAAAGACGAGAAGTTTGGCAAACTTGCACGCGAACTTTCAATTGATTCTGGTAGTGCAAAACGAGATGGAGATCTTGGTTATTTTGGATGTGGGGTAATGGTAAAACCATTTGAAGAAGCTGCCTTTAAGCTACAGGTTGGAAGTATTTCAGAGCCTGTTAAAACAGAATTTGGATATCATATAATCAAGCGACTAGGCTAAAAATAGGTATCAAGAACAGATGGAGACTCTTGTAAGTTTAATTCTTTAGATATTTTGTCACCCATCCCTTGTGCTGCGCTTATCTTTCGTTTTCCAATCCAATAGTATGTTTCATCAATTGTATCTTTAGCTATTAGCACAATTAATTTGCCGCTGTCTTTTCTTCCTGTTCTTCCTTTTCTTTGGATGTATCTTATTGAGCTTGGCACATTATCATAAAACACAACTAGATTTACCTCTGAAATGTCAAGACCTTCCTCTCCAACTCGCGTTGCAATTAAAACCTTGTACTCACCGTCACGAAACTTTCTTACAGTTTCAACTTGCTTTTTTTGTTTGAGGCCAGTTTCTCCTGCCTTACCTATCAAAAATCCAGCAGAAATTCCTATTTCGGTTAGTTTTTGATGCAATATTTCAACTGAATCACGATAACTTGTAAAGACAAGTGCCTTACCTGTCACAGACTGTATAATTTCTTTTAATTTGGCTATTTTGCTATGTTCAATTCCAATTTTTTGAGCGCTCTTTGCAAGTGATATGGCATGTGTAAAGTTTTCATCGGCTTCAAATAGGTCACGTATTCCAACTCCTTTTTTTTCTCTAGTTCTCTCACAGAAGCGAAGAAATGATGTTATGCCATGTGATTCAAGAATGTTTAATGCATAATGAATTCTAATCGCAGTAAAAAGTGGTTTTGCGGATTTACGGTTTTGTTTTAGAACATAATCTCTAATCCGTAAAAGTTGCGAGAGAGATTTGTTGTCAGAAACATGAATTCCATTTCTTTTTAGTTCGGCATATCTTTGGTCAAGTGCTTTTTTGATATAGTTTTGAATCTCTTTCATTGCAGGAGGAAGTTCAACAGTAATCCATTGCGTTGTAGTTTCCTGAATGTATGGCATTACATCAGGACTTGATTCATTTCTTTGTACAATGTTTGAAATGTAAAGTGTTTTTATGATTTCTTTGGCTTTTTCTTTTTCGCTTGGCAAGGTAGCAGTCATTGCCATTATTCTTGCATTTGTGTGTGTAAATCGTTGTGCTATTCCAGAATATGCATAATCACCAATGGTTCTATGTGCCTCATCAAAGATTATAAGACTAAATTGAGCTGGAGATACAAGCTGCCTATCTAGATCATTTTTTGTAATTTCTGGTGTTGCACAAACAATGCTGTCTTCCCAGTTTTTTTTGCGTTTTGTTATTGTATCTTCTCCTGTAACAAGTGAGATATCTTCTATTGTTAGATTATTTTTTAAAAATTCATAATGTTGGTTTGCTAAAACTCGTGTTGGTGCAAGAAATAAAATTCCTCCTGTTCCTTTTGTAAGATATTCAGCAATTACCTGAAGTGCAACTGCAGTCTTGCCAAGCCCTGTAGGTAAAACAACAAGACAGTTTTCAGATATTGCCTGATTTGCAAGATTTACTTGATAGTCTCTTTTTTCAATCGAATTTTTTTTGACATATTTATGCTCAATATACTCTAAGGCAAAACATCTCCTTTTACTATGATTTATCATCTATTGATTTTATGGTTTCGTGTAGTGGTTTAGTAGCTTTTACTCAAAATCAAATGATCGGTACAAAGTTTTTGTAATCTGAGCCTTTCATCTTATATTATAGGAATCGCCATTTTTTACATTGGCAAAGTCATATGAAAGACCAAATTGGGATGAATATTTCATGCTGCAAGCTGAGCTTGCAAAGCTGCGCTCAAACTGTATGACACGGCATGTTGGTGCGGTTATTGTCAGAAATAACCGCCAGATTGCAACAGGCTATAATGGAACACCTCCAGGTGTGAAAAACTGCTTTGAAGGAGGTTGTAAACGATGTCAACTGAGGATGGAAGGGAAATGAGAGTCAGGGGCAGCACTTGATAGATGATTGTGCAATCATGCAGAAGCAAATGCGATCATGCATTGTGCTATTTTGGGAATAGTTGCAGGTGCAAGCGATGCTAT
>JBQTJY010000121.1:0-4550 GCA_052386635.1 Nitrososphaerota archaeon
AAAGGCAATCTTTTGGATGAGACCAATGGACTTTACCGTAGGTCAACCAGTACCACTCTACAAAAACTCCGTATTCGTAAAAGGCTGGACTGAATTAATCGACTAAGTCCGGTCAGAAATTCTTTTTATTATTTATTGATTTACTGTTATAGGTTCTAGTATCTGTGTTGCTGGCTTGAGCTTTTGTATTGCCTCAGCTAGATCAGTCTGAGTTATCTTGATGTCTTTTAGTGACTGTGTTTTTCCTTCCACGTATCTTTTCAATCCTATTAATGCTGCCCTGTTGCACACCTCAGCAATATCTGCACCAGTAAAGCCTTCTGTGAGCTCAACTAGTTTTGTAAAGTTAACGTCATCTGCAAGCGGCTTTTTTTTCGTATGTATCCTAAAGATGTTTTCGCGGCTTTTTGTGTCTGGTTTTGGCACCTCGATGATCCTGTCAAATCTTCCAGGACGCAATAAGGCAGGATCAATAATATCCAGTCTGTTTGTTGCACCAATTATCAATACGTTATGAAGTTCCTCAAGGCCGTCTATCTCTGTTAGTATTTGTGATACGACGTTTTCTGTTACATGTGAGTCAGAGCTATCGCCTCTTCGTGGAACAAGTGAATCAAGCTCATCAAAGAATATTATGCATGGTGCAGCCTGTCTTGCTTTTCTAAATATTTCTCTTATGCCTTTTTCTGATTCGCCGACCCACTTTGATAGTAGCTCGGGTCCTTTGATGCTGATAAAGTTTGATTCTGTCATTTTTGCAACCGCTTTTGCAATCAGTGTCTTCCCAGTTCCTGGTGGTCCATGCAATAAAATGCCTTTTGGTGAAGTTACATCCAAGTGATCAAAGGCTTCTTTATGTTTTAATGGCCACTCTATTGCTTGATGAAGTTCTTCTTTAAGTGACTCTAGTCCACCTATGTCATCCCATGTAATGTTAGGAATTTGCACCAAGACCTCTCTTAGTGCAGATGGTCTTACCTCTTTTAGTGCCTCCCTAAAATCTTCTCTTGTTATTTTGATTTTCTGTAGTATCTCAGATGAAATTTTATCTTCCTCAAGATCAATTTCTGGTAGAATTCTTCGCAAGGATCTCATTGCTGACTCCTTTGCAAGTATTTCCAGGTCAGCGCCTACAAATCCATGTGTTATTTTTGAGATTTGCCCAAGATCAACTTTGTCATCTAGCGGCATTCCACGTGTGTGAATGTTAAGAATCTCATATCTTCCTTCTTCGTCAGGAATTCCTATCTCAATTTCACGATCAAATCTTCCAGGTCGACGTAATGCAGGATCGATTGAGTCAGGTCTGTTGGTTGCAGCAATGACTACAACCTTGCCTCTGCTTTTCATTCCATCCATAAGTGAAAGAAGTTGTGACACTACTCTTTTTTCCACTTCACCGCTTACTTCGTCACGTTTTGGTGCAATTGAATCAATTTCATCAATAAAGATTATGCTTGGAGTGTTTTCTTGTGCTTGCTTGAATATCTCGCGTAGCCTTTCCTCACTTTCACCATAATACTTGCTTATGATTTCAGGTCCACTTATTGTTGTAAAGTGTGCATTAGTTTCACCTGCAACTGCCTTTGCTAGCAGTGTTTTTCCAGTGCCAGGAGACCCATATAGTAAAACTCCTTTTGGTGCCTCAACGCCTATTTTTTCAAATAGCTCAGGATGCCTCATTGGAAGTTCAATCATTTCACGGACCTTTTGTATCTCTTTTTTCAGACCACCTAGATCATCATATGTAACACGAGGGATAGAGTTTTCTACTGCTTTTGTCATTGAACCAAGTTTGAATTTAGTTTTAATTGTAACGATAACAGCTTTAGATGGTTTTGTGCTAGTAATTACTAGTTGTATTTTGCCGCCAAGCGTGTTTACGGTTATTGTATCACCGGTTGTAAAAACATGTCCTTCATAATTTGTTAACATGTACTCGCCTAGTCCTTCTATTGCCAGCTTTTCAGTTGGCGATATGATTATTTCATCAGCTTCACCTGCATCAACTTTTTTAACAGAAATCTTTTCTCCAATACCAGCTCCAATGTTATGTCGTGTTGAGCCATCTATTCGTATTATGCCTGTTCCATAGTCTTCTGTAGAGCCAGGCCATAACTTTACATGACTTTTTCTGTTGGCTATAATCTCAAGAATGTCACCGCTCTGAAGATTATTCTCCTCTACTACTTTTGGATCCACAATGGCAATTGCCTTCCCAACATGTCGCTGTGAGATTTCATCTATTTTTAATGTAATTTCTTTCATTTAATCACCATAAAAAAAGAGGTTTATTCAACCTGCACTGTTTTGCCTTTTGGTTTTGGTTCCTCTTTTAGCTTGAATACAAGTTCAAGTATTCCATTAGTATAGCTGGCTTTGGCTGTGTTTTCATCAAATTTTGGTTTTATTGGTACTTTAACATGGTATTTTTTATCACCATGTTCAGCGTCTATCTGTACTATCTTGTCTTGTACCACAACTTTGATGTCTTTTTTTTCAACGCCTGGCATTTCGGCTACTAGTTTGACTAGTTTTTCCTTTTCATCAATGAGTGTATCAACTAGTGGTTCTCTTGTTTCAGATGTTGGAAGAAGTCCAAGTTTTACGTTTCCGTATTCTTTAACTACTGGTTTTCCATCTGGTCCGACAGTCATTGTGTATCCATAATAAAATGGCCCAAATGTTTGGAGGTTGTGTATGTTCTTATCTTCAAAAACGTCTTCTAGATCCATAAAGGATCTTGACATTTTTTTGAAGAGTCTATCAAATTCGTCGTCAAAGAATATTGTCATATTCGCTTATAATTTGTAATATGTATTACATTATATAAATATTCTGATTAATATCAATAAATATTACATAATATTATTATAACTGACTATATATAATAATTTTATGAGATTAACAAGCCTATCTGTACCAGATGTGGTACGAGAGATCATTACTAGAAATCGCTCAATTTATGATTGCATGAAAATGGATGTCATAAACTACACAGCCCTTGCTGTCAAGATACACCCAGAGGTAGAAAAGCATCTTGGAAATCCTGTAAATCTAAACACGATAGTTGTTGCAATAAAACGATACGCTGATTCTTTTGAAATAAAAGAGGATGTAAAGGAGCAATCTGTTCTTAAAAATGCAAGACTTTCTTTAACAGATGGAATTTTAGATGTAAAATTTTCTTTAGATGATCTTGGCGAACAGGAAGCTATGAACTTGATGAGCAGATTTTCTGAGTTAAAATCTGATTATGAGTTTTTTAGATTAGCAGATTCTTTTAGATTGCTAACAGAAGACCTAGTTGATGTAAGACAATTAATTGAATCGTTTCCAGGAGCTAAAAATTTCTTTAATTCAGGTTTAGCGAAAATAAAGATACGAATACCTCAGGATCAAAATCGATCTGATGTAGTATCTTATGTTGCTGAGATATTACATAGTAATGGTATAGAGTTAATTAACGCATACTTTAGTCAAGACGATATAGTAATTGTGTTAAATGAAAAAAATGCTTCAAGAGCATATGAGTTACTGAGAGCAGAGATATCAAGATAATACTGAATGAAATAATTTTTGTCTGATACTTACATAGTCTAACAACTAAGTTATATTCATTGATCAGTTAGGGCCACATATGGTAAAAACCAAAAAGAGAATTGTTGTTTTAGGAGGAGGGTTTGCCGGTTTAGAATGCATAAGAAGATTAGAATCTTATTTTATGAGAGACCTTGATATTGAAATTGTTTTAGTAAGTGAAGATAATTTTCTTCTCTTTACTCCAATGTTACCTCAGGTTGCCTCAGGTATGATTGAAACAAGACACATCATAATGCCAATTAGAGCTTTGATAGAAAAAACAATTTTCTATGAAGATAGAGTCAAAAACATAGATCCATTTGGTAAAATTGTTACTTTGAGTGGAACAAGTGAGAAGAGAGGAATTTCATTACATTATGATTTTCTTGTTATAGCTATGGGAAGTCAGACGAATTTTTTTGGTTTGACTAGTGTAGAAGAACATGCGTACACTATGAAGACCCTCAATGATGCAATGCTCCTAAGAAATAGAATAATCGATATGCTAGAGCAGGCTGAAAATGAGACAAACCCGATTCTAAGAAAAAGTCTTTTAACATTTGTTGTAGTGGGAGCAGGATTTGCAGGAATTGAGACGGCAGGAGAATTGATTGATTTTGTTTTAGATGCACGCAAATATTATCCACATATAGGTAAGCAAGACATTCGTGTAATAGTTCTAGAAGCTCTCTCAAATATTCTACCTGGTTTTAGTGAAAAACTTGCAAAGTTTGCACACAAAAAATTAATTCAGCGAGGAATTGATATCAGACTTGATACTGCTGTCACTAGTTTTGATGGCACAGAAGCGCTTGTAAAGTCATTAGCAAATCATGAAAATAAAAACATAGAAGCAATACAAACAAAGACGTTAATTTGGACTGCCGGTGTTACCCCTGTTGATACAATAAAGAATTCAATTTTTAAAACCGAGAAAGGGAAAATGATTGTTAATGAGTTTTTAGAAA
>JBQTJY010000122.1:0-4764 GCA_052386635.1 Nitrososphaerota archaeon
TTTTGGAGAGTATGAAGGTAAAATTATCATTGAGCATGATAATACCAGATATACCATACCTGTCATGATTCACATTACCAAGGGTTCGTTATTTGTAAATGAGCAGGATGGAAAATTGGATTTTAAAATCACTTATCCAGATGAATGGTCATATGCAAAGATTTCAATCATAAACAAAGAGACTGGCGAGATAGAAACCACATCTGCTACTCCAAACAAAATTGCTACACTTGATGTTTCTAATTCTGGAATATATTGGATTGAAGGAAAAATTACTTCTGACAATACCATATCTGATGTTTATGATATTATTGATGTAAGTTTAGCTGAAAACAAAAAAGAAATAGATTTCTTTAGTTTCTTAGATATTCCACAAAAAACAATTTTAATTATCGTTATAGTTACTGCTACAATAGCAGTGGTAGGATTAAAGCTACGAAGATAAAAGATGCTCAGATTTTTGGGCCGGCGTTGCGGATCTCTTTTGGTATATCTTTGAATTTGTCAAAGTTATCTACAAACATTTGAGCAAGTTTTTTTGCAGATAATTCATACGAGTCTTTGTCAATCCAGGTGTTTTTTGGATCCAAGATTTCAGAAGGAACGTTTGTACACTTTGTTGGTATATCCAAATTGAATAACTCGTTGTGTCTGTATTTAACGTCATCAAGCTCACCTGTCAGTGCAGCAGTAACCATTGCCCTGCTGTATTTGATATTGATGCGTTTTCCAACACCGTATGGTCCTCCAGACCAACCAGTATTTATCAAGTAAACTGTAGTATTGTGCTGTTTGATCTTTTCACCTAGCATTTTGGCATAAACAGCTGCAGGTCGAGGCATAAATGGCGCACCAAAACATGCAGAAAATGTAGCTTTTGGTTCTTTGATTCCTCGTTCAGTTCCAGCAAGCTTGCTTGTATATCCTGATAAAAAGTGGTACATTGCACCTTCGTTTGTTAGTTTTGAGACAGGAGGCAGTACCCCTAGTGCATCTGCTGTTAGAAATACAATTACCTTTGGATGTCCGCCAACGCTTGGAATAACTGCGCCTGGGATGTAGTCTAGTGGATATGCTGCTCTAGTATTTTCTGTTAGACTTGCATCATCAAAATTTGGTTTTAAGGTTTGTTTGTCGATGATAACGTTCTCTAATACAGCACCTGACTTTATCGCATTCCATATTTGTGGTTCTGCTTCAGGATTAAGGTTGATACATTTAGCATAACAGCCGCCTTCAAAGTTAAAGACTCCACTATCTGACCAGCCATGTTCATCATCGCCAATGAGCATTCTATTTGGATCTGCAGATAGGCTTGTTTTTCCTGTACCTGATAAACCAAAGAACAGTGTAGTGTCTTGATTTTTTCCAATGTTTGCCGAGCAGTGCATTGGAAAAACATCACGTCTTGGAAGAATGTAGTTCATAACAGAAAACATTGACTTTTTCATTTCCCCTGCATAGCTTGTCCCTCCAATCAGAACCAATTTTTTAGACAGATTTATCATGATGAAAATATTCGAGTTGGTTCCATCTATTTCTTGAATTGCCTCAAAATCATTAAGACATATTAAAGTAAATTCAGGCTCGTGCTGCTCTAGTTCTTCTTGCGTTGGTCTTACAAACAGTTGTCTTGCAAACAAGCTTTGCCATGCATGGTCATTTATGACCCTGATTGCTAGGCGGTTTCCCTTGTCTGCGCCTACATATCCATCAAAAACAAAAATCTCCTTTCCTTCAACAAATTTTTTCATTTTAGCAAATATCTTGTCAAATTTTCCTGGAGGGAATTGCTGGTTTATCTTACCCCAATCTACAGTATCATGCGTCTCATCATCATATACTATGTATCTGTCATCAGGCGATCTTCCAGTATATTTGCCAGTTTTTACAGATAATGAACCTGTACTTGTAACCATTCCCTCATTTTTTTGAACTGCAAGTTCAACTAGCTTTGTTGGAGAAAGATTTCTGTATACTTTGGATGGATTTATTCCAAAGGCGATAAGCTGTGATGTGAACTTGTTTGTAATGTATGTCTCTGTCATTAATCAACACCTAAAATTACATATGAAATGAAAAATTGAGCAATCATATGGAATATTCAATCGCTCTTTACTTCCTTTTTATCTCTTTTCTTGGGGTTGCTGTTATTTAGATACCTATTTATTTAAAAATTCGAAATTCACCTTCATGCCGATAAATAAGGAAAAACTTACGATGCGAGAAGAAATTTCAAAGAACAGACCCACATTTGTAAGGCAAGAAAGTTGGCGCTACAAGAGATTGCACATACAGTGGAGAAAGCCAAAAGGCATTGACAATCGCCAGAGAAGACAAGAAGGAAGCAGCATTCCTGCTCTTGTCAGGGTTGGCTATAGGGGTCCAAAGATTTCACGAGGCTTGCATCCTTCTGGATATACTGATAATTTGGTTTACAATGTTAATGACTTGGGAAAATTAAATCCAAAAACAGATGGAGTCAGGATTGGTCACAGTGTTGGGAAAAAAAAGAGAACACAGATCATAATTAAGGCTAAAGAAAAAAAATTCAAAGTTTTTAATGCAAGGGTGTCTGCAAGTGGTAGTAAATCTTAGAGCAAAAAAGCGACTAGTTTCTAGAATTTTAGATGTTGGTGCAAACAGAGTAAAGTTTGACTCTGATCATCTAGATGACATTGCAGATGCCATAACTAGAAGTAACATCCGAAGTCTTATTTCTGCAAATACAATCAAGATAAAACCGATAGTAGGAACATCAAGGGGACGTGCACAGCTTAAAAGAATTCAAAAGCACAAGCGCGGGATAAAACAGGGCTCTAAAAAGGGAAAGAAGGGAGCACGTGTTGGCAAAAAAGATGTTTATGTTAAAAAAGTCAGATCATTGAGACATATTTTAAAAGTATCAAAGGATAGAAAAGACATTACAAATAAAGAATTTTGGGAGCTGTACAAAAAAGTGGGCGGAAATACAGTAAGAAACAAGGCTCATCTAATTACTCTTATAGAAGAGATAAAGTCTAGACGAAAAGCCTAGAACTTATAGATAGATTCTTCAAAATTTAGTATCTTACCATTTTTGATTTTTATTCCCTCTTTTGAGAGTAGTGATGTTTTAACATCTTGTCCATATGCATACCCTCCCACATTTCCGTCTGATTTTACTACCCTATGACAGGGAATTATTACAGGGTATTGGTTTTGGTTCATTATTCTTCCAATGACTCTTTGACCATTTTTTAGACCAATAGATTCAGCCAGCTCTTTGTATGTAGTGACCTTTCCTTTTGGGACTTTGAGTAATTGCTTGTAAACTCTTTGGCTAAGATTCAAAGTTTTATGACCTCAAGATCTGTAGTTTCAATTAATTGTAAAACTTTTTGTTTGCCTTTTCCCAAGCCACCCCAATCTAATAAAGCCACTTTGGCCATTGGATTTCTTTTATGAATGTGAGAAAATAGAACTTCGTCCAAAAACTCTAGTGCATGTTTAGGTACAACCGTTCCCAAGGCATGTTCGCCACTGATAAGCTCGTGTGTAAATTTTTCAGGATAGTGTGTACCGCCAAAACAGAGTGCCACGGGTGAAACTTTATGCTCCTTATTCATTACATCAATAACGATTTTCGCTACAGAATTGCATAGTTTTGTATCAGTCCATTGTTTTTCAGTAGTTCCGATCTCAATAAACAACACAGGCTTGTTAAGTGATGTAGGTCCATGATGGGTAGCCTCAATTGTTATTTCAAAGTCAGAGAAAATGTTTTTTTTATTCCAAAGATTTTGAATGTATGATTTTTGAATGTAAGGGTGTGGCATTGCCACTTGTCTTTTCTTACCTCCAAAATTTGCATCAGAAAAATTTCCAGTGCTATGAGCTGTAAGTGCTAATACATTAGATTCAGCTGCATGTTTTGATAAAAATACATAGCCATCATATGCATATTTTTCTTCAAGCCAGTCAGCTGAAATTGCAGGTGTTGAAATTATTACTAGATCAAATTTTTTTCCACGAAAAATCTCACCATCTTTTTTCATATCTTGTGATATGAAATTTGCCATGTTGTTGCCTGCAGGATCTTTGTTGTAAGCTACAAGTAATTGCATGAGATAAAAGATATATTGATACCTTATTAATCCCAGCCATGGATCCAAAACGAACCTTAAGAAACATGGCAAATACAATGAAACTTGCCAAGAAATCAGACAAAGACGACTATATGCAACATCTTAGATTGGTTTTGCTAGGAATAGCAACTGTGGGTGCGATTGGATTTATAATTCAGTTTGTGTTTTCAGTAATTACATTCGGATAGATAAAATTGTCTCAGGAAGTAAAATCTCATCTTTTTGCAATTCGTACCACAGGAGGTCAGGAGAAGGTGGTAATGAATCTCTTAGAAAACAAGATAAAGATGAAAAAAATCAACGTGCAGTCAGTGTTATTGGTTGACAATCTAAAAGGCTATGTCGTTATAGAGGCAGTTGATGCAAATGATGCCTTTAATGCAATTCAAGGCATAAGACACATTCGTGGTCAATTAAGAGGCGAGTTAGAGTTCAAAGATATAGAAGGATATCTTGTCAAAAAATCTACTGTTTCAGAGCTTGCCATTGATAGTGTTGTTGAGATAATTGGCGGTCAATTCAAAGGCATTAAGGCTACTATTACACGAGTTGATCATGAAAAAGAGGAAGCTACAGTAATTTTGCTTGATGCATCGTATCAGTTACCTGTTACGGTAGATGCAAATTATCTCAAGCT
>JBQTJY010000123.1:0-8585 GCA_052386635.1 Nitrososphaerota archaeon
ATGTTTTTCAGTTTGACTGATATTCGCTGCTTATCTTGACTTATGACTTCCAAAGAATACAATATTCATCAAAAGTTCCAAAGTCCAAATAAAAATCTAGCGAGATATAATGCACAAATAAATACAAAAGTTTCTTACCTAATCCTGACTAATGACAGATAAGGTATCAGTTGTCAGATATTCATTTGAAGGCGAGAAATTTGAGATCTTAGTAAAGCCTGATCCTGCCTTAGAATACAAACTTGGAAAAAGAAAGGACATTTCATCAGTTCTAGTTTCAGACGAAGTTTACTCTGACTCTAGCAAAGGCACACGTGCTTCTACAGAAAAGCTGCTAAAGGCATTCAAAACACAAGACACAACTGCAATTATGGAGCGAATTCTTCAAAAAGGCGAACTAAACCTAACAACTGAACAACGACGTAAGATGATCTCAGAAAAAAGAAAACAGATAGTTGAATTTATTGCTAAAACATATGTTGATCCGCGCTCACACCTACCACACCCTCCACTTCGAATAGAGCAGGCACTAGACGATGCGCGAGTTTCAATTGATCCACACAAAAATACTGAGGAGCAGACAAAAGACATTGTTGAAAAAATACGAACAATAATTCCATTAAAGTCAGAAAATCTAACTTTGGAAATTACTGTCCCAGCTCAATATGCCGCGCAATCTTATTCTGTTTTAAAATCAACTGGCAATTTAAAAAAAGAAGAATGGCAAAGTAATGGATCCTTAAAAGCAATACTAGAAATACCTGCCGCGGCAAGACCGACTGTGATAGATAGGCTAGGTTCTATAACTAAAGGCACTGCTTCAGTCGAGGTTGCAAGATAATGCAAGATGATAAAAAAAGATATGTCATACCAGGCGATGTAATAACAACAGGCCCTTACAGACCAGATCAAAACGTTACCTTGGATGGCAACCGTATCATAGCCACGGTTATAGGAATTTCTGAAATAAGTGACGACAGTGTTAGAGTTATTCCATTAACAGGAATGTATATTCCAAAAAGTAATGATTTGATAATTGGTAAAGTAGTTTCACACACATCACTCTCATGGGAAGTTGACATAAACTCATGCTATGTGGGAATTCTTCCTGCAGCAGATGTTTTTGGACGCGACTTTTCTGCACATGCAGATGAGCTGACCTCAAAACTAGATAAGGGCGATTTAATCGCAGCAAGAATTGTAAATTTTGATAGATCAAGGGATCCACTAATAACAATTGCAGACAGAGAACTTGGGAAAATTGAATCCGGTACATTGATAAAAATTTCGCCAAGCAAAGTTCCACGCCTTATCGGAAAACGTGGAAGCATGATTCAGACAATCGAGATGGCAACAAATGCTGTTATAACAATTGGACAAAACGGTTTGATCGTCGTTTCATGTGATGATTCAAATGGGTTATTAAAGGCCATAAAGGCAATTCGGATGATTGAGGAACAGGCGCATATGGCTAATCTAACTGACAAAGTCAAAGAAATGTTGGAATCAAGGTAATTGTTATGGGTGGAAGAGAAAGTACACTAGTACTATTAGATAAAAATGGAATAAGATGTGATGGACGAAAAGTCAACGAACCAAGAAAAATAATGATAAAGGCCGGCGTTTTAAAAAATGCTGATGGCTCTGCATACATAGAATTTGGTGACAACAAAATACTTGCTGGAGTTTTTGGTCCAAGAGATGTCCATCCAAAACACCTCTCAAACACAGATACGGGAATTCTAAGATGTAGATACCACATGTCACCATTTTCTGTAACAGAAAGAAAAAATCCTGCACCTTCACGAAGAGAGATTGAAATTTCCAAAGTAATCAAAGAGGCACTACAGCCATCACTAATGCTAGAAAAATTTCCAAGGACAGTAGTTGATGTGTTTATCGAAGTACTTCAGGCAGACGGCGGATCAAGATGTGCAGCAATTGATGCAGCATCTGTTGCATTGGCAGATGCAGGAATTCCAATGAGGGACATGGTTTGTGCATGTGCCGCAGGAAAGGTAGCTGATACGATAGTCTTAGATGTAAACAACGAAGAGGACCAGGCAGGTCAAGCAGACATGCCAGTTGGCTATATGCCAAACCTTGACAAAGTAACATTACTTCAACTTGATGGCGTTTTGACACGTGATGAATACAAAAAATGTATTGATACTGCAATAGGCGGTTGCAAACTAGTATACCATATACAAAAAAAGGCATTAACTGACAAATTTTTTGAAAACGGCGGTAACCAGTAATGGCGTCTTCAGTACTTGATCAGCTAAAAAGAAAAGAGATTGTTGATCTTTTAAGCCAAGGTAAACGAATAGACGGAAGAGCATTTGATCAACCACGACAGCTATCAATAGAAACAGGCGTAATTCCAAAGGCAAATGGTTCTGCACGTGTACATCTGGGAGATACAGAGATTGTAACAGGCATTAAAATTCAACCAGACAAGCCATTTCCAGACCTTGGAGACAAGGGAATTTTTATCTGTACAGCAGAAATCTTGCCACTAGCTCATCCTGATGTTGAACCAGGGCCACCAGGCGAAGACGTTATAGAGCTGGCAAGAGTCGTTGACCGAGGAATTAGAGAAAGCGGAATGATTGACATGTCTCAACTTGTACTAGAAAAAGACAAGTCTGTTATTGGAATATTTGCAGATAATAGCGTAGTTGATCATAATGGAAATTTATTTGATGCATGTTCTTATGCAACAACTGCTGCAATTCTTTCATGTAAGATACCAAAATGGGAAATTAAAAATGATGTACCAGTACTTGTTGAAGGTCACGAGTCAAATCCACCAATAACTACAATTCCTGTCTCTGTTACAATGGGAAGAATTGGTGAGCACATACTAGTAGACCCAAATGCCGAAGAATGGGAATGTATAGATGCAAGAATAACAATTACAACAAACTCTGATGGAAACATCTGCGCCCTCCAAAAAGGTGGAGAAGACGGTTTTACTATAGATCAACTCTCAAAATGTGCCGACATTGCAATATCAATCGCAACAAAAATTAGGGAGAGACTTAAACAGGCAAAAGGTTAGACATGGCAAAAGGTTCATCACTCAAAGGACTGGGGGCCAAATATGGTCTCAAGCCAAGAAAGCAGTTCACACAGGTACACGTACTTTTAAAGTCAAAAAGAAAATGCCCTGACTGCGGCTCTGTCAAATTTGTAAGAAAGGCAGTAGGTGTTTGGTACTGCAGAAAATGTGGATTCAAGATTGCAGGGTCTGCCTATGACGTACAGCTATAACGCTAAGATAGAAATCGACGCAAAAGAAAAATCAAAAGCAATATTTGATTCAATAAAGACAGACAACAAATTTTATCCAGAAAACCCAACAAAAACTAAAGTCTCGTTTAACAAAAAAATTACAATAGACATTGAATCAAAACAAATCACTCACCTACGTGCCAATCTAAACTCTACTCTTAGACTAGTACAGGCAAGCCACGACTCTATTGAATCGGTAAAGACATAGTTCTAGCATGCTAGATTTGAATTCTATTCTCTTGATTTCAGAAATTCATAAGCAAGTATAGCAACGGCACCAACTAATGCTGCCTTGCCAAGATCTGATTTGGGCAATAAAGCCAACAATTTCTGAATTGTATCTTCTTCAGGATGACGTGAAATTTTTACAATACCCTCACTACCTAATGCAGCAAGTAATTTTCTGTTGTCCTTCATACTCTTTTTTGCTAGCTGTAATGTTTGTTGTTGGCTCATAGCTTTCTTATCCTCTTTGTAACATATAAGACTATTTTGGCTAGTGTTTCGCATTTAGTGTAGCTCTCATGTGGTCTACTATTATTTTCTGAATAATCTGTACACTTAATCTTAGAATGACTTCAACTGGAGATTAGATTCTATCAAGAAATTCCTCTAGCGAGATTCCAGCTTGATCTAATATTGATTTCAAAGTTGTAGGTTTTATTGGATCGTGTCTTGGAAGAGGAACGATGTTTCCAGAAGAATTCTTTAGAATCATATGGCTTCCACGCTGTCTATCTAAAACATAACCAAATCTCTTTAAAACTTTTAGAACTTCGCGCCAGTTGTGATTCCTTAAACTCATGTTGGAATAGTTACTACTATTTTCTCATCTGGTGGACAATCTTTTTCGATTGATTCTAAGACAAGCTGGATTACTTCCTTCATGTTTTCCCTTAGTTCCTCTAGAGTTTCGCCTTCACTTATTGCTGCAGGAATCTCAAGGCACCTACCAGAATATCCTCCAGTTGGGTCTTTTGTAGCTCGAATGGTGAACTTTCGTTCTTCTACCATGAAGATGATTTAGTTTATTTGCTATATAAAATTAGGTAATAAAAAATCTGAAAACACTGTGGTTCATCAAATGAGACCGATCCCATCCGATTCGAACCATTTCGTTCATAACAGATGAGGAGTTGAACTAATTTAACAAATCCTTCACGTGGAAATTAATTGTATGTGAGGTATATTTTCATTCATTGAGATCCTAGTAGGATTGCTAGATTCAAGACAATTCTGGCATTTATCGGTAAAGATATAAGAAAACAACAAGGTTTAGCTTCTAAATGTCATCTGGTCAGCAAATTCCTCCATGGCTGCAAGAACAACTTGCAAGACTACAGCAAGCACAGCAAAACCTACAGGCAATCTTGGCTCAAAAGCAGCAGCTAGAACTTGATCAACACGAATCAAACAAGGCACTTGAGGAACTAAAAAAGGCTGGTGATACTGAGACTGTCTACAAATTTGTAGGCTCGATTATGATAAAATCTACAAAAAAGGCACTAATTGATGAAATCGAGGAACGAAACGAGCTTTCAAAGACACGGGCAACCGTTCTGGCAAAACAAGAAGAACGTGTAAAACAATCCATCACAGAACAAGAAACAAAAATCAACGAAATGATAAAAAGCGCCACAACTGGCGCCGCTCCTCCAAAAACAAATCTTCCCAAATAGAATATTAACAAACAAAACAAATTTGTTTTGTGAAACTGGATCAGCTAAGAATTATCGTAGATGAAAGAGAAAAAAAAAGTGGCATTCCTGATTTACTTAAGGCAGTTGGCGTCAATATAGAAATCAAAACTCTGCCAGTTGGCGACTATATCGTAGCCCCTGAAATAGTTGTGGAAAGAAAAAGCATTCGAGATTTGATATCTTCAATCTTTGATGGAAGGCTATTTGATCAATGTAACAGACTACGGGAACATTTCCAGCATCCTGTTATTCTAATGGAAGGAAATGTTGATGAAATCGAGGAATTTACAGAAAACCCCCTTGTTTTTTATGGCGCCATTTCATCAATAGCAATCGATTTTAAAATTCCAGTACTTCCTACACCAAACGCGGCACACACCGCAAAGCTACTTGTATCAATGTCATCAAGAAAAGAGGCACAAAAGGGACCTTTTCTTAAAAAAATAAAAAAATCAAGCGACTTGCAGAGACAGCAACTATCTGTTTTGTGCAGCCTACCTGGAGTTGGGGAAAAACTTGCTGCTAGAATGCTTGAAAAATTTGGAACCCCACTTCGCGTATTATCTGCATCGTCTGTTGAGCTCTCAAAAGTAGATGGGCTTGGAAGTGAGCGTGCAAAAAAAATTAGGGAAATGCTTGAAAGCAAAAGCAAATTTTTGAAAAACTCTAACCAAAAAACATTACATGACTAATCTAAAACTAGCAGCTCATTTATGGAGTGATACGGCAGATGACTTGACTAGCTTTTTTCGAAGTCTAGTGCCACACAAGGAACAGATAGTTGCATTTGAGAAACTCTTTTTGCAAGCAGGGCAATAATGTATCCAAACGCCTGTTGTTTTGATACCAGACGTCATTACTGGGATTACTGCAAGGCCTAGGCCTTTTGCGACATTAGATACTGCAAAGTCATCTGTTATCAGCTCCCCTTTTAGTTCATAGCACAGTGCAATAGATGAGACATCTTCCTTTGAGAGATCATAGTCGCCACTTTTTTTTGCGCTATTTATTACAAAACTAGTAGAATCCATTTTTGGATCTATTATTACAAGTCTTTTTGTTTCAAGCAATAATCCTAGAGCATCATGATTTTTTTTGATATGTTTTATTTCCTCAAAAATCAGTGATGTAGTATAATATTTACTTGAAGAACCAAAAGGAATTCCTGCATAAAACGCACTTGCATCTAATATTTTAAAATCCAAGCTTGCTCATCTGTCTTAGGCCTTGCTTTTTTAATCTAACAAAGACTGCAGGCTTTTTGTATTTCTTTATTGTAATTGGTTCTCCAAAACCAGCCGACTTTATCACCTGTGCGTCCATTACTATATTACAATCATGAGAGCAAATTATCTCTATTTTCTCATCTGGCACTACAATTGATGGCAGGCCACGAACAGGAGCCACTGGAGTTATTATCAAAACATCAAGACTTTCATGCAAAATAGGCCCACCTAGCGAATGAGAGTGACCTGTAGAGCCGCTTGGAGTTGAAACAATTATGCCGTCCATCTTTTGTTTTACTGTATCATTTTGAAACTTTATCTCAAACTCTGATGTCTTTGTGAGGTTTTGTCTGTTGAGATAAATCTCATTTAGGGCTGGCGCAAACTCTTCCTTATTACATGATGCCACAACCCTTGTTCGCTTGTCAAGCCATACCTTATCAGAAATAATTTGATCTATTGCTGTATCTGCCTGATCTAAAGTTATTTCAGATAGTATTCCTCTATTTCCACCAACATTTATTGTTAAAAGCGGTACCTCGTTTGCAAGATTTCTGAAAGTTCGAAGCGTTGTTCCATCTCCACCTAGCGTAACTGCCAGGTCTATCTTTTCATCTTGGAGCTGGTCTGTTGACTCTATCTGTTTTGCGCCATCCACTGCAACAGGTGCAATGGTAAAGACCTTGACTTTTTTTGCAAGCAATTTTTTTGCAACCTTTTTTGCAGCATCCTCTGCCTCCTTTGAGCCAAACTTGCTTACCACCGCTACAGAGTTTAGTTTCAAACAATTCTCTGTGTAGTCCTTTCTTTAAAAATCATGGTTTTCTAATTAAGACAAACAATTAATTATGAAGCAAAAATTATTCTCCCTTGTATGGATTACGCACATCCAGAAGTACTTGTTGAAACAGACTGGGTTGCAAAAAATTCACCAAACGAAAAAAGAAGACTAGTCGAAGTTGACTATGACCCAGAAAACGGTTACAGAAAGGGTCACATCAAGGGAGCCAGTCTTATTTGGTGGAAGCGTGATGTAAACGATCCAGTCACTCGTGATATAGTAAACAAGGAACAATTTGAGAAATTAATGTCAAAAAACGGAATAACTCCAGACTCTGAGGTAATTCTTTATGGCGATTTTAACAACTGGTTTGCAGCATTTGTGTTTTGGGTTTTCAAGTATTATGGACACAAAAACATCAAAATTATGAACGGCGGGAGGAAAAAGTGGGAGCTAGAAAAGCGGGAATACACAACAGAAGAACCAAAAATCTCCCAAACACAATACTCTGCTCAAAAACCTGACGAAAAAATACGTGCATACCTTGATAATGTTAGAGGCTCGCTTGGAAGATCAGGCAGCGTTATGGTTGATGTTAGATCACCAAAAGAGTTTACAGGCGAAATCACTGCACCACCTGAATATCCAATGGAGCATGCACAAAGAGGCGGACACATACCTGGCGCAAAAAACATTCCATGGGCAACTGCAGTAAACGATGAAAACGGAACATTCAAGACAGTTGAAGACCTAAAGAAAATTTATTCAGAAAAGGGAGTAACACCTGACAAAAACGTCATCTGCTACTGTAGAATTGGGGAAAGATCATCTCACACTTGGTTTGTTTTAAAATATTTGCTTGGTTATCAAAATGTTGTAAACTATGACGGCTCTTGGACCGAATGGGGCAACATGATTAAAAATCCAATCGAAAAATAAGTTGAGCCAAGACTTACCAGTAATAAAAAAAGGAACATTTTATTTTATCAAAGACGATAATACCCACCTTATCGTAGAAGACAAGACAAAGCGCGGACTGACTGTAAGGGAGCGATCACTTGACGAAAAGACAAACGTTGAAGCTGACAAGGGCATGATACATGATCTTGATGGAATAGGACACTGGGTTCCAATTCGATGGTTTTTTCCAAAATCAGACTATACTCTGGAAAATGTTCTAGAACATGCAGAAGAGATGGAAAAAAAATACAAGGCACTACGTGAGCTGACCTGTCCTGACGATGATCAATAGATAAGATTTTTAAACAAATCAGGAGCAAATTAGAGCAGATGTCACTTTTACTGCAAGACCGTGTATATACAATGCAGTCTCCTACAGCAAAGCGTGGAGTATATCCATTACACGGCTACAAGTTAGGGCTATATCGCCTTCCAATAAAACTTGAAGAACCACTAGAAATCCAGTCAGTCTTTGATGGACTGAAAAAGACCTTCCAGATGGACAAGTTTGCTGACAGGATTTATGCGACATTTGCTTGGAAGGAAGCAAACGGACATGACTCTGACGCAAAGGAATACGAAGAAGTCGAGCTAAACGTAACTGTAGAAATTGTTACAGGC
>JBQTJY010000124.1:0-2221 GCA_052386635.1 Nitrososphaerota archaeon
TCTACAACACAAAACAAGAAATAGATACATTGATTGGCTCACTAAACAAGGTTGCAGAGTTGTTCAAGCTATGACTGGCGATCCAATTTATACTGAGATGATAATAGAATACTCAAAACATCCATCTAATTTTGGCGAAATTGAAAACCCAGACATCTCACGACATGATAGCAATCCACTATGTGGTGATAGTATTGATTTGCAAATGAAAATTAACGACAACAAAGTTTCTGATGTAAAATTCAAAGGAAAAGGTTGCTCTATCTGTATGGCATGTACGTCAGTTCTAACGGAGATGATCAAAGGAAAAGATCTTGATGACATAAAAAAAATTGAAAAAGATGATGTATTAGGTGAGCTTGGCCTGCAACATCTTATCAGAACAAGCCCTGTGCGAATCAAGTGTGCACTATTGTCATTAAAGGCACTAAAGTATGGCATTTACTCTTATTTTGTAGAAAAAATGAATGATGAAAAATCAGCAGGTAATTTAAAAGAAGAAGCAACAAACCTATACTAGCATGAGTGGATTTACTCCATCAGTTCCAATACAACTACAAATAAGAAAAGCAATCTTTGAAAAATTTAATGACGTAACTCTTAGATTTACAAATGATGAAATTTTTGATATAGTTAAAAAAACTGGTGATTTAGATAAATCTTGGATAGTTGATAACATGGAAGAATACTTCAAAGAAATTTGTAACAAGGGAATGGTTAGAAATATTGCACAAAACTTTACAACGCAGTGGTACAGGCTTTTTGATGTTGTAGAAAAAATCCACTGCAATTCATGTAATTATGAAATCTATCTTGGGAAATCAGAAGAACGAATATGTCCTAACCCTAAATGCGGTGCATCTATTTAGTGCGGTGTCTTTTGGCAGCTTCTTCAAGTGACTGTATCATTGGCAGTTTTTGGCCTGTTAGGTAAAGCACCAGTGCCCCACCTGCTGTACTTATGTGGGTAATCTTTTGTGCCAAACCATATTTTTTTAATGCCGAAGTAAGGTGTCCTCCACTGACTATGGTTGTAGCCATAGAGTTTGCTACTGCCTCAAGAAGTGAGCGTGTCCCATAGCTGAATTCCTCTTTTTCAAAAAATCCCGGCGGTCCGCTGATAAAAACGGTTCCCGCACCTGCAATGAATTTATTGTAATATTCAACGGTCTTTGGCCCAAGATCATATATCTGGTCATCTTTGCCTAGATCACGTACATCAACTTCAACTCTAGAACCCTCTCTATCTATTGCAACATCAACAGGAGTTGAAAATATGTCAGGATATTCACCTATTAGCGTATGAGCCTTTGCTACAACCTCTTCTTCTCTTTTTATTCCAAGTGGAGCCTTGATTCTTCCCTGTGCTCGCATAAACACATTTCCAATAAGGCCTGTAAGCAATACATGGTCTGCTCTTCCATTTTTTATGAGGGCCTTTATTGCTTCTAATCTATCTGGAACCTTAGAGCCTCCAAGAACAATTACGTGTGGTGCCTTTGCAACAGTCATTATTTCATTTAGTTTTCTAACTTCGCGTTCAACAATTTTTCCTGCACAAGATGGCAATACATGTGAAAATCCTACAAGTGATGGGTGAGCCCTGTGAGCACTTGGAAAAGAATCAAGTACACAAAGATCAAAAAGTGGAGCTAGCCGTGTGACCATAATGGTCTTGGCAGCCTCAGATGGAGCAAACTCATAGTTTTCTTCTGCACATAACCTAAGATTATCAAGTAAGAGTATTTCGCCCCTTTTCAAATTTTTTATCTCTTTTCTTGCCGATTCTCCAATCACATCTTCAACATACTTGATTTTACGTCCAAGTAGATTTTCAAGAGCTTCTGCATGTTTGTCCATTCCTGTATAGTCTTTGTTGCCGACTCTTCCTTGATGAGAGGCAACAACTGTTTTTGAATTTTTTAGAGCATTAAGTGTCTCAGTTGCTTCCTCAATGCGCTTTGTTCCAGAAATTTCCATAGTATCAGGATCAATAGGACAGTTCATGTCTACGCGGAGAAAAACGGTTTTGTCTTTTAGTTCAAAATCATCAAGCGTTAGTATGTTCACGTTCTTTCTTTTTTTGCTCCGGTTAAAATCTTTTAGTCGATCAGATGCTTAATCTGATTATTTCATTTTGTGACTAGATTTAGTATTTCATACTAGTGTAATATGAGAAAAATTAAAAATGACACAATTGAGGTTTGTCTAGTTGCAAAAA
>JBQTJY010000125.1:0-3970 GCA_052386635.1 Nitrososphaerota archaeon
CTAATAGGTTTTACAAAATCAAGAAAAGAGCCAAAAGACCATCCGCTCTCAAAGTCTGTAAGAGAAGATATTAAAAAAAGAATTAACGAATTTGACAGGTATCTCATAAGTGGCGATGCAAGAAGAAAGGAACCAAAGAAATTTGGCGGACCTGGGGCAAGAAGAAGAAAGCAAAAGTCGTACCGTTAGAACGTGAAAGCGGTAATTTTAGCAGGTGGCAAAGGGACAAGAGGAAAGCCCTACACTGATTTTTTCCCAAAGGCCATGATTCCAATAAATGGCAAGCCCTTGGTTCACTATATCATAGATTACATAGCTTCATTCAAGTTCATAGATGAAATTCTCATAGTTTCTGATTTTAAGGGCCTTGGGGGACAAATACAAAACTATCTTGAAAACATTGTCTTTAGAAAAAAGCTCACCTTTGTCCAAGACTCTCAAAGCGGAACTGCGGGAGATCTTATCCATGTTTCAAAAAAACTACGAGGGACAAGCGAGTTTTTGCTGTGGTTTGTAGATAATCTGTGTGCCATTGATATTAAAAAAATGCTTCAAAGGTTCAAGGAAAAAAATAGCCTTGTTTGTATTGCAACAAGAAATACAAGAAAAGAAGAGACGGGCTTTGCAATAGTAAAGGATGGAATCATAAAAGAGTTTAGAGAAAAGCCCATAATCAATCTGCAAATGTCAGAGTGTCTTGGCATCTACATTTTGGATACCAAAGTGCTAGGTAAGATAAAGACAAACAAAACTAATAATCTATCTTATGATGTTTTACAAAAATTATCAAAAAATGGCAAAATCAGTTCCTTTGATGTTGGAAAAAAGTACTGGTTTGACATAGAATCGCCAGTTATAGTAGAGCGCAACGAGTCTTTTGTAAAGCAAATCATAAAAGAGATGGGGTCATAGCATGTTTTTCATAGCTAGAAATTTTATCTTCATATTCTAGTGTCATTGCTATATCGTCTAGTCCCTTTAGAAGTATTTGTTTTCTGTGCTCATCAATCTCAAATGAGATTGTTTTTGTAGGCGTTTTAATTTTTTGAGCTTCTAGATCCACTTCAACTTTAGTGCTTGTCTGAAATAAATAATCGACAGTTTTAGAGTCAAGTTTTATTGGTAAAAGGCCGTTTTTGAAACAGTTGCTGTAAAAAATGTCAGCAAATGACGGAGCAATGATTACAAAAAATCCATAGTCTTTTAGTGCCCATACTGCGTGTTCCCTTGATGAGCCGCAGCCAAAGTTATCTCTTGTAACTAAAATTTTAGAGTCTTTGTATTTTGGATCATTTAAGATAAAATCTGGAATCGGATTTCCATTATTATCAAATCTCCAGTTGTAGAATAGAAATTTTCCAAAGCCTGTTTTATGAATTAGTTTTAAGAACTGTTTTGGCACAATCTGGTCTGTATCCACGTTTACCTTGTCAAATGGCGTAACAGTGCTCGTAATTTTTCTAAAAGATTCCATTAGTTCAAGTCCATCTCGCGAACATCAACAAAGTGTCCTTTGATTGCAGCTGCTGCTGCCATGACGGGGCTTACTAGATGTGTACGGCCGCCTGTGCCTTGCCTTCCCTCAAAGTTTCTATTAGATGTGCTTGCACATCGCTCGCCTGGTGCTAAAATGTCAGGATTCATGCCAAGACACATGCTACATCCCGATTCTCGCCACTCAAAGTTTGCGTCTTTGAAGATTTTATCAAGACACATTTCTTCGGCCTGCTTTTTTACCATCTGTGATCCTGGTACTACCATTGCACGAACCTTTGAGGAGACTTTTTTTCCTTTTATTGCCTTTGATGCTTCGATTAGATCCTCGATTCGTGAGTTTGTGCAAGAGCCAATAAAGACTCGGTCAATTTCAATATCAGTCATTTGTGTGCCGGCCTTGAGGCTCATGTATTGTAATGCCTTTTCTGCTGCTTTTCTTTGATCCTCGTTTCCTTTGGCATACTCTTCAGGAAAAGGTACAGATTCAGTGACATCACAAACCATGGCAGGATTTGTTCCCCAGCTTACTTGTGGTGCAATGTTACTTACATCAATTGTAAAGCTCTTTGCAAAAGAAGCATTAGAGTCAGTGTAAAGTGTTTCTTGCCACTGGCTTACCATCTCGTCATAGTTTTTTGGAGTAAATTTTCGTCCTCTAAGATAATCAAATGTTTTTTGATCAGGTGCAACAAGTCCTGCCCTAGCCCCTGCCTCAATTGACATATTACAAATTGTCATTCTCTGCTCCAGTGTTAAATCAGAAATAGCCTGACCACGATATTCTATTACAGTACCAGTACCGCCATTGGTTCCTATGTGTCTGATTATTGAAAGTATGATGTCTTTTGCAGTAATTGCGTGGATGTTTTTTCTTTTTCCAACTGCCTTGATTTCAAATGGTTCTGGTTTTTCCATACGTATTGTTTGTGTGGCCAAAACATGTTCTACCTCACTTGTTCCTATTCCAAATGCAAGTGCGCCAAATGCGCCATGGGTTGATGTGTGGCTATCTCCACACACTATAGTAGTGCCAGGTAAAGTTATTCCAAGCTGAGGCCCAATAACATGTACTATTCCCTGGTATGGGCTCTTGATATCAAATAGCTGTATTCCAAAGTCTTGGCAATTTTTTTCCAGAGTTTTTATCTGAAGCTCAGATATTTGATCCACTATTGGCAAGGAGCGGTCGCTTGTTGGGACGTTATGATCCATTGTTGCTATTGTAAGATCAGCTCGCCTTACTCGTCTTTTGTTTATCCTAAGCCCCTCAAATGCTTGAGGCGAGGTAACTTCATGAACCAAGTGACGGTCAATGTATAGTATTGATGGGCCGTCATCGCTTTCCACTACAACGTGGGAATCCCAGATCTTTTCAAACAGTGTTTGTGGCATTTTAGATTACGGTTTGTATTTGAACAGTCCGCCAGCTGCAATTATTTTTCCAATTAATTCAGAGAACGGCTTTATCTTGTATTCCTTGTTTTTTGTCAAGTTCTTTATTGAGTTTTTTTCAATGCTTATTTCAAGTTGGTCTCCATTTGAGATGTTTTTGTATGCGTCTTCACCAATTTCAATTGGTAAGAGAAATGCACCATCAACTGCGTTTCTATAAAAAATTCTTGCAAATGAGAGTGCCAAGACTGCCTTAATTCCAGAGGAGGATAGTGCGATTGGTGCGTGTTCCCTTGATGAGCCGCAGCCAAAGTTTTTTCCTGCTACGATAAAGTCACCATCCTTTACTTTGGAATGAAAGTATGGATCAAGGCCTTCCATTGCGTGCTTTGCAAGTTCAGCATAATCATGGAGCTTGAGATATGTGCCTGGAAGGATTACGTCTGTGTCAATGTTGTCTTGGTCATATTTTATTGCGTTGCCTTTCATTTTAAATCCCTCGGGTCTGTGATTTTTCCTGTCACTGCAGACGCAGCTGCAACCAGTGGAGATGCAAGATATGTTTTTGATTCAACGTGTCCCATTCTTCCAGGAAAGTTTCTGTTAGTAGTACTAACACATACCTCATCTTTTGCCAATACTCCCATATGGGCACCACAACATGCACCACATGTAGGTGGTCCTATGGTTACTCCAGCATCAAGAAATATGCTCACTAGTCCCTCGTCTAGTGCCTTTTTGTAGATTGAGATTGCTGCTGGCAAGATTTCTGTTCTTATCTTGACCTTTCTACCCTTGAGTATTTTTGCAACTGCGCGCAAGTCTTCAAGCTTTGCGCCAGTACAGGAACCAATGTATGACTTGTCAAGCTCAATTGATGATATGTCTCTTGCAGCAACAACATTTTCTGGCGAATATGGCTTGGCAACTAGAGGTTCTAGCTCAGATGCCTCGTACTCAAAAGTCTTGGTATATTCACTATTTGGATCATCGTATGCTGGAGTATAGTTTTTTGCGCCACGAGTTCCAAGGTAGTCAAAAATCTTTTGATCAGGTGCAATGATTCCATTTTTTGCTCCAG
>JBQTJY010000126.1:0-19945 GCA_052386635.1 Nitrososphaerota archaeon
GATTTTTGGTTTACAATTTTTTTTATTATTTGTTCATCAAGCAAAGGAAGATCACCTGATACCACAAGTACATAATCATCAAATGATTGCAGTACAACGTTTAGGTCTTTGACATATCCATTACCTAAAGTCTCAAAGACCTTGATTCCATTTTCTTCTAAAAGATTCTTTGTCTTTGGTGAGTTTTGGCTTGTTGCTGCAACTATTTGTGAAAAACAATTCGAGTTTTTTAGTGCATCAACTACATGAAGGATGACAGGTTTTTTGTATTTTAGCAAAAGCTTTTCTTCGGATATGTTCATGCGGCTTCCTTTGCCACCGGCCATCACAAGTCCAATCATATCGATGCAAAGATCAAAAGCGATGACAGTCTAGTTAGCTCATTTGTTGCACCTAAAACATCGCCTGTGATTCCACCAAAGCTTCGAGTTGAGATGGCCAAAATAAAAAGCGTGATTGTAGTTCCTGCGCCAAACACAACTAGTCCTGTAGTTCCCCCAAGCACAACTAGGGGAATAATTGTTATTGCAGATGCTACAAGCAGTCTTTTTTTGTCCTTCATTATCTGTACAAATGGGGAGTTTGAGCCAACTGCAGCGGACCTGCCCAAGCTTGCCTGCAAAACCATTGAAAACTTGGCAAAAATCTCGCTAAGTAAAATCGCATAAAAGATTTCAAATCCTCTAATCAGTGAAAGTGAAACAATTGTGCCAACAAGACATAGCACCACTGCAACAATTCCTGCAGATCCTGTTGAGACATCCTTCATAGCCTGCAGTTTTTTTTCCTTTGTTCCCTTTACCATAAGGCCATCTGCAAAGTCTGCAAGACCATCAGTATGATGAATTCCAGTGACAAGTGCAAGAGAAGCTACGACTAATAACGCAACAATTAGTGGTTCAAGAAAAAGTGACAGACCAAAACCAATTCCGCCAATTCCAAGTCCGATTGCAATCCCAACAATTGGAAAAATGTACATGTATCTTGCAATAGTCTCAAGGCTTGCATTGCTTGATGGTATGATAGTCAAAAACGAAAATACTGAACCGATTTCTCTAAACATGAACCCACCATCCAAGATATGATAGCGTTACAATTATTGGAACTGTTACTATCACACAAAACAAGATAGATGTCAGCTTCATCATCTTAATTGCAGCCTTTACATGTGATTTTGAAAACTCTAGATTTCCCTCACCAAGCGAATAGTGATCTATTTTCTCAAACCTTGTTCCAAGTGCTCCGGCTAGTGCCGCCATTGGATACCCAGCATTTGGGCTTTCAGTATTTTTTCCATCACGCTTCATTATTTGGTATGACATTTTCCAGTTTTCTCCAAGTATCATTGCGCTTAGGATCATCACAAGTCCTGTCAGTCTTGCAGGAATATAGTTGAGAATCTTGTCACAGTTTGCTCCAAACCATCCCACATTTTTGAAAAGACTTGTTTTGTAGCCAACCATTGCATCAATTGTGTTTATAGCTCGGTACACAAATGCACCTGGCAGACCAAATAACGCAAAGTAAAACAGCGAGCCTGTAATCCCATCAACCGTGTTTTCACTTACACTTTCAAGAATTCCAGATAAGATGTGATTTTTGTCAAGGCCTTTTGTGTCACGCTTTACGATCAGTGCTAGTTTTGTTCGTGCATCATCTAGATTTCCACGCTCAAGTGCGTTTAGGACAGCAATTGCATGTCTTTCCATTCCCTTTATTGCAATTGTTGTTTTGAGCAAAACTCCCCCAGCTGCAACTGAGATGAACAACCCAACATAGTATGTTATAGATATGCTTTCAAATGCAATTCCTAAAAAGACAAGAAGTGATGCAACGACAGATGTTACAATTAAAACAAGAGCTATGCCGCCTAGTTTTTCAAGTTTTGAGGAATTATTTTTTGTAAATGGAACTAACATTGCAACAAGTTTTCCAATCCATGCTGTTGGATGGTATTTATTTTTTGGATCACCTAGCGTAAAATCCAAAAACAGTGCAAGTGCAACTATTAGAAGCGATTCTAGTATCATCGTATCATTCTCTCTATTTCTTTTATGTTTAGGCTTTTTTCTACTAATTTACTTAGCTTGTCAATCTCAGAGTTGATCTTTTTTAGGTTTTTTTTGTTCCAGATCATGTGCCTTGCCTTTACACCTAGCGAATCCTCCTCAGGCAGTGCAAACTTTGCAAGAGGTATTGTTCCAATAATTGGTCTGCCGGTATTTTTTTTTAGTTTCTGAAATGCAGGTTTTAAAATATCAAGATCCCCCCTAAACTTGTTTATGACAAACCCCTTTACAAAATGCCGATATTTTTTCTCAAGAAGTGCCATAGTTCCAACTATACTTGCAAATGAACCACCCCTATCAATATCTGTAACAAGCAAAACAGGCGAGTTTGCTTTTTCTGCAATTCTCATATTTGCAATATCATATTTTGATAAATTAATTTCAGATGGAGAGCCCGCTCCTTCAATTATTACAAAATCATTGAGCCTCTGAAGTTTGTTAAGAGAGTGAGTTGCTGCTGCAAAGCCCTTTGTGAGTGCAAACTTTTGATAGTATTCAGTTGCATGCATCTTTTTGTAGAACTTGCCATGCAAAAACACCAAGCTTTGATAGTTTCCAAGCGGCTTTAGCAGAATTGGGTTGATATCAGGCGTGATTTCTGTGCGTGCTGCAACTGCTTGGATTGCCTGGGCACGTGAGATCTCAAACTCTTTTGTCTTGTAGGAATAGTTTGACATGTTTTGTGATTTGAATGGAGCAACCTTGTATCCTTTTTTTGAAAAAATTCTGCAAAGTGCAATAACAAGTATTGTCTTGCCAGCACCAGAGGATGTTCCCTGAATCATCAGCGACTTCATTTGATTGACTCCAGTGATTTTATCAGCTTGATGTTTTCTTTGTGGCTCTTTACTGCAATGCGAATGTATTGATCATTCAGTCCTCTAAAGTTGCTGCAATCTCTGATAAGAATTTTTTTTGCAATCAGTTTTTTTTGTAGTGTTTTTGATTTTATTTTTGATTTTATCAAAATAAAGTTTGTAGCTGAGCTATGACAGGAAAAGTTTGACATTTTTGCAATGGAATCAGAAAGATACTTTGATTCTTTTTTGATTAGATTTCTTGTTTTATCCAAGTAAAAGCTATGGCACAAGGCTGCACTTGCGGCCTTTTGTGCTAGTCCGCTTACATTCCATGGAATTTTTATTTTATTTAGAACCGAGATCATTCTCCTCCTTCCAAGGCCATAGCCTACCCTTATTCCTGCAAGACCAAATGACTTTGTTAGAGATCGTAGGACAAAGAGATTATCAAATTTTTTAATTACCTTTACAACCGATTCATTTGAGCTTGAGACAAGCTCAATAAAGCATTCATCAATGAAAACTAGTGTATTTTTTTTCTTGGCATTTTTTATTATCTCAAGCATTTTGGATTTTGGTATTAAGACCCCTGTTGGATTGTTTGGATTGCACAAAAAGACACAGCCATTTTTTGGAATAATTTTGATAAAGCCATCAAGTGAATCATTGAGATTCATTGTTTTAAAAAATGAAACTTTGCAGCCGGCAAGTTTGCATGCTGCCTCATATTCTCCAAAGGTTGGAACAGGAATCAAAATCGGAGTTTTTTTGCCAAGAAATGCGTTGCAAAAATTGTAAATTATCTCTGTTGCCCCGTTTCCTACAACAATCTGGTTCTTTGAAATTCCGGTATACCATTCAAGATGCGAGCGTAATTTTGTAGAATCAGAGTCTGGATAGACATCAAGTGACTGAATTTCCTTTTTTATGGCTTTTTTGACAAGGGGCGGAAAGCCAAGCGGAGATATGTTTGAGCTAAAGTCAGTTACCGAGGAATCTGTGTTTTTTACCGAGTATAATCCGCCGTGTTTGACTGGGAAATGGCCTGCTATGCTTTTTTCCAATCTAAATTTCATAGATTCAGAATACACGCCTTAGGATTTATTGTGTTTTGGTATTTTTTCACTAAAGGATTATTAATTGAACTTGAGGAATTTTTGTTTGTGAAGAAAAGAGTAGCAATAATTGGTGTAACAGGCTCTGTAGGCCAGGAATTTGTAGTATCGCTAAAGGACCATCCGTGGTTTGAGGTAACACAGATTGCAGCATCTGAAAGATCTGCTGGAAAAAAGTTCGTCGATGCAATAAAGGATACTGCCAGTGGAATCACAAAATGGCAGGTTGGTGGCCAGATCCCAGAATATATCAAAAATATGATAGTACGATCAGTTGATGAGATAAAGGCATATGAGCTTGATCTCATTTTTACATCCATTGAAAGCGGCGCTGCAAGAGAAATAGAGGAGCGCTTTGCAAAAGATGTTCCTGTAATTAGTACATCATCTGCTTTTAGATATGAAGAAGATGTTCCAATTCTTATACCAGGAATAAATGACGAACAAGCAGACCTAATTGATACTCAAAGAAAAAATAGAAATTGGAAGGGCTTTGTTGCACCATTGCCAAACTGTACAACAACAGGACTTGCAATAACAATGAAGCCTCTTTATGAAAAGTATGGAGCAAAAAGAGTACTGATGACATCAATGCAGGCAATATCAGGTGCCGGGCGAGATCCAGGCGTTTCTGCAATGGATGTTACAGACAACATCATACCATACATTCCAAAAGAAGAACAAAAAGTGAGGATAGAAACTGCAAAGATTCTTGGCAAGCTAAAGGATGGTAAGATAATTCCAGCCGATATCAAGGTTAGCTGTACCTGTACGCGGGTTCCAGTACTTGATGGACACACAGAATCAGTCTTTGTTGAGACATCAAAGCCAATTGATCCAAAAACTGCAAAAGAATCGTATGAGGAATATTCTAGAAAAATAAGCGTCACTGGTCTTCCATCTGCTCCACCAGATTACTATGCAGTCCATGAGGATCCGACACGACCGCAGCCTAGGATTGAACGCGAGGTAAACGACGGCATGACAACAACAATTGGCAGATTAGAAAGTATAGACCTCTTTGATAATGGAATAAAGTATGTGCTGTTCTCACACAACAAAAAGATGGGATCGGCAAAGGGTGCAGTACTGCTAGCAGAGATGCTATACAAAAAAGGCAAAGTCTAGGTCAAAAATCATAAAAATTTCATTATATCTTTATTAATAATGTAATTCTTTACAGCTATTGCGGGATTTTAATGGCAAAAATCGATAATCTTGATCTGATTATTTTATCTGAGCTCAGTCAGGACGCGGCAATTTCTGTTCCAAAACTTTCAAAAAAGATCAAGGTAAACCCGTCAGTTGTTTACAGTAGGATAAAGCGACTAATCAAACGAAAATTAATTGAGCGATTTACAATTGAGGTAAACAGCGCAGAGCTTGGCTATCATGTAAAGGCACTAACCGGAATAAACATGGATACAAAGATGCGTGATAATGTGATTGAGGAGCTATTCAAAATAGCTGGGGTATCAGAGATTGCTGAAGTTACTGGAAGATTTGATGTTCTAGTTACAATGCATGCAAAAACACTTGATGAGATGCACAAGCTTTTATCTGAAAAAATTGGTAGAATCCAAGGCATACAGAGCTCTGAATCATTTATTGAGATGAAAACGCGTAAAAAGCCAATGCCGTTTATGCCTGAATAGCGTTGCTACATTTAATTTTAGAAAGGATGGCAGTATAGCGTGGAAGAAAAGATGCAAAAGGCAAAGACCGAATCTCGCATCAAGGTATACTATGAGGTAACAAAACCAAAGATCTGGTATCTTTTAGTTTTTACAACTTTTGCAGCTGCAATCACTGCATCAAATATTTATCAAGTTGAGATCTCAGCAGCCACTTTGGCCCTTATGCTTATAGGGGTGATCACAGGATCTGCTGCTGCAAATACACTGACAAACTATCATGATAAAGACATTGATGCTATAATGGAGCGAACAAAAAATAGGCCTCTTCCCTCAAAGCGGATTTATCCCCCTGAGAAGGCACGTGACTTTGGTCTTGTTTTGGCCGCAATCGCTCTTGCGTGCTCATTTGGTCTTTCATATACTACAAGTTTCTGGCAGGGAATAATTGCAGGTTCATTCATGGCATTTGGCTTGGCTGATAATATTCTGGTTTACAGTTATACTCTAAAGCGCAGAAGCTGGACTAACATAATTTTAGGCGGATTTTCAGGCGGTGCTCCTGCAATGATTGGATATGTTGCAGTAACAATGGATGGTCTTTGGTCGCTTGGACTTATGATGGGTGCACTTGTTTTTGTATGGATTCCAATGCACATATGGGCATTAACTTTGCACTTTAAGGAAGATTACAACAAGGTAAATGTTCCAATGCTAACTGCTGTAAGATCTGAAAAAGCTTCTGTTAGGATAATAGCTGGAACTACACTTATGATGGTACTATTTTCTGTCGTGCCTTTCTTTTTGACTTTGGAAAATGGAAAACCAATGATGGGCCCAGTCTATCTATACACTGCAATTGCGTCAGGAGTTTTGATGGTAATTTTATCGATTTGGGTTATGGTAAAACCATCTGAGAAAGCATCTTGGACTTTGTTTAAATTTTCTAGCCCTTATCTTGCTGTCTTGTTTATTGCATTGATGGTTGATTCTGCATTATAATTGGCAAATTTAGTTTAAACGTTAAATGGAAACTGGCTTTTGTTTGTAATTAATTAAAACATCATTTATTCCATCAATAATACTTTGAATCTTTGGTACACTGGATTTTTTTTCCGTAATTTCATTTTTTATTATATTTAGATAATGTAATTTTGTTTTTACAGTTTTGAGTCGCTTTGTTTTTGATAAATCAGAGTTTTTAAGATCAGATAGATTAGCTGCAATATCACATAACTTGATTAGTTTTGCCTCAAACGGCGCACTTTTTAGTTGTTTTACATATTGTGAGTCTCTATCTTTTTTAGATAATTTTGCATCCTTTGAAAGTGATGAGACAAGAATTGCGACATCTCGCCCAAACTGCTCAAAAATATCATCAAAGCTGGTATTGGTATCTTCCATAGTATCATGAAGCCATGCAGCACAAAGAACATCTTCATTTACAATCCCCATGCTTTTTAGTCTGTTAACTACAGATTCCAGATGAGAGGAGTAAGGCGTAGTTCCATCCTTTCTAGTCATTTTGGAGTGTTTTTCTTTTGCAAATAATTCAGCTTTTTCTAGTTTTGTCATGTGTAGTTTTTCATATCAACTATTCAAATTCTTAACTCAATCAACACTTGAATTATTTTAAATCAAGAAAAAAGCTCAGAGTTTTCTTACCTCAATTACAAACCATTAAATGTAATCAAAATGACCAAGTGCGTGGGCAAGCAAAAGGCTTTAGATATTTTATCTCAATATAGAGATCGCAAGCAAAAAAGACTTGAGACCATTAATCAAAGCATTCCTCAATTTACAACATCTGAATCAAAAGATAATGTAATTTCGCTTAGAAATACAGTTCAAGGCGAGCTACAAATCCTTGATGAAGTAATTTCTGAGCTAAAGACAGATCAAGCTAGTTGATTGAGTCTTATAGTTTTGATAGGCTAGCCAACAAATCAACTTTAGCAATATTGTGGACTTATATGACCTAAGTGAAGTAATCATGTATGGTACAACTACACGTTTCTAATGAAACAATGCTGCGAATGAAAAAGATAGTAGGAATTGACCATGTAAAAGATGGCGACTATCTTGTTAACGAAATGATCGATATTTTAGAGAAGAAAAACAGAAAGTAGGTACCTTTAGTTTAATTTTTTGCAAATAAAACTTATCTTTACTTAAAATTATCATTGGATTATGCCAGCTGACATCAAAACAATTGAGGAGCTAAGACAAAAGATAACAAATCTTCCTATTGATGATGAAAAATCAAAAAAAATTCTTGAGTTAATCAGTCAATTTGAAAGCGAGGCAAAAGACAAAATGGATGGAAAGAAACTACGAAAAATTCTGCTTGACGTTGGTGCAATCAACATACGCGCCGGAAGCTTGTTGCTTGACTATTCTGAAAACTGTGGTCTTCTCTCAAAAATGGTTTTATAAAATAAATTCAATTTTAAATAGAACAATTCGTATTATCTATTATTAGCACCAAAAATTATGATGAGTTTTGTGATAAGATACTAAGGCTAGATAAAAAAATCAGATTTGCAGGAATTTATGATGCCCCACGAGTCTATGGTAAGATGCAGGAAGGATTAACATCCTATCTTAGTCCATTTGAAACCGAGACCTCACTAAATCAGGCATTATACAGATGGAAGGCACGCCTCAGATTTCAGCAAAAAATTGGAGCGCCAGTTTTTGCATTAACAAAATATGAAAAAGTTTACCGTGTAACTATGATCTTCGAAGGTGAGAAAATTCTTTGTTTTAGCACAGAAAGCGATGTGAACATAATGGACTTGATTGATAATGTAATAAAATTAAGAGATGAAATCCTAAAGCAATAATTCAATAAAAGAAAATTTTGGTGGAGGCAGTTAAAAAGGGGACGGGACCTGCCTCCACTTAATGGTCAAGGCACTAACTAGTGATATTAGTTTGAAATTTTTCTTATAAAGAGTTGCGTAGGAATTATACGCGTCTCTCTGAAGCGCATAAAGTACAAGAATAATGTTTATCTTTGGTATGTTCAGATCCTTTTCCATGTTAAAAGTTGAAGGAATAATCAGGAGCTCAAAACTATACGACGTGCAGGCTGCTCTTGCAAATCTTGGTATCTCTACATTTTCATCTTATGAAGTAAAAATTTCAGGGATTCACAAAGTCCACATGGGATGGAGAAACAAAACCAGTGATTTCATACCGAAATCAAAAATTGAGATCTTGTGTAATGACGGCGAACATGAGAGGATAGTAAATGCAATTTTAGAATCTGCAAAGACAGGCGATAAAGGAGACGGCATAGTTTTTGTTTACCAAGTAGACAAACTGGTAAAAATTAAGACCGGCGAAACTGGAGAATCTGCGCTCAAGTAAATTTTTAGGTTTAAAATTATATTAGATGGTTATAGAGGCATTATATGAAAAAGGAGTATGTTGTAAAAAGCATAGACGCAGCACCAGATGGCAAGCCATATGTTCTGGTATCTTTGATGTCAGCAAAAGAATTAATGGATAATTCCTCACCTGTTTCGCCTTTTGGCTCAAAGGTTATGGGGTTTAGCAACATGAATGACATGGTAAAGGAGCTAAACAAGATGTTTACAGGAATGGGTGGCATGCCTGGCGGAGTAACAGCGATAAAGCTTGACATGCACGAGTACAAAGAGATGAATCTCTCAGTTGGAGACAAGGTATACTTGGAGATTACAAAGGCTGAAAATACCGGCATCTAGAAATTTCTTTTTTTATAACCAGCACATCATAAAACCATGGAATACTGCAACAGATGTCAGAAAAACCATAAAGTACAACATACTCATATAGAATCTGCCCACACACCTCATCTTATTTCAAAGTGTGACTGTTCTTGCCATTTATCAAAATCCTAGAGTGGTAAATTTTCCTTTTATCAAAAATAAACAAGTATTGACTATAATGAATTATGAAGCAAAATCACGAATCATTATACATGACATGCCCAAAATGTAAGAAATATTTCGGTTTAGGCTCAAAATGTACAAACTGCAAGTACGATTTTTCGAACTAAAGTAGATATTTTTAATCTAATTTTTTTCTTTTTTGAAACTAGTTTGCCATAGCCTCTGTAATCTCTGGCTTTTTTTGGCTAATCATCTTTGATAGTCCCCTCATGTAGTTTTGTGCAAAGGTAGTAACTGGTTGTGATGAGTACCAAACACAGCCAAGTACTTCGCAGTCATGACATGTTTTTGCAATCTCCCATTGTGGTGCATCCCAGATTTCTGATACACTTTTTTCAAGCAATGAATACGAGTTTGCGGGGTTTGTGTATTTCCAGCATGGAACCATTACCGTTCCATTTCCATTGACAAATATTGACTTCCAAACACCACACTCATCAAAAATTCCTCTTCCATGCTCGATTATTTGCTCAAAATATTGTGGCGGAATCATTACCTGAGGAGATTTGCCTGATTTTATGTGCTCAAGTATACTTTTGCAGACTTTGATGATTGTTTCTCTTTCTGGAATTAGCCTGTATTGTACATCAGATCTATCCTCAACAAAGGTAAGCGATACTGATGGAACGCCAAGATCTCTTGCACGTTCAAAGTAGCTTCCGGAAATAAACTCATCAGTATTCCATTTTGTTATTACGGAATTAAAGTAGTGTGGAACGTTGTGTTTTTTTAAAAGCTGAAGGTTTTCCATTACTCTATGATACATTTGTGGTGAAACACCACGAACCTTGCAATATGATTCCTCAAAGACAGAGTCGATGCTACATGTAATGAACTGAATGTATTGTTTCAGTTCATCAAGATCAATTTTGTGTAGCAGCGAACAATTTGTGATTAATGTAATTGGCATCTTTAGTGAGTAAAGATGTTTTATCAGATCCATAAAGTCAGGACGGCTTGTTGGCTCACCGCCTTCAACAATGCACCAGATACAATACTTTGAAACCTTCTCAAAGATCTGCTTCCACTGATCTGTTGTTAGATCATTTTTTCTTGCAATGTTTAGCTGTCCTTCTTTGTCAGCATCACCAAATGGACACATTGGGCAGTAATAGTTACAGTAGTGAGTGAGTGAAAATACTGCAATCAGCGGTCGTCTTTTTCCAATTGCTCTATTAACAGACCATTTTCCAACACGGTTGATTGTTCTGATAATGTCTACTGGCATTTTCTTTTAAAATCAAGACCAAATCATATTAGCTTTGCCTACAGCAAGTAGTAGAAATTCTACGTATTCCTTTTTAGGAATTTTCACATATTATACCGACTAGGCAAGTAGGACGATCTTTTGTGTGAGATTAAGACTTGCACATTATGTGAACCTGCTTGCCTACTAAAACAACTTTCGTTAAATTAGAATTAAAAAAGATTCCCACTCCTTTGTACTTTGATTAAGATTTTGTAGGATTTTTTTAAGGATGAAAGCTTCGTGGTGGTTAAATACAAAAATTGTATAATATTATTTGATGACCACAACAGCATGGAAATGTTATAGATGCGAACTTATCTTCAAAGAGGAAGACCATGCTGAAATACACAAAAAAATATCAAATCATCCATCTCAGAAAATAAAAATCGCAATGGCATAAACTAGTTTTATGCTTCAAAATCAAATTTTATCTGGTTTGTTAAACTTCCATGCTCTCCATTTAGCGTATACTCGCCATCATCATTCCAGCCAGCACCTGCTGCAATCAAAAGCGTTGAAAACTTGCCGTTACTTTTTATTTTAACACTTTCAGACCAGACTAGCTTTCCATCAGAATTTTGAATTGACAACTTGATTTCATTTCCAGCTGATGTCTCAGAGGTTCCAGAAATCGAAATAATATCACCTTTGTTGTAGGAACGCTGATCTGTAGATATTGAAAGTCCTGTAATCTTTGGCGTTATACTAATTGGACTAGAGAAATCACCAAAATCAGATTGAGTTGCTGCCACACCTATTGCTATTATTGCTACAACTACTGGTGCTGCAATAAACAGAATTTTTTTTGATGGCATAATGCCAGTTGGTTTCCATTCTCTTTGTTTTGTAAATAGTTGTGGTTGGCGCTGACTTTTTTGCAGCAATGGTTTTTTACTGTCGGATTTAACTTCGGCCAACTTTGTTTGTTCTGTATTTTGAGCTGTAGACTCTTGGGTTTGTGGAGTTAAGGATTCCTTTGTGGGTTCTGGCATCCTAGGTTTCTTAAATGATAACTCTTGAAATGATTTCATAAAATCTCTTTTTTTCTCTTTTGGCTCTTCTTTTAGATATCGTGAGGCTAGAGATTCGACATACTTTCTGTCTGGCAGTGTTATGATCTTGGTTTTTTCAAAATCATCCTTGATCTGGTTGAGTCGTTGTAAATCTCCTCTATTTGACTTGCTAAGCTCCTCAATATCTTTTAGAATATAATCTGCCATTTCCTCATATCACATTAAATGTGTATTTTCTTTGTAAGATTAAAAGTTCTTAAAGATTAGGTATGTCTTATTTGATCAAATTTTGAGGATGCCAAATTGTTTTATTTTGTTTTGAATGTGATTTCTTCTCCCCAACCTATTGGTACTGTAACTGAGATAACATCAGGCTTTTTTTGTACGTATTTTGCATATTTTTTCATATCATCATTATCCAGAATGTTATCTGCTGCTATTATTCCGCCTTTTTTTACCATGGGAAGACATGTTTCAAAATACTCGATGCTATTTTCCTTATCTGCATCAATAAACACAAAATCAAGCAAGTCTTGACTTTTTTCAAATTTTTTGGATAAATCAGATAGAACATCCAGTGCTATTCCTTCTTTGATATCAATTATTTCTGAAACCCCGGCCTCGTGAAAATTCTTCTTGGCTATCTGTATTTTGTATTTGCTCTGCTCAATCGTAGTTATGGAGTTTTGTCTTTCTGATTTTTTTGTATTGTAGATAACTACATCTGCAAACCATAGCGTTGAATAACCTGTTGATAGTCCGATTTCAAGAATCTTTTTTGCCTTTGCTGCCTTTAGTAGTATGTTATAGAACATTGCTGTCTCTTTTGTTATAGCAAGCATTCTTTTTTCATGTGCGATTTTGTCTTTGTGTTTATTTTCGTAATCGGCTTGTTTTTGCAGTCGTAAAATAATTTGTTCTATTTTTTGTTCCAATATTGTTTATTATTTTATTTGATTTAATTAAAAATCATTCAAGCCCGAGCTGTTAATATAATGGTACCATCTATTCGAAAAGGTGGAATGCGCTTTCTACACGAGTATAAAAGCGTGCAATGCTAGTATTTTGCATGTGCTATGATGAATAAGAGACATCCTCAAGTACCTGAAACCCTTTCTTCGTGGGCTCAAGATGAATATAGTAAATGGCTTTACTGGAAAGAGGAAGGCAATCAACCAGCTCATGATGAAAATATTGAAGATGAGCTTCATCGAACTTTATACGACAAGGAATTTCGCAAAGTAGCACTTGATACCTGGAGTAGAAGACAGTATCTTGATTTTAGAAAAAAAATAATGGAGACGACCTTTAAAACACCATACTATGCCGAAGTCATTAACTGGCTGGCACGATGGAACGCCTTGTTTGAATATAGATAAAATCTGAATTCAAATTACTTTTAGGATGATTGTGTACTGTTCGTATATAGTTAGTAAAATACAGCAAAGTAACAGCTTATTATCAAATTTGAAGACTAGCCGCTAATCTAGGGAGACAAATATGCTTGATTATATCAAAGCCATCATAGGCGGTATTAATAGAATAATAGGATTTTTCAATAGTTTCATCTGATTTTATAGCTAGATAAAAAAAGTACAGTTGTTTGATCAAAAATATGCATCTTGGGTCTTAACTTTTTTTTGCAAAAGCCAAATCGTGAATACCTCAATTGGTCTTGTAGCACTACTACTAGCCGTAGTTATATCAGGCGGTATAGTGTTTGCTAGCGCAACAACAAACAGTCTTGTCATAAAGGGATTTCCTCAAAAAAGCCCATTTGATTCAGGCGATGTGCCAGTTATTGTTGGAAGGGTAACAGACAGTGCTGGAAAACCTGTTGCAGGGGTATCAGTAACTGCAGTTGTTGGCGAGGATCAAGCAAGTACAGTTAGCAACACAGATGGTTCATTTAAGATAAGTTTAGCTCCTGCAAATTCTGGCAAACATTATACAAATGTAATTGCAGCAAAAGATGGTTTTGAAGAAGTATCTACAATAATTGTTTACAACGTCAAGGAACCTGCATTTATTCCGCCTGACTTTACTGGCGTTCAAACACTAGTACAAGATAGTCTGACAAACAACCCACTTTCTGAATACTTGGTAAAACAAATGGATGCATCAAGAAACTTGCAGGAAGAAGAACAAAAAAAGCAAAGAGAAATTGAGCAAAACAAGATCAACGTTGATGAGCAAAGAAAACTTGCACAAGAGAAGCTAAAAAAGGATCTTAGATCACTAGATGCCGAATCAACACTAAACTCTGCAAGAAAGTCCTTTGAAGCATTTGTTGCTGACATGGACGGATATGTTCGTGGAATCTTTTTGGATCAGTTTGGATTCACGGAACAAAAAACAACCGCAGGTAAGGAAGCAAAAACAAAGGCACTTGAAAGCGGAGCAAGCTCAAAGGAAGCCATGAAGGCATTTCAGAAAAAGGCATCATCAACAAGAGGAGACATTATCAGCTATAACACCTACTTGAATGCAAAACATGGATTTACCGACCCAACATCACAAAATAGTTTTGATAGCGAAGGAAAAATCCCAAGACAGAAAGACAACAGCACCTCGCAGTGATAATTTAGTTTTTTATTTCAATAGTATTAATTACAATAATAGCTGTATAGTATCAATGGTGATTTTTCCCTAAATGGAAATTATGGGAAGGGGATTTAGACAAATAATACGCGAATCTCCGTTGTATTTTCATATTGGACTCAAATATGCAGGCTACAAATTTTTTAATCGAAAAAGCCCGCTATATGGCTCTGCTGACATAATTAATGTCTGCAATCTTCACTGCGAGCACTGTTATTGGTGGCTAAACAGAAAGGAAAACGAGGATCTTACAGTAGAGCAGTGGAAAAAAATCATAGATGAGAAATTCAAAAAACAACACGTCTTTATAATTACTCTTGTTGGCGGTGAGCCAATGCTACGGCCAGATGTGGTTGAGCTTTTTGTAAAAGAGTTTCCAAAACGCATCTGTGTTGTTACAAACGGCACATTTCCAATTCCCTCGCTAAAGGACATTTACTTTTACTGGGTATCAATTGATGGTACAGAACAAATCCACGACGAAATTCGTGGCAAAGACGCTTGGGCAAAAACAAGAAAAAATGTAATTGATTATGTTGAAAACAATGGAGAAAAAGCATGGAAAGACATCTGGATTACAATGACTATAAACTCAAGAAATTACATGACAGTACGAAATGTAATTGAGGACTGGCAAGATTATTCAAACAAGATTGGATTCCAGTTTCATACACCTTTTATGAAAGGCGATCCGTTATGGCTACCATTTGGAGAAAAGAGAACCAAGCTTGTTGATCAAATCATTGAAATGAAAAAAGAGTATGGAGACTATATCATTAATCCAGATAGCCAACTTGAATTGATGAAGAAAAGTTGGGGAGGAAAAGGAGTGGTTCCTGTTGACTGCCCAACCTGGGCCATACTATCAGTTGATCACATGGGCAGAGAAAAAATGCCATGCTGTATTGGCAGTGCGGAGAAAAACTCCTTAAAGCCAAGATGTGAAGAATGTGGGCTAGGCTGCTATTCTGTTTTGGTAGGATATGGGATAAAAGGGTCTGGAATTATTTCGCACTAGATTTTAAAAAAGCAAAATTCTATGGTTGTGGGGTCTCTGGACCCTTTCGTGAAACATAATATTCCAAACAATTGTCTTCTTCAAAAATTTTGTTTACATCGACAGTTGTAGTTTTTGGGTCCAATGCCATATTGACTAGTGGCTTGAGTTCTGGATTAATTGAGTATTCTAGTATTACAGCCTCTGCAAAAACATCAAGAAATTCTGGTGAGAAGCCTTGATCTATAAATGCGCGCAGTCTTTGCTCATCTGCAAATGTTTCAAGCCAGGGCTTGAATTCTTCTTGATATTTTGAGACCACGCCAGTTATGCTAAGTGAGTGTAGTTTCTCGCCGTTTGGGTATTCACTTGAACTCATAGCATAAAGCATCTCACATGATGTGTTTAGTCGATAGGGTTGCGAATCTGTTTGCAGCTCTGTTATTTCAGCAGTCGAACCAAGCGGTTGTTCTTCTTTAAAAGTGACAGTTTCTTCTTGTGAATTTGTTGTTTGTTGCTCTGTTATTTGGGTTGATGTGTCCATTTTGTTATCAAAAGCACCCGTAATTGCTACAACACCTATGATTATAGCTGCAGCGGCAACTGCACCTCCAATTATTGCATATGTTCTTAATTTTGAATCCATAAAAAACTTGTAAAAATCTAAACCCTTCAAAACTTGAAACCATCTTATTGAATCATAAAAACAATAAACTAATTCCTTGTAAGAGAAGGCACTACTTGTTTTTTAGAGCCTCCCTTTGATGCCACTCTAAAATATCCATAGCCACAAGCTCAGATCGTGGTAAATGAGTGTTTGCCTTGATTTGTCTCATGCATCTATTTTTGTCGCAATCTTTTGTCTAACTTTCGAAGCTCACGCAAATCAGTTATCTCAACTGCACTACTTTTTGTAATCAGGCGAGAAAGTTTTGGTTTAGCTTTTTTGCCAAGCTTCATGATTACTTTGCCGTTGTGAGCTATGTGCAATGTCAAGTGATTTTCTTTTAGGTTTTTTGCAAACTCGTGAGCATCACTTAGCTTTGATAATATGCTTGTATAGGAAGGGATGTTAAAGGAAAGATCGATTAGATTTATTGTGATTATGTTTTTGTCTGCAGTAAACTGCATTGACTCTTTGTTGTTTTCTTTTATCTCAAGTGTGCCGCTCTTTATTCCTTTTAGCAGATCAACAGACAGTCTAGTATCCATGTTTAGCCCGCAGTTATTGTTATCTTGCCGTTTATCTTGATCTTACCTGCAGGGAGAAATTTTCCACCAGTGTTTGACCTGTCTAGCTCAAATGTTACGTCATTGAAGGCATATGTTATTGAGGCATGTTTGTCAGTTAGCCTCTCAAATACCTCTGCAAGTAGGTTTACCCATTCTCCTTCAGCTGATTTCATAGTAAGAGTATACAAGAATAATTAATGAGGGTTTAGGTAAAGCAAAGATTTGATAAATGATTTAAGAAAAATGTCTAGTAAAGAGGTCTCTTAGGTGTTTCTCTTTACTGCGATTTCGATGGTGGAAACGTTTCTTGTTCGTCCGTCTTGTGACTCTAGTGATTCAGAGCCTATCTTGATGTTTCCTATAGAGTGTCCTGCATCTGTCTTGCGTAAGATGATTTGTGCTACATCTACTGCACGACCTATGCTTAGTCCTCTTGCTTTGATAGTTACTTGTGGAAAGGTTGCCAACTGAATCAGCGTAGACGTAACATACGCCATTAGCGGTTTTTTGCCAATGTATATGATGTCTCTATTTTGTGATGTGGCAGCTTTTTCTATGTTTTGTGTAGACATGGCAACTTTGTGATAGTGGATAATTTAAAGCTAGGAAAACTTGTGGTATTATATCCTAAGGGATTTATCTGGTGCATCACTTTATCCTAGATGTTGCAAAAATTCGCAGTGATCGCAGTTTCTTTCATATGTATCACGTCCTCTTTTGTGTTTTCTTTTGCAGTAACAGATAACTCTGTTTTGCAGGACGCAAAGCTAGTTGCAGATGATGATAATGCAATACAGGTTGACAACCAAGTCATGATAGTTGCAGATCTATCAAACGGCCAGGACAGGAATCAAAAGTTTGCATACATTGTACAAATTCACAATGAAAACGACATCGTAGTTTCACTTTCTTGGCTTACAGGAATGCTTTCTCCATATCAGACATTTTCGCCGGCACAATCATGGACACCAACTCAGGCAGGAACATATACTGTTCAGATTTTTGTTTGGGAAAGCGTTGATAATCCTACGCCACTTTCGCGCCCTCTTCTTTTGACTGTAAATGTAGTAGAGACTGAAATTTAGAAACTTCTTGTACTTGGTAGACGTAATTTATTCATGGATGAAACTTGCAGGCATTGCTCAAAGCTCATAGATGAGCACACAAAAAAGGAGTTAACTTCATGTATGTTAGAAATTGCCAAAACCACAGATTCTGAGCTAACAGATGAAGAGGTAACTGAATATTTTAATAAAATCAAAAGTAGCGAATTTTTTAGAATGTCTCAAAAAGACAAAAAAGCCTAAAGCTATCTGCCACCCTGCGATAGTATGGCCTGAAGCGTGTTTGTGTTTCTAATTTTTGGTATCCTTCTAATCTTGTTTGTAATTATTTCTGTTATCTTTTCTTTATCTGCCTCAATTTTGCAAAAAATATCAAAAACGCCAAACGTTCCTCGTACTTCTTTTATCTCAGGTATTTTCATTAGCTCATTTATTATCAGAGTCTCGGCTCCCAAATCGCAGTTAATTAGAACATAGGCAGTTTCCATGTTTTCACCTTTTGAAGCTATTTAGGATTATTAAAAATAATCTTTTAGCGAGGTTTTGTTTTGGCCTGGAATCTTGGCAATCTCAAATCCTTCCTTTCTTTTGGAAAATGACTTTGTTGCATCAAGGCCCATCTTTGCAGTTTTTAGCCTTTTTTGATCACTTGACGGATCAAGGCTAGAGCCACGTACATTTTTTAGTATTACCAAGCCACGGTCTGCCTGAAACCTTGTTGCCATCGCATATTCGATAGACTCTGCACTTGTAGGGTCAATGTCCTCATCAACTACTGTTACCATCTTTAGTGACCTGTGTGTTTCAAATGTTTTTTTGATAATTTTTTTTGCATCATCTTCTCTTTTTTTTCTTATTTGCACAACTGCATGGAGCCAGCTGCATCCGCCATTTGTAAGACAGACCTGCCTTGTCTGTGGATATGCTCGTTTTAGCTCGCCAGTTAGTTTTGCCTCAATTGGCATTCCCATAAGCAATCTATGTTCTGAGTATCCTGATAAAATATCATGGAAAATTGGATTGTTTCTATAGTATAGTGACTCTAGCTCAAAAACTGGCTGCTGCCTTGCAAAATCATATGTCCTTAGCATCTCAACCATCCATTCCTTGTGAGTCTTATCACGCAGAATCTTTCCTTCCATGACAATTTCTGCACCAGAGGGCACAAAGAGGCCTGAAAACGGGCACTTTGTCATTGATAATCTATTGTTTAGAAGCAAGTTTGCAATCTCGATCTCGTCTTTTCCCCACTCTGCCTGATATGCCCCAGCTATAGAAATTGCAGGATGTACGCCAACTGTTATTGCAACCTTTAGGTCTTGGCCGTGCTGCTTTGCATCCAGAAATGTTCGATGCAAATGTCTTCCCTCAACCATTCTTACAGAAAAATGTCTTTGATCTAAAGGCATCAATCTATGAAACGAAGAATTTTGTGCACCTGTCTCTGGATTTTTTGCATAAATTATTGATGAGGTGATAAATGGTCCTAGCTCTTTTTCAAAATGCTTTATGATTGGCAGGGCTGAAATACTTTTTGCCCTGTTTTCAAAAAAAAGTCCTTTTGTTGTAGTTTTTGGCTTTTTTGCATTTCTTATTGCAGAAATTACTCTTTTGTGAATATCAGACTCTTTTGCGCCAACTGCCTGTGCAAACCTTTTCCTTGTTCCAACTAGATTAGTTACAACCCTAAACTTGGTACCCTTGATATTTTCAAAAAGCGCGGCATAAGAGCCATCTAGCTTTGCAGTAATTGCTGCAATCTCATACCTTGTAGATACCTGCTTTCGTATGGTTTTTAGCTGGCCTGATTTTTTTATTATTCCAAGATAGGTTCTAAGATCAGTCATTTTGTGCAAGCTCCATTATTTTGCCAACTAGCAATTTGGCAGAATTTGAATCAAGCTCTTTTGAGACAGAAATTGTAACTATACTAATTCCCTTTGTAATGGTAGAGAGTTTTTCTGCTGTTAATTTTAAAAATAAAGATTCGGTTCTTGATGGGATTACAGTTGCAGTTGTAGGAGCAGGGCCGGTTCCAATTGATGCAACCATTGCTCCAATTTTTTTTGAGCCTTCTGTAACTGAAACAAAATTCCCATTATCGAACTTTAGCATTTGTACCAAAAACGTTCGTTTGTCTACATCCACAGTTTTGCTTACAAAACCTGATGTAGACATTAATGAAAAACGATAAGCTTATGCCTTTATTGCTATCGTTTCTGCTTGTGC
>JBQTJY010000127.1:0-11091 GCA_052386635.1 Nitrososphaerota archaeon
TGCGAGCAAAAACTATTGTTGCCGAGGTAAAATCGTTTAAGAAAAAAATCGAGTCCAACATAGATGAAGTTTTAAAAATTGCAAACGAGCTAAAACAAGATAATCTTAAGGTTGATGAGCTTGACAAGCGATTACAGGTTATAGTTGTAAGAGGAAAAGCAGAAGTAATATCAACCATACAAAATGAATGTAAGGTCAAATTTTCTGAAATAACATCAATTAATGATGTTTTAGAATTTAATGAAAAGACTACACAAATTTTAAAAAAAATTGGTGATGTGTTAGGCAGGAATTCAAAAATAATTCATATCTTTGCAAAAAAATATGCATCAAAACTAAAAGACATTCTTGCTGTACTAACATCAACTCAGTCTGAAATTCAAAAACTTGTCAACAATCACAAAAAACTTCAAGACGATACTACTGAAGTTTTATCAAATATATCATTAATCAACGAATTGCAAAAAACTTTGGCAGAAAAGCATACAAGAATTTCTGAGATACAAAAAAACATTGAAGAATATGAAATAAAAATAAAGACAAACAAAGACGAGATTGAAAAAATAAAGACTTCGCAAGAGTATCTGGATTTTTTAAAAATAAAAAAGACAATCGATAATTTAGAAAACGAAAAAAACCAGATCAAATCTGACATTAACACACAATTTGCAAAAATTTCACGACCATTGAGTAGATATGAATACGTGTCCTCATTTGATAAACCACAAAAACAACTTCTTGAAAAACTAGTTGCAGAACCCTTTGACGTACTCAATACTTCCAATAAGGAAAACATCATCCAAATCTTACTTGCCGCAAAAAAAAGTGTTCAAGGTGGTTCAGTTTCCGTAAAAGATCATGAAAAAACTATTGCAAACATTGATGAGACTATATCATCACTTGATAACTATATCTCAAAAATATTAGATTTTTCTCACAAAAAAGAGGAGACAGAAAAAAAAGTTGGCAGCTTTAATAGCAACAAATTAGAAAGACTTGAAAAAGATGCATCAAAAAATATATCTGACAAACAGGACGCTGAATCAAAAATTCAGAATTTAAAAAAAGAGATACAAGAAATTAATCAAAAGATTCCTGAACTTGTTTCTGACATAGAAAATAGACTACAAGTAATATCTGACACAACATACAAAGTTTTAACAAATTAACGCACAAGCAAAATTTTTTACCTAAACTTAATTAGTTTTTAAAAAAATTATCATGTGTGATATTTAAAAAAGCAAAATTTGAGAGGCATATTTCATTAAAAAAAGATGTGCGTGACGGAATCTTGTCTTTTTGCAAGATGAAGCATCCAAACGAAGGGATTCTAATTTTAAAAGGAAAATCAAAAAAAGGAAATATTCTCATTGATGGTCTGGTCATCCCACCTTTTTCCTACAGTGATCCAACCTTTGCTGGATTTCCACAATCCTTTCTGCCACTTGATCTAGATTATGTAGGTATAGTTCATTCTCATCCAAGTGGTTCTGCAAGACCATCATTAACTGATCTGCACAATTTTTTTGGGTTGGTTTCTCTCATAGTACAATCACCATACGATGATGATGACATTTTTGCATGGGACAGTAACGGAAACCAACTTAGTATGACTGTGATTGATTAAACCCGATAAAAAATCAGATGAAAATGTGACAAAACTTTATAAGGTTTTTTAGTAGATGAATGTTGTCTTGTTTAATTATAAAACGTATTTGATATTTCTATTTGCAAGCTTGGCAGTAAGCATTGGTCTACAAATGATACTTCCATTTCCATATGGACTAGGAGCTGCACTTGCAATCTTTATCGCGTTTCCACTGATGCTTAGAAGGCGATATATGAGTAGAATGCGTGGATATGGTAATTTTGGTGGTGGCGGATTTTTTGGACTAAATCAAACACCAACTGTAAAGTATGTTTGTCTTACCTGTAGCAACAGGTTCAAGGGAGCCGAATGTCCACGCTGTGGCTCAAAGATGAAAAGAGCCGACTTTTAAAACCACAGTATGACATTAGATGAGCTAAGAAAAAAAGCAATTTATCAAAACACAATTGATGCTTGGATTGCCGCATGTGAAGAAAAAAATCACGATTGGTATGAAACAGAAGACTATAAAAAATTCATAGCTTATCTTAAGGAAAACCAAGTAAAGATGCAAAAATTTCCACTATGTGTCAAGGAGACAGGTGGAATGTATGAACGTGGAAAAGACAAGACAAAATTTGCAGAACTCTTGTCAACATCGGAAGATGAAAACTCGGCAGCATACACAGTTAAACTAAATGATACTACAGTAGAGCTAATACGAAATTTTGCGCTATTAAAGAATTAAATTCATTATTTTAATTACTCAAATAAACCAATGCTCAAAACTCCAGTTGAATGCAAGTGTAAATCTTGTGAATGTGGAATAAGAACATACAATGATTCTTCGATCTGTCAGGCATGTGAAGCAGAGCGCCACATATCTGGTGCTAAGAGACAGAATCTTTTAGATTCTGTGCCGCAAGAAAAGCATTAGATAGTTATCGCTTAAGCCTTGGGTTGACTATAGTATCCAATGCATTTCCAATAAACACAAAAGCTAGCCCTGTTACTGCTATCATTAATCCTGGAGGTACAACCCACCACCAAAGACCTCGTGCAGCAGCACCATGTATGCTTGCATCATGAAGAATTTGACCCCATGTTGGAAAACTAGGATCCCCTAGGCCCAAAAAACTAAGGCCTGCTTCTGTCGTGATTGCCGCAGGCACAGAAATTGCCACACTTGCAAATGCATAAGGCAAAAGCTGAGGTAAAATGTGTTTTAGAATTATCTTTGAGCTACGCTGGCCCATTATTTTTGAGGCCTCAACATATTGCCGTGTCTTGATCTGCAACGCCATACTGCGTGAGACCTTGGCAATCCCAACCCAGCCAAAAATCATAAGAAAACCAATCATCACAAAAATACTATTACTAATAGTTACTGCAAGTATAATCAAAAATGGTAATGCAGGAAGTGCATAAATCACATCATTGAATCTCATCATAGTTTCATCAGTTTTTTTCCCAATGAATCCTGCATAGACACCATACGATAGTCCCATAACAACAGAACCAATAGCCACTGCTATGCCAATAAACAAAGCAAGCGGTGTGCCCCACAATAATCCCACAGAAAGGTCTCGTCTAAGCTCATCTGTTCCAACAAACCCAAAAACCTTGCCACCTAAAATCAAGTTAGACTCGATAATCTCATTTTCTAAACTTACACCAACAAGTCTTATTAAAAATACATATCTTCCCTCTAAAACTTTTTGTGAGCTAGATTCTGAAAAAACAATCTGCTCAGCTGAAATGTCATCTAAGGAAAAACCAAACTTTTCGGATTGTAAGAAAAGATTCTTTTTGATTGCATCATCTGTTGAAAATACACGTTCATGATGTACTACAGATTCAGAATATGGTAATGAACGTGATAGAAGTTCTACAGTTATACCATCAGGTCTTAATACAGATATTTGTAAAAGCGGAGCTCCAGAATATTTTGCTGTAAATTCGTAGATAAAGACATTTGTAAAATAAACAAACTCGAAAACGACACTAAACTCTTGAGAAAATACGGTAAGATCTCCTACTCTTTGAAGCGACTCTTTAGAACTTGCTAAAATCTGGTGCTCTGGAATTTTTTCAGAAAGAAACAGGTTTACCCATGCAGGAAGTGCTATTTTTGGAAACCCTAACCAACTTTCTGGATTATTCCATGTTTTGAGAGTTTCAAGCGGTATTGTAAGAACAGCTATAATTGAAATAATAAAAAGCGCAACCAAAATACCAATTCCAACAAGGCCAATTTTGTTTCTTACAAACTCTTGACCAATTTCGTTTAGGGTTGTACTCATATTATCTCGTCTTTACCCTTGGATCAAAATATCCGTAAAGCAAGTCAGCGACAAAAATGCTTGCAAGGAAAAACACTGTCAAGATATATGTTGCACCAATAATCACAGGAAGATCCATAACACTAATTGCCTCAAAGTAAAGGCGACCCATGCCAGGCCAATCAAAAACGGCTTCGGTAATTATTGCACCGCCAAGAGAACCTGATAGACTAAGTGCTAAGATAGTAACAATTGGTGGCGCGGCATTTTTTAGCGCATGACCATAAACTATCTTTTTTTGATTTATGCCAATAGTTTTTTTTGCAATAACAAAGTCTTCTTGTAAAATTCCAATCATAAAATTACGAACAAGATACGCCCAAGACCCAAACCCAATCAAAACAATCGTTATCAAAGGAAGCGTCATATGATACAAGAGTGCAGCTATGTATCCTGGGTCTGATGGCAACACCGAAGGAGTGGCGCGAGCAGGGAACAGCTGATATACAAAGGCAAAAACAAAGATCATAATCATTCCAATCCACCAAACAGGAAAGCTACTGCTAACTACTGCAAACGTTGAGGTTATTCTATCTACTTTTGAATTAATCTTGCTGCTAGCTAGAGAACCAAGAAAAATACCTATAATTGAAATTATTATAGTTGCTGTGGTAAAAAGAAGAATAGTTTTTGGCATCTTTTCTAATAAGATGTCTTTTACATCAGAAGACCCAGAATCACTTGTAAGAAAAGTTGCGCGTCCAAAGTCTAAAATTAAAATCTTGTATATTGTTAATCCAATTCTTTGAGGTGAATGCCAAGGCAAGTCAAGACCTAATGCTTTAGACCGCTGGTTGATTTGTTCTTGAACGAATTTTTCAAATTCATCTGCACTTGCAAAGTTGCTTGCAATGGCTGGATTTTGAGTTATTTCATTTCGTACCTGAAAGGCAACTCCTTGCTTTAGGATCACATCCATGTTAGAGCCAACAAGTGCAATTGTTAGCAATAATGTGGCCATAAGCACACCAAACATGGTGAGAAGGCGCGTTGCAACGTATCGCTTAAGACCCAACCAATAAAATAATAAAATTTGGTTTATAACCTAGCTGAAAATAAAAAAGGAGGCTGTTTTAGGCACAGCACACGGACTTTTTCCATTTATCCATTTGAATTTGATAACCACAATCTTTACACAAAAGCCAACTTCGCTCCTGGAGAACTTTTAGCGGAGCTTCATATCTTGTATAAAATAGGTTGTCTCCATCGCAGGACGGACAGGGAATACATAGATGTTTCATTAAAATTATTTGCAAGTTTTTCAATATAAGGCCCGCGTAGAATTGATAAGTTGTTCTTTTTTGTAAAAAAACTAATTTTGATTAGCTTTTGATCGAAAAGTAATGCTCTAGTTTTTTGAAGAATTTGTAATCTGGGTTATGGTTGTGCCATTTACCAACAACTCGATTATTGTGCCATTTACATTGAGGCGAATTATCGTTCCTTTTAGGCCAGTCTGTATGGCAGTTCCATTAACATCAAACTGTAGTGATTCTTGAGTAACATTTTCATTTTTACTTGAATCAAGAAAATCATAAGATAGTGTTCCATTAATCTGATCACCTGATGTGTCTGTAGCATTAGCAATTTTAGTTAATGTTTCCATCTGTTCTCTTGAAAGAGCTGCCCCATCAACAAAAACTTGTAGAGCATCTTTCCATGTTCCTCCACTTTCAAGCACTTGACGCATAGAGATTTTTGCTTCTTCCCACATCTTATTTGTATAGTTTAACTGCGCAAGAATAATGTCTTTTGCAGGCCCATCAAGTGTTGCAACAAATCTGTCATATTGCCACGAGCCAACATAGTTTCCACCGCCTGGCTTTTCCACTATAATTCTTTCTTGAAGTCTCATCTCTGCAATCTTTCTTTGTTCATTTAAAAATTTCTGATAGTCATCTAACTTTTGTTGCTTTGCTCTTTCCTTTTCTAGCTTTGCTGCAATGTCTTGGCGATATTTGTAAAGTAGTGCAGTAATTGGATCATTTTCAAAATCAATATCCTTATCAGGCAACGAGTATGCATCATCAAAACTTTTTGCAAGCTGAGATGATGCCAAAGCAGTACCTTTGATAATGAAAGTAGTGCTTGCAAGACCTATTTTCTCATCTTCTGATGTGGCTGCCACATTTACAATATATTTTCCAGGGATTCTATCCTTTGCCTCAAACTCGTGATAAAACTTACCCTCAGAATCAGTTGTAGTAACTATAGAGTCTGAGCCAAGTCTTATCTTTACTTCTGCATTTACAACAGGTTTTTGCGCATGGTTTACAATATTTCCTGAAATATACAATGGCTCATCATATTGAAAAACATCTTTTGCTGGTTTTACAGCAATAATCAAATCCCACAGCGTAGAGTGAGCTAGCGGGACATTAGCTAAGAGAAGTACTATTAGTGATAATCCTAGTACAGAGAATCTAGTCACTTTGTTTGATTTTTACTTTGATTGTTAAGATTAGGATCTATTCTTTTTTCTCTTTCTTGACAATATTTATTGAGTTATTCACGCATAAGAATACTCATACACCATTAATCGTGCATAAGCCGATAGCAGTATCAATTACAATGCTTGTCCTGGCGTCATACATAGGCAACGCTCATGCTGAATTTATGACACAAAATTGTAATGATTGCATTGTAATTCCAGATGCACAGACCTTGGAAACCTACAAAAAGACATTGCCAATTGTTATCTGGGCTGAAAACCTGAATCCTGGAAATACCGTCATCGCACTAAAAGGACAATCAAACCTAGGAACCTCAAGCATACCTATTACGCTTAGCATCACAAATCCTATTGGAAATATAGTTGCAGTTGATCAGATAACTGCAAACCAAGATGGGAGTTTTATGACCCAAATAAAGACTGGAGGTCCTCTGTGGAAACAGGATGGTTCTTACATAATTAAGGTCCAACAAGGTGATTCAATCAACACAAACAAAATTGCAAAAATCCAAGTCGACATTGTAAACGGTGCAGTTGTACCTGAATTTGGCGCAATAGCCACACTTGTACTATTGGTAGCAATAACTTCGATTGTAATAGTAACTGCAAAAGGCAGATTGAGCCCATTAGTAAAAATCTAACCAGCTAAACTTCTTAAATCCTAAAAATCATCGTTTCATCAATTGGATTTAGAACGTTTTCAAGACGATGTGTATGAAATAACAGAACGACTTGCATCACAGCTAAAAAAAGACGATCTGCCAAAACTAAACTTTGTAAGGCAGCGACTAATTGAGATGTACAAACAGAACTTGGTTAAAATCAATCACTCTGTTCTTGAATTAATCTGTGCAACAAATCTAATTGCACATGGATACTCAGTCGATGTTGAAAAACAAGTTTCTGACATTTTGATTTGTGATGTTTATGCAACAAAAGGAGATGGTACAACAATAATCGAGATAGAAACAGGTTTTACACCTCCTGAACATGCACTAGATACTGTTGATTACTATGCTGCAAGAATAATGAGCAAAATTGCAAGATACAGTAAATACTGTTCCAAGTTTTCACTCGCAATTCCAGTAATAGGAATTTTGCCAATTCAGAAAACCTTTCTTGAACCACCTAACGCAAGAAAGAACAGCGATATCAAAAAAATAAAAAAATTCTGTGATAGATTCTATAAAAACCCGCCAATTGAGGCAGATGAGATACTAAACGCAAGACTACATTCGATTTATCTTATTAACATAGACAAGGGATTTGCAAAAGAGATGGACCCATATGCATATCTGGAACTGACTGACAAACTAATCAAAAAAAGTGAGATTGATACAGGCAATTCAAAATAACAAGCTTTTCAAATAGCTAAAGATAGACTATACATATGATTTGTGCAAACTGTGAAAAACACAAACACTATGAATGCATCGACTGTCTAAATGACCACAAAACACATCTTTGCGAATGTGATTGCCACATTTTGTCAAAATCACATAAATAAATTTAAAATCTATAACCTGCAGACCATCTGCTTTTCATTTTCTCATCAAAGTCATCTGCAAGCGAATCAAGCTCTTTTGTGTCGCCAAACTTGTGATATGTTAGCTTTTCTAATGTGTTTATGACACTTTTTGCCGAACGGTACTGAGGAATAGATGGCTCATTAAGCTCACCATAGAGTCCTATACCTTGTATTCCATTTAGCTTGGCATAGCCTAGAATCAAACCATTAAAGCCTGTGATTATTGATTTTTGTGGAGTCGTGTTTAGGTCCATCTTTTCTATCTGTTTTGTAAGCGACATTGATGTTGTAGTTACGTATGTTTTTGGAGTCTTGCCAAACTCTCGCGTGGTGTGAAACCCACCAACTGTATAGATAAACTTGGCAGAATATTTTTTTGCAATATCAATGACGTCTTGACATATGGCATGTAGCTCTGTAGTTGCCTGTGGTTGGCCTGCTCCACCACCAAAAATGATCATGTCTTTTGTGTGTCTATACTCCCACTTGTCATCTGGCAGCTTTATGTGACCTCCCATATCAAGAACAAAGGTTGGATACGACGATCTTGCGATTCTAAATTTTTTTGTCTTAAGATTTTCGTTTATGTGCTCAATTACGATAGCACCAACATTTCCCATATCTTGCATTGCTGCAATAATGATTGGCTTTTCAAGATCAGGCTCGTTATCTTGGAAAAACTCCATACCCTACTACAGCTTATCTTATCTTTAAACTGTGGCTGTGTAAAAATCAAAAACATCGTTAATTAAATTTTAAAACAACTCAATACAATGATCTGATATAAATTTCCATCGCTTGTATTAGCTAAAAATCAAGATTCATAAACCGATTCAACACTATGTGTGAAAATTAGGGATATACAGTAAATGAAAAACTTTGGTACACTTGAATACGTGCTTGACAAGTACTCGCAAACATGGAGCTGGAAGGTAACAGGCCAACGCGCAGTTACAATGGTCTCAAAGGTCATACCTCAATCTTGGTACGGCGATGGCCCACACGAAGCAATCGTTCCTGACAGTCAGAAAAACATCAAGCACATAAAATGGATACTTGAGAGATATCCACTTGAGATCCTATCCAAGTCTGTCTGGAAAAGAAAACTCGTGGATCATCAAAAACCAATAGAGCGAATCCCAAAGATTGAAAAACTTGTACGTGCAAACCCAGGAAAACAATTTCAAGGAAAGCTGCTCAATTTTCAAAAAGAAGGACTGGATTTTCTAATAAAATCATACGGAAACGCATTACTTGCAGACGAAATGGGTCTTGGGAAAACTGTTCAAACATTGGCATATTTGGCTACAGAAAAGCAAGCCTTTCCAACACTTGTTGTAGCTCCACTTGTTACTTTGAACAACTGGCAAAGAGAAATTGGTAAATTTTTGAAAAGAAAAAGCCGAAATGGGCGACTAGTTGACGAAGAAGCCCCCACATCATTTATTATTCGTCATGGAAAAAATCAGGATCTTGGCAACTTTGATTTTTACATTATCAACTATGAATTATTACACAAAAGATTACCCGATCTTCTAAGACTAAACATCAAAACACTTGTCTGCGATGAGGTTCAAAACCTTCGCTCAAACACCACACAAAAATATGCTGCTGTAAAAAAACTGGCTGCACTAGAATCAATAAAGTACAGAATTGGACTGTCAGGCACTCCAATCTATAATCGCGGCTCTGAGATATGGCCTATTGTAGATATTCTAAGGCCTGGTCTTCTTGGAAGCTTCAAAGAGTTTTGTGAGTATTTCTGTTATGTAAATGAGAAAGGAAAAGCAATTGTTCTTGAAAACAAACGACAATCATTACACAAGGAGCTACGAAAGCATGTAATGTTGCGACGTAAAAAATCAGATGTACTAAAAGAGCTCAAAGAAAAGGTGCGATACAAGGAAGTAATAGACGCTGATATAGAATATTATCACAGGGAGCTAAACAGGATTTGGCAGAAACTCGAAGAAGAACAAAGAGATGCTAAATCAATGTTTGACAAATCCGCATCATACCAGCGAGCCATACAAGGAGAACGGCAAGCTGCAGGAGTTGCAAAACTTCCATACGTGATCAACTTTGTTGAAAACATAATGGAAATTGAGGAAAGTGTAGTTGTATTTTGTCATCACAAATACATTCACCAGCTGTTGCATGAAAAACTAAGTAAATATTCTCCATCTTCTATAATTGGCGGTCAAACAGATAAGGCAAGACAAGACAACATTGATGCGTTTCAAGCTGGAAAGACAAAGCTAATGATTGCAGGTCTTAGGGCAGGAAACGTTGGAATAAACTTGAGTCGTGCGCGATATGTTATTTTTGCAGAACTTGACTGGAGTCCTGCAATCCATAGACAAGCAGAAGACAGACTACATAGAATTGGTCAGAAAAATACAGTCTTTGCATATTATCTGATTGGAAATGGAACACTTGATGATCATGTGGCAAACGTACTTGTCGATAAAAGCTATGAGATTGATGCTATAATGGATGCAAAAATAGAAGAAGACGACAACAAGGAAAAGGCCAAACTAATCTTGGCTCAAATCCATGATAAACTATCTGCCAAAATAGTTAATTGAAAATACTGATTTTGTAGCCTCAAATAGTATAAAAAACAAGAAAAACAAGCCTATTCATGGATTTTCTTTTAGAAGAAGAAATGATTGATCTTCTAACCTATTGCCTGCAAAACCCCGATTCTTCTGATGTAAATGAAAAGAAAAAAAGAATCACCGAAATTGGTAAAGATCTTTTTGCAGATGGTGGTGTTGATGCAATGGTAAACATGTTTTTTGCACTAGAAAATAGAATAAAAGAAGAGATTGGAAAAGATCCAAAACCATTTCGCGTTCTATGGAATGGTAATTCTGATGAATGGAAATACTAGAAAAATAATTTTTTAAAAAATCAGGTGGTTGATTATACAAAGTTTAAAAAAAAGAAAATATCCACTACGCGCTACCAATTCTGAAGATGTTGGTATGGCAAGTGGGGCAGGTACCTTTGACGGCTGGTTTGCCGTTCTTTAGGGTAACTGAACTTGGACTTTGAATCTCTCTTTTTGTCCTACATTTGACACAATAACCTGTGGTCATGGGTAGTCATCTCTTTTTGCCATATTAGCGGAATGCTGTGAAAATTATTTTACCATCAGGTACATAACCGATCTAGG
>JBQTJY010000128.1:0-10644 GCA_052386635.1 Nitrososphaerota archaeon
AATATCTAAAAAACGAGGACAGCTCACACTACCAGATTACATTTGAGGGACCAAAGGGAATGTTTGATCTCCAAGTCCCAAAAGATACAACATATCTTTTAGAGGGTGAGGCTACAGTTGAGAATCTCTCAACTGAAATAATTAAAATTCTTGCACCAAAGTTGCCATCCAATATTGAGGCAATAGGGGTTTACATATACGAAGGATACAACAAAGGTGCGCATATTATATCCAACATCTCAAAATCATAGAACAATGGAACCAAAGATCCAAGAAACTGCTTGGAATCCAGAGCTAGAATTAAAAATCATAAAACAGTGGCAAGAAAATCACCTCTATGATTTTAATCCAAAAGAGAAAAATTTTGTAATAGATACACCTCCACCATATCCTTCTGGCCGTCCTTGGCACATTGGTGCAGCAGCACATTATTCCCAGATTGACATGATTGCACGCACAGCACGAATGGCTGGAAAAAACGTCTATTTTCCAATAGGAATTGACAGAAATGGCCTCCCAGTTGAGCTGTACACTGAAAAAAAGTACAACATAAGAATGCGTGAAACTGAGCGTGGCAAGTTCTTGGAGCTCTGCAGAGAAGCACTTGATGAGCTTGAAGCAGAGATGATTCAGATAATGAAAAGCCTTGGGATAAGCTCTGATTTTGCAAATTACTATAGAACAGATTCTGAAGAATACAGGGCACTTACACAGGCAACTTTTATCGAGTTGTGGAAAAAAAATCTAGTATATCTTGCAAACAGACCAAACAATTACGACTGGGTTTCTGGCACCACAATAGCTGATGCTGAGATAAACTACATTGATCTTACAACCAAGCTAGTCTACATGAGATTTACAGTAAAAGACTCTAATGATTCAGTTATCATTGCAAGTACTAGACCAGAGTTACTGTGTTCATGTCAAACAGTTATTGTAAATCCAGATGATAAAAGATATGCAAAGATTATTGGCAAAAAATTAACCATACCACTTTTTAATAGAGATGTTAAAGTGATGACTCATCCATCTGCACAGATGGAGTTTGGTTCTGGCGCTGTGATGGTTTGTAGCTACGGTGATCAAAACGACGTTGCGCTGTTTAGAGAACTAAACTTGGAAGAGATTGTTGCGATTGGATTGGATGGCAGGATGACAAAGACTGCTGGAAAATATGAAGGCCTCAAGGTAAAACAAGCTAGAGAAAAAATTACCGAGGATCTAAAAAACGCTGGTTTTGTTGAAAAAATAGAAGACATTGTACATCGAACTCCTGTTTCTGAGCGAAGCAAAAATCCAATTGAAATTATACCGATGGAAGAGTATTATTTAAAACAAAAAGAATCTGTTGAAAAAATAAGAAAGCTTGGATCACAGATCACATTCTATCCTGAAATGCACAAGCAAATTTTGATGAACTGGCTTGACTCTATAACAATTGACTGGCCGATTTCAAGACGTAGATTTTATGGCACAGAAATTCCAATATGGTACTGCAAAAAATGTTCAGAGCCACATGTGCCACCGCCTGGAAAATATTACAAGCCATGGAAAGACAAGGCTCCATTTTCTAAATGTGAAAAGTGCGGAAATTCTGAATTTGTTGGTGAGGAGCGAACATTTGATACGTGGATGGATTCAAGCGTATCACCTCTTTTTGTAGCAAAATATCAAAAAGATGAGGAGTTTTTCAAAAAGACATATCCAGCCACGATTAGGCCTCAGGCAAAGGATATCGTTCGAACGTGGCTTTACTATACCATTTTGCGCTGCGAGCAGCTCACGGAAAAAACTCCGTGGTCTGAGGCTTGGATTATGGGTTATGGTCTTGATGAAAAAGGAATGAAGATGAGTAAAAGCAAGGGAAATGCAATAGATCCTCTTCCTGTTATTCAAGAGTTTGGTGCAGACACTTTTAGGTTTTGGAGTGCAAGTGAAATTAATCACGGTTATGATTTTAGGTGTTCTGAGCAAAAAATTGAATCAACAAAAAAGTTTCTAAGCAAATTATGGAATGTTGCACGCTTTCTATCTAGTTTTGAAGTAATAAATTCAGCCAGTACAACAACTGCCGACAGGTGGATACTGTCTGAGCTTGACAAGCTGATAACAGAATGCAAAAAAGGATATGAAGAGTATAATTTCTTTATTCCATCAACTGCGATAAGAGAGTTCACATGGAATCTTTTTGCAGCACATTATATTGAGATGGTAAAAGCAAGAGCATATGGCTTGGGTTTTTCAGATGATGAAAAGAAAGGAGCAATATACACACTTCACAAGGTATTGTCTACTGTTTTGAAGCTATTGGCACCAATTACTCCATTTATCTCAGATTATTTGTGGCAACAGATCTACTCAAAGACTAGCATACACAAAGAGCGTCAGGTAGAGCCAGAATCCCTTGAAGACCTGAGTAAATTTACAAAGGAAATAATCGAGTTTAACTCTAAAGTGTGGAATGAAAAAAAGAACAAAGGTCTTTCGCTAAAAGATTCAATCTCGATTGCAGTTCCATCAGAGTTAGAACCATTCAAAAAAGATTTGCAGGCAATGCATAATCTAAAATAATTTACATTAACAAAATTAGAATAAAGTTAGAAAATGTGTCTGATTATCGTCTAGCTAGTCTTTTTGCCTTGATAAAGTTCCAGAGCTTTTTTGTCATCTGGCTTGGAGCAACATTTGCTCTTCCAAAAACTTGTTCAACGGTTTCTTTTCTTCCTGCAAAGCTAATTGCATAACCGCCAAATGGCTTTTTCTTTTTTGAACTTCTCGATGTAGATTTTCGTGATCTGCTTTTTGCTTTTCTTCTTGATGCCAAGATTCCTTATTTTGTAAAAATGGCCTATTTTATCATATTGATGAAATACTTGTGTAGTGACACATCAAGTGTCAGTTCTGGATGAAATACTGTAGCCAGAATATTTTTTTGTTTTACGGCAATAGTTTTTTCATTAAGTTTTGAAATGACTTCAACATTTTTTCCAACTTCTAAAATTGTTGGTGCCCTTATGAAAACGCCCTTGAACTTTGGAATTTTAATTGACTCCATTGAAATGTCAGCTTCAAATGAGTCACGCTGTCTTCCAAAAGAGTTTCTCTCGACTCTAACATCAAGCAGGTCAAGCAGCGGTTGCTCCATTTTCCCAACTACACGATCCTTTGCCTCTTTTGCTAATAGTATCAGTCCGGCACAAATTCCCATTGCAGGCATCCCTGCTTCGATTTTTTCTTTAATTTTTTTTAGTGAACCATTTACAAGTGATAGCTGCCCTATTGTGGTACTTTCCCCTCCTGGCAGTATTATTCCATCAAGTTTTGCTATTTGATCAGGTGTCTTTACAGTACTTACTGTGCCTTTGATTCCAAGCTCATCTAGTGCTGCTCTTGTGGAGGCAAGATTTTCCTCAACGTCTCCTTGTACTGCAAAAACTCCAATGTTTAGACTCATGCTGTACTTCCGCGTTCTTGCATGCGAAGCTCAAGGTTGTGAACATCAAGGCCTAACATAGAATGTCTTTCATCAATCATTTTTTGTGCTTCCATGACTTTGTCAGCATCTTCCCAGAATGTTGTAGCCAAAACTACTGCACGTGCACGTTCCTTTGCATCTTCGGCTTTGAAAATTCCAGAGCCAACAAATATTCCATCACAACCAAGTGACATAAGATACGCTGCATCTGCTGGTGTTGATATGCCTCCTGCTGCAAAGTTTACAACAGGCAGTTTTCCAATTCTTGCAGTCTCTTCAACTAGATCATATGATACTTTGAATTCCCGTGCCATCCTTACTAGGTCTTGGTTGTCTTTGGAATCATAAATTGACTTTATGATTCGAAGCCCATCGTTTAGTTTTTTGATATGAATTACAGCCTCGGCAACATTTCCTGTACCTGGCTCACCTTTTGTTCTAATCATTGCGGCGCCTTCCTCTATTCTTCGTAGTGCTTCAGCAAGTGAGCGTGCACCATTTACAAAGGGTGTTGTAAAGTCCCATTTCCAGATGTGGTGATTTTCATCAGCAGGTGTTAGAACTTCGGATTCATCAATCATATCAACGTCAGCTTCTTCTAGGACTTTAGCCTCATAGACATGACCTATCCTGCATTTTGCCATAACAGGAATTGTTACAGCATCCATGATGTCTTGAATTACTCTAATGCTTGCGGTTCTTGCAACACCGCCTGCCTTTCTAACATCGGATGGCAGTTTATCCAAAACCATGACAGATACTGCGCCAGCCTCTTCTGCTATCTGTGCTTGCTCTACTGTTGTAACATCCATTACCACACCATTTTTGAGCATGTGTGCAAATCCACGTTTTAGGGTAGATGTGCCTCGTGAGATTGGTTTTGATTCTAAATTCTCACGCACTATTCCTTTTGCGTTTGATATATCACCAGAAAGTGGGATCATACAGTAAAAAACATTGAATCGATATTTATTCTATAGTAAAGATTCATCATAATAAGAGAAAATATGAAACCAAAATATGTTGAGATTCTCAAGCTAAACAAAACTATCGTACTTGGAGCTATTGTTGGAATTACAATTTCAGCGATTTCTGCACAATCATTTGCTGGAGAAGAAGACCATATTCTTACTACATATACTGTGATTATAGAATATGCAGGATTTTTGTCTACACTTTTTTTATTATTTTATCTTGATAATCGAAAAAATAAAGCCACGTTTCGAGCTGATCTGATAAAATTTTTCTCTTCGATTGGAATAAGCGAGGTCGTCTATGTTGTGATCAGATGGTTTGTATCGTACTATCTTTTGACAGTAAATTATGATCCAAGTATAGCAACGCTTGTCTCACAGATAGTTGGTTGGGCAATCTTTATGGTTGCTGTAAATGTTGTTGCAAAAAAGCTAAGACTGTACAAAAACTAGTTGCTGTTTTGTATACTGCTAATTATTTGATCAAGTTCTAATTCCACCATAGTTATAATCGGCGGAATAAACTGGCTAGTGGCATTTTGTTCTGGCCAGTGTATCTGTCTTGTTTGTCCGTTTAGTGTTACTTTGAGTGATGATTTTTTGTACTCTGAAATATCTTTGCCAATCTCAAATGACTCTGATGGAATAGCCATAAAGCCAGTTTCCTTGATTAGCGCAGTTAGTTTTCGTACCTTTTCTTCTGGAATAGTTGAACGCATGTCAGGTTTTGGGTTTCCTTTTTCTATAACACTATAGCGAACTGTCCCATCATTTTTTATTACAAGAATTTCTGTTTTTTGTGATTTAGTCTCTTCAGTTACACCAAATGAAATTTTTTGCAGTTGGTGTTTTGCATATTCCAGCTCGATTTTGTCAGTTGGGACAACTGCACTAAATGGTATGTCAGGTTTTGTGATCATTGGTACTGCAATCAAAATTGCTAAAATTACTGGTATTGCGCCAACAATCAACAAGACAGGTTTTACCATTCTCTATGATCAAAGTGCAATTGCAAATAAATTGTTGCAAAAATAACTTAAAATTCAAGCAAATTTTCTCATTAGTTGTGGGGTCGTAGCCTAGCCTGGTAGGGCGACAGTGTCTACGTTTAGATCACCGCTAAGGGCTCCAGAGGTTAAACTAAGCTACTGATTACAAGATGATGTGAGTTTGGAGCTGTAGTGACCCGTAGGTCGCCGGTTCGATTCCGGTCGGCCCCACGTATTTTAGGTTATTTTACTCGTGTACGCAGGACGTTAAGCGCAGCTCCTGCACGGAACCACTCTATCTGTGATTTGTTGTAAGAGTGGTCAAGTAAGATTTCCTCTTTTCCGTCTTGATGATAAATGATGCATTTTACTTGTTTTCCTTGCTCAAGGTTTGCAAGTCCAACAATGCTAATTGTGTCAGATTCGTCTATCTTGTCATAGTCTGACTGATTTGCAAATGTCAGGGCAAGTATTCCCTGTTTTTTTAGGTTGGTCTCATGTATTCTTGCAAAGCTTTTTGCAATAACAGCTGCACAGCCAAGATATCTTGGAGTCATTGCAGCGTGTTCACGGCTGCTCCCCTCACCGTAGTTGTCGCCTCCAATTATTACCCATCTTATTTCGTTTTGTTTGTATTGTCTTGCAATTTGTGGAAATGGTTCTATCTTGTTGTTTAGTATGTTTCTTCCCTTTCCAACCTCATCGTTGAACGCATTTACAGCACCTAAAAGCAAATTGTCACTTATTTTATCAAGATGGCCCCTGTAGGTCAGCCATGCACCTGCAGGAGAGATGTGATCGGTCGTACATTTTCCCTTTGTTTTTGCTAGGACTACAAGTTTTTCAAAGTCTTTTCCATTCCATTGCGTAAATGGTTCGAGTTTTTGCAGTCTGCTGCTGTCCTTGTCAATAATTACCTGAACACTTTCTGGATTTTGTGACGGTAAAACATAGCCATCTCTTGCATTGTTAAATCCCTTGCTTGGAACATCAGGAGCTATTTCTGGCGGTTCCAGTTTGAATTTACCATTTGGAGTATCTAATGAGTCTTTTAGTGGATTAAATGAAAGACTGCCTCCAAGTGCAAGTGCAATGACTAGCTCAGGACTTCCAATAAAGTTCATTGTCTCTCTTTTTCCATCGTTTCGTCCTGGAAAGTTTCGATTAAATGATGTGACTATAGTATTTGGTTCTCCTTTTTTTAGCTCAGGCCTGCTCCACTGTCCGATGCATGGACCACAGGCATTTGCAAGAACTGTAGCACCAATTGCCTTGAGAGAGTCCATCTGCCCGTCCCGTTCTATTGTTGCGCGGATTTGCTCAGAACCTGGAGTAACAAGCAACGGCACTTTGGATTTTAGTCCTTTAGCTTTTGCTTGCTGTGCCACACTTGCTGCACGAGACATATCTTCATATGAAGAGTTTGTGCAGCTGCCAATGAGTGCAACTGATATTGTATCAAGATACGAGTTTTTCTTTACATCATCAGCCAGGTGTGATATTGGTCTTGCAAGGTCTGGGGTGTGAGGGCCTACGATGTGTGGTTCTAGTGTTGAAAGGTCGATTCTAATTATTTTATCAAAATATTTTTCTGGATTTTGTTCTATTTCATGATCTGGCACTAAAAGTTCGTTGTGTTTACTTGCAAGTTCAGCAATTTTTTCACGGTTTGTCATTTTAAGATATTTTTCCATTCTTTCATCATATGGAAAAATTGAACATGTCGCACCAATCTCAGCTCCCATGTTTGTTATGGTCGCTTTTCCTGTACAGCTGATTGATTTTGCTCCAGGTCCAAAATATTCGATTATGGCATTTGTCCCACCTGATACTGTAAGCTTGCCTGCAACGTACAGTATGATATCTTTTGGTGCAGTCCACCCGTTTAGCTTGCCAGTAAGATAAACACCAATTCTTTTTGGATAAAGAAGCTCCCATGGAAGCCCTGCCATTGTCTCTGCTGCATCAATTCCTCCAACACCGACTGCTATCATGCCAAGTCCGCCAGCATTTGGTGTATGAGAGTCTGTTCCGATCATAAGGCCTCCAGGAAATGCATAATTCTCAAGTACAACCTGATGGATTATTCCTGCACCAGGTCTCCAAAAACCAATTCCATACTTGCTGCAAGATGACTCTAAGAACCGAAATACCTCACTATTTTCACTCAAAGAGATTCTCATGTCAGTTTCTCCCTCAACTTGTGCACGGATCAGATGATCACAGTGGACTGTTGTAGGGAGGGTTGCCTGTTTTAGGCCTGCCTGCATGAACTGCAATAGTACCATTTGGCCAGTAACGTCTTGCAGTGCGACTCTGTCAGGTCGTAAAAAGACATAGTCTTTTCCTTCCTGTGGCGGTTTGTTTGGTATGTTTTCTAGATGGCCTGCTAGAATTTTTTCTGAAAGTGTAAGCGGCCTTCCAACTAGTTTTCTAAATTTTGAAATATTTTCCTCAAGTCTTTTGTATACATTAAAAACAAGCTCAGGTGTGCTTTCTATTTCCATAGCAACTAGTACCTCTACAAGAATTTAATGCTTGTATGCCTGAAAAATAATGCGAGCTTGAATTTTTTCTTGTTAATATGTTTTTGATCCTTGAATTTGTAACAATTATAAACCATAAACGACATAATAGTATGGTGTTTGGGGGGAACGAGTTCAGGAATTAATTTATCCTGAAAAAAGTGAGGTAACAATAAAAAATGGTTAAAAAAGGTTTTCCAAAGTTTGGTATGTCACAGGCAGGTGCGTTTGTTGCTGCGCTTAAAAATTACAATCTACCAGACTTTATCCTGCAGCTAGTTGCAAAGGACTGCGAGTCTGAGCTCTTAGAGCGTGGACGACTCGATGACAGACTGCAAAGCATGAATGACAAAGCACTTGAGCTGCTCCATCGTGTGTTTGTAGACTGTGACGATGATGAAAAAGGCACGTTTGCCCAATACAGATTCTTTGCATATGTTTCAAGCATGTATCACAAGTGTGAAGTTTTGATAAATGAATCAATTCCTGGAAAATCAGGAAAGAACCACAAGATACCAGTTGCTGTAAAAAACAACGGCATGTACATTGCAATTGCGTTTAACAAGGCAACTGGAACTCCGGTGCAAAAGCGAGAGGCAGTCAAGTTCTATGAGATTGCCGACGATGTAAAGCGCGGTGATCATGGAACAATGATGACTGATGCAATTTATGGTTCGTCTGTTGGATTCAAAGGCGAGTCACTTGTCCAGCTTGAAAAGATGAGCAAGTCAAGAAAGCAGGATCCAGAAAATAAATTAGAGTTTAAGACAGCAAACTTTGAAAACAGAATTTATTCTGTAACAAAGTTAGTTTAGATTTTTTCAGTATATTCTGAAATTATTATTGTTCAAATCCTGATGTGTCAAGTGTTATAAAAAGTGGCTTTGTGTTTGTTTTCTTAAAATCTTTATCGTACTGCTCAAATGGTAAATTAGCAAATGTGTGCTTTGTCCAGACATCATGTACTGCATCAACATAATTTTTGAATCCATTCTGTCGTAAAAGCTCATGTGACAGCTCATGTGAGACTGTAGTACAGTTTTTTTCTGCTAAAAACAGTAAATTGTCTTCTTTTGGAGCTTGCCACCACACCATTCCAAAATTTTCTGCATGATACCCCTCACAGGTACAGTCAGTCCATAGCGGCCTAAAGTGGCACAGATAAAAGTGATAGATATCTTCGCCACGATCTCTGTGATCTTTTAGCAGAGTTGTAGTGTCAAGTTTGTTAAATAATCCGCGAGGCCTTGTTATCATCTCATCGCACTGCACATCAAAGTCTTTAGAAAAATTATTTTTTATCCAAACCTTGTAAAACTGTGCCATTTGTTTTACATAGTCAAACTCTTTGTCTCTTTTGCCTAGATCAGAATCTTTTATTACAAAAATAAAATGCAAAAGCATAACAAGAAAAAGAGGATTTAAGATTGGCCTTCTATGCCCATCAAAGTCAAAGTAGAGCGAATCTTCTCAATTTTGCGAATCTTCCATGTTATTGTTTCACGCAGTGATTCAACTGTTGGAGATTCAATTTTTGCCAAGATATCGTATGCTCCAAAGGTTCCATGAACTTCTTTGACTCCTTCGAGGCTCTTTAATTGTTGTATGATTGCCTCTTCTGAACCTAGTTCGCAGTTGATTAAAACATAGGCCGTTGCCATGGTTTTAGTAAAAATATCATATATATCAATAAACCGATTATCTCAGGAATTTTTTTTCTTGTTTTAATTTATAGGCAGTCAATCCTGCAAATCCAAAGATAACAACTAACCCCAAATATGATAAAGGCTGGCTATACTCAATCAGAACTGCAGAAATCCCAGTTCCAAAAATGCTTGGAAGAAATGAAAGTGCATAAAGCCACCAACCACAGCAACCAAGAGGCACAAGTGAAAAAAATGATAAAAATGATGTAAATGCGGTGCCGCCGGAATTTCCACCAAAAGTTTTTCTTTTAATTGCTAATCTGCATCCAAAACTTTTAGCATAGCTTGAAAGATACATCTGCAGCCCAATTCCTATTCCCATACCTGCAATGATTATAGCGTTCAATTGTAACGCAGCAGAAATTGCATCAATCGGAGCAAGTGCAGGGGTAGTAGCTACAACCACACCAAGATACACAATTATTGTTATTACTCCTACCAAAATTCCCTTTAGCAGAGGTTTCATTTCAAATCAATAAACAAGTGAGTTTGGATGAAATGCAATCCATTCAAACCAAAATCCTGGATTGAAAACCTCCCTTTCAAGTTTTTTGCCCATTAGCTGACCTTGGATTGCCTCTCCTTCAAGATTCCACTGACTATTTGTTTGCGTGTCAATTATCTTACCATCAATGTACTGAAATTCCAAAATTGTATTGTCTACAACTCTGTTAAATGCTCTTGCCATTTCTGGGTATAATGAAACCAAAAGCAATTTTTTATCACCAATTTCGTCGTTTATCACAGTTTTTTCTTCAATGTCTGCAAGCTTGTATGCCTTGTAGATACTTTCATTATCAAATCCTAAAATAATCTCTTTTGGATAAAGCCTGTCATCTTTATTTTCTACTGGAAAAATAATTTGCGGATCTGTATAGTAATCACCATAAGGATCAGAGCCATAGGCCCTTATGTGACCTGTCTTTGTTGTCAAAACAAGCGTTTCTGGATACAGTGTCTTCCAGTCAGACCACT
>JBQTJY010000129.1:0-4044 GCA_052386635.1 Nitrososphaerota archaeon
TGCGCTAATTTCCATGTGAACAAATTAGTGTAAGCTATTTCAAAAGCTCTTGATTTAGAAAATATTTTCATGATAAATCATCATAAGATATTTAACATTGAGAAACAAATTATTCAAGCATGGTAGAGGATATTAAATCAACTCTTACTTACACTCAATTTCTCAAAGAAGATCTCATGATTTTTCGTATATCTCCAAATGATGGAGTTATGCCAGATTACGAGTCAGGTCAATTTCTTACCATTGGTCTTCCAGTAGTATCTGAAAACTACAAGATTGTTCGAAGGGCATACTCAATTGCATCACATCCTGAAAACAGAAAATATTTTGAGTTTGTAGTTAGGTGGGTTCGAAAGCCCTTACCTGGTCGTGTTACAACCCAGTTATTTTATGCAAGTGAAGGAGAGCAAGTATATCTAGGAAGACCAACTGGAAACGCTTTAACAATTAACCAAAGACTGCCAGATGGCCAAAAAGATGAAAGAAGAATTGTCTGCATTGGAGGAGGTACTGGTATTGCGCCTTTTGTAAGCTTTGCAAGACACCTTCGTGCGGTAGGTGATAAAAGAGAGATTGTTGTTTTACATGGAGCAAGTTATGTAGATGAACTAAGTTACAAAGGCCTTTTTACTGATTTAGAAACTGAAAGCATTGACAGAGGAAAAGACAAGTGGAACTTTACATATAGAGCTAGCATAAGTAGACCTGAAGAATGGTTTAACAGATCATGGAAAGGCCAAACAGGCAGAGTTGAGAGTTTCCTAAGATCAAGTAACGGCGAAATGTCGCCTTTAGAAAAACTTGTTGGAGAAAAAATCACACAAGATAATTCCATGTTTTACATTTGTGGCTGGCAGGGAACAATTGATGGCGTAATGAACTATCTATCTCCAAAAGGTTTTGTGACCATGCATGATAAACGTAAAGATGGAAGCTTTGAAGTAAAATACGAATCATACGGTTAACCACTAAAATATTTTTAAAAATCTAGATTTTCAGCCTTTTCTTATTATAAACTGCATTAAGGCTTCTTTGGAATATTCTATTCCATGTACCTCGGCAGAATGCTTGCTGTATTCATCAATTACCTTTGAGATATCTGGACCTTCGGCAATAAAGTCGCACTCAAATCCATAATCTCTACAGATGAATTTAGACACGTTTAACCCTCAAAAAATTCTGCTATATATCTTGTTTCATTGATTTTACGAACTAGAAGAGCAAGTATTTTTGGCAAGCAATTATGGATTGTCTTGCTCTGAGGCTTTTTTTGAATTGTTTATGGGTATAGAAACAATGTTTTCTACAACAGCCTTTGTCAGCTCATCAAGAATTTTGATTTTTCCTTCATCAGTTTCTCCTAGCATTTGTAATGCTTTTTCTAACTCTTTTCTTCTTAACGAATCCACAGTTGAAAAGACGTCTTTAACTAAGGGTTCTGGCTCTAGTCGTTTCATAGTTGCCTCTAGAATTGGAACTTCTTTGCTGATCATTTTTTCCACAGCACGAACTTTGTCTTTTCGTTCTAGCAGGTTTCTTTCTTCAGCCTCTATAATCTGATCTCTGAACATCAACTTGGTAGCAGGAAGCGTAGAAACTTTCTCATCAACTGCCCTAGGATCTGATATATCCAATATCATAGTGCCTTTCTTTTTATTTTCCATAACTATCCTTATTCTATCATAAGTGATTAGAAAGTAATCTGCTGTAGTTGCAACAAAGATTATGTCAAATTTATCAAATCCTGTTAAAACATCTTCAAATTTTACTGGTTTGCCACCTAAATTTTTAGAAAATCCAGTGGCTCGCTCAATTGTCATGCTGCAGACATCAAACGCATAGCCTCTTTTGTTAAGGGTCTTAGCAACCATGGCTGCAGTTTCCCCTGTACCTATGATCAGAACATGTTTTTTGCCATCTAGTCCTGCATAGTCTTCTGCAGTTTTGACAGCAATTTCGCCAACCGATATTATTCCCTTACTAATTCCAGTAGAGTCTCTGATGCGAGTTGCAATTCGTATAGTGCTGTCAAATAACTTGTTCAATATCCTGCCAGATACTTTGGCTAGCTTTGCACCTGAAATTGATGATTTAATATCGTCAAGTATTTTTTCGTCACCTACAACTATTGATTCCAAACCAGATGCTAGTCTTAACAGATGGTGATAAACATCAGTATTCATGTACACCTCAAGAATTTGATCAAGGTGGTCAAGGTCATACTGCTCTAGTTGTGTTAGTGATGACCATGTTTCCTTGACTTTATTTATTGTAAGGTTTTTTCCTTCGCTTCTTCTTGCATCTGGCACCTCGCCTTGTTCCAGATTATTTACAGTAAATACTTCGACTCTGCTATTGGTCTGAATTATTACACATTCTGAAATTCCAGGAATTTTCTTAAAAGATTCACAGGCAGCTGTAATGTCTTTGAATGCAAATTTTTCCAACTTGTGAATTGGTAGATTTTTGAAAGTAACTCTAACATTTACTATGTTAAAATCATCTTTACTCATAGCATCACCATTTATTCTTTAATTTTGTCTCTTCCGCCTTTAGCTGTACGGAAAACATTCATGCCAATGTAATAGTTTTGATACAAATAGTCAAGCGTCTTCAAATCTTCTTCAGCTCTTTGGATTTCTTGTAGAGTTGCATTAGGATCGCTTCTTAATCGTTCTAGTTTTTGTTCAGTCTCCTCTCTAAACTCGCTTATTCCAGCTTCATAATTAGACAGTCCGCCTAATTCAGGACTGAGTATGTGTTCTGGTTTGTATGGCGGAGTATGGTCTGCTGGGATCTCAACTCTTTTTGAAATTTCTTTAATATCATCTTCTGTAAGTATGGGTGCTGTTGGAGCTAGATCTTTTTTATAACGAAAAAATTCAGGTTCCCCCATTTCACGTCTAAATATTCGCTCTTGCCCACGTTTATCAACCAAAGTTTGACCTGTTTGTGCTAATACTGCTTCGCCAGCAGCTGCCTCATACTCTTTTTCTGCTTCTGCTTCTGCAGCTGCCTTTGCAGCAGCTGCCTTTGCAGCAGCTGCCTTTGCAGCAGCTTCTGCTAGTTCTGCTGCCTCTGCCGCTGTTAATCCTAGTTTATTTTTAGATGATTTTTGTGCTGTTTCATCAGACAATATAGTTACATCAATTGTGGGTAAATTTTAAGTTTTTACGGTATCTTTTGGGTCTAAATTAGATCAAAATACAAAGACACATTTTTTGATATTAAAAGAAATCCTCAAAAGATGATACTGTTTATACGCTTCTTTTTTACTTAGACTCTTGGAAGATAACAGGATTATGTGGGTAGACAAATTCATAATCGCAGCTATAATTCAAGGTGGAGTAATTACCATACTGGCATTTATGGTGGTTGGATTTCAAGCGACTTTTACTGATGTAAATATCATGCAGTATCTTTCTCTTTCATTTGAGGGGCCTGCCAAATGGTTCTTTATTGGAATAATATTTTACTTGATAATAGTTGTAGCCGTAGCTGTAACTGCACTATTCTATAATCATCTTGAAATTAATTTAAAACAAAAATTTTCAGGAGTCTTGAAAGCACTTGCTTGGATTCATCTAATAGGCATGAATGTAGGAGGCGCAGGAGCAATGCTGTATATGATATTTGCAGGTTTGGCGGGGTCTGGTGTGCTTGAACTATTTACTGAAGGCAAGTTGGGAACTCAGAACCCTGCAATAATGGATTCTTTTATAGAACCAATAGGTGCATTTGTTGGTCTTCTTGGTATAGGAGTAATATGTGGAGGATCATGTTTCCTCATTGCATACAAGCGGAAAAGCGCCACTAAAGAAAACTAAGATCATAATACAAATTGCTATTTGATAATTATTTAATTTGATAAAAGTCTGTAAAATTTATATAAACACAAAAAAGGTTTTTTGTAATGAAACTACTTGCAAGTGTCATAATCATTTTGTTTGCTATAAGCATAGGCAGTCCATTATTTGATGAGATATATGCTCAAACAGCAAAGGAAGTTAAAGTTTCAATTCCAAAAGGAACTGCCTCACCTGG
>JBQTJY010000130.1:0-2021 GCA_052386635.1 Nitrososphaerota archaeon
CCATAAGGATAGTTTTCTGGCTTGTCATTTATTATGGCATCATACAAGACATCAAATGCTTCTTTACATAATGTTCTTGTGAATTCATTTCCAAGCTTGCTATCATACCCTTCTGTTGCCTGTGCACAAGCATCACAGACAGAATTTTTGATAATTTGCTCTGGTGTTCCATCCATAAAGTAGGAATCAACTACTGCCATGTCTGCAAGGAATTTGTCATCACGCAACAGCTTCTTTTTTCCATCAAATTTTAAAACGCAATATGTTGTCATTTCAGCACCTGTACCAAATGTGGTTGGGATCAAAATCTTTTGCTTACCCATTTCTGATGAAGCATACTTTACAACATCCATCGAACTTCCGCCGCCAAGGCCAATCAAGACAGACGGATTCTTGTCTTTGAATGCTGCAATCACAGTCTTTACGTCATCAATTGACGGTTCTGGTGTAACCTTATCAAATAACATGTAATCTTTAATTCCCATCCTATCAAGCCATTTTCCTGAAATTTGTGGAGGCGCAGTTGTTACAACAAGTGCATTTTTTGGATACTGTGTTTCACCTAATGCATTTTTTCCAAAATTAATTATTTTTGGAATTTTTACAGCATGCATGGCAAAATGAAATTCTTAATCATTATTATATCTTGATGTCCTATTCAAATTCAAGATAACAAATATTGATATTAAAATATTAGAATCATCACATAATAATGATAGCAAGATGTTTCTTGCATACAAAAATCAGTGCATGGTGCTTAAGGACTTGTCACTTATTGCATGTTTTAAATTCCCAATAAAAATCCAAATTTTCAAGGTGAGCAGCTTTGCCTGAAACAAAAATCACCAAATCACTAATTGTAAAGGGAAACGTTGCAAATGTATATCGTGCAGTCCTAATAAAATTAACAAACCTAAACTTTGAAAAATTCTCTTCTACATGGCCGACAGAAATCCAATTTAAAAGAGGAAAAAGTACCTTTCTTGCAAAGAACCTGTTTGAAGTCAAGACTATTTTGAATGTATATTTGGAACAAATACAAGATGATGTACACGTAAAGTTTGATTATTCACTAGGAGTTCCATCCACCTTTGTCAAAAAAGATGATAATGAGATTGAACGCGAGTTTATGGACATTAAAGATAGTCTATTACAAGAATCTCATCAGCATGTTGTTCTAGAACAACCCGCAGTACTTCAACAACATCCAGAGACTGAGACACTTGTTTCAAGCAAAAAAGATAGTGAAGAAAAAAGTGAATTTTTCCTTAGAATGGTTGAGACTATGCGAGAAGACATTATTGAACTAGATAGATTTTTTAAAAAATTAAAAGATGAACACGCATTACTTCTTAACAAAGCATACAGTGACGAATTTAACAGCATTAAAAAGCGTGTTAATGATCTCTTACGAGTTACATCTCACTTGTTAGATGTTCAAAAAATTGATTCAAATGACTTGACTTTGATAAAAAATAATCATAGCCTTTCTGAGATAGTTTTAACAAAAATTGCAACTTTGAAAAAAGAGGCAGAGAGTAGACACGTCACGATTACACAAGAAATACAACCAATGATTATGTGCTATTGCGATAAAAACAGAATGGAGCAAGTAGTTGAAAATCTAATTTTAAACGCAATTGAATTTAGTGCAAAAGAAAATGGCCACATTCACGTTTTACTACAACGAAATGAGGATATTGTCAAACTAGTTGTCAAAGACAATGGTTTGGGAATAAAAAAAGAAAACATTGACTTGATTTTTTACAGACTGTACAGAATTGATCCGGAACTAAATCTAACATATAATGCAGATGGTCTTGGCATGTCTGTCTGCAAGTGGATTGTGGAAAGTCATGGCGGCAGTATCTGGGTAGAATCAGAAGGTGTTGGAAAAGGAGCAGAAATTCATATCTCAATGCCACTAGTCACACAAGCAGTTAGCACTTTGAAAAAAGTCGAGTAATTGCATATTATCATACAGGTTTATTTCTGTAACACAAAATAACTTTCTAATGATT
>JBQTJY010000131.1:0-4737 GCA_052386635.1 Nitrososphaerota archaeon
TACCTTCATTTCCTTTAGATAGTCTGGAGTTACTCCATCTGATTCATAGAGCCTGATTAAATCATCAACTGTTGGTTTTTGTTTTAGATTGTTCACGATTTTTTGCATTCGCTCTTTTGAGCTACCATACCTGCTTGATTCAATTTCGATTATGGTCTTGACATCTTGCCGTGTTTTTTCTAGTTCTGGATAAGTTTTTTTAAGATAATCAATTTGTGTGTCAATAATCTCATTCATGTCAAATTTTAGTCCAAGCCTATCCATTGTAGAAATTATTCTTCGAAGCATTATTCGAAGATTGTATCCCCCGCCAACATTACTTGGCAAAGCCCCATCTGATATTGCAAAAATTAGCGTCCTGATGTGATCAACAATCAAGTAAATTCCCTCAAGCGGGGTTATGGTTTTTCTAATCTGTTCCTCTGATATTCCTGCTGACTTTATTGCAGTTTTTCTGACATCAATCAAGTCACTAAATTGTTCAAAGTTCTTTGCAATTTCGATAAAGTATCGAACCAAAAGTTCAGAGTTTGCATCAATTCCTGCCTGTTGTACTAGATTGCCAGTAATTGGCCCAAAACAGCAATCATATGCGGTAGGTGTTCCCATCGTAATCCACGAAAATCGCTCAAGGCCAGCTCCCATATCTATTATTTTCTGATCCAGTGTTTTGTAACTTGTCAAGTCTCCCTGAAATTCGGTAAACACTGCATTACCAAGCTCAAGTCCTTTTACAAAAAATTCTAAAGAAGACCCAAAAGAGCCGCCTCCTTCCCAAACATCTTCTACAAAGACAACTTCGTTCTTGTCAACTCCAAACTGTTCGGTTACTAGTCGGTAATCCAAGTCAACGCATTTGTCTTTCCAATATCCATGATCATTTGGAATGCTGTGCTGCCCAATCATACAAAAACTAGAAAAGTGTCTCCCAGTAACACCGACATTTTCCAAATCTTTGAATCTAAGACAAGTCTGTGGAACAACTAGTGGATTTGCAGGAAACTCAAAGACAACTTTTGAGCCCATAACACGTTGAAAATCAACAATTGATGCAATTGTAAAATACAGATCATCGCGCCACCTGCAAACAACAGGATATCTGTTTACTGAGGTATGTCCATTTTTTACAAAAAATGACTCTACTTCCTTCCATGCTTGCGTATAGTCAAATCGCTTTTTTGTCGGCGGATTTCCTATAAACGAATACGTGTCATCAGAATGATCAGGACAGTTTGTGCGTTTTTCATCAACTGTCCAAAAATATCGATGACACGTTGCGCATGATTTGCGCTCAAATCCCTTTTCATCAAACAATCTAACTTTGTAGTATCTTTCTGGGTCTGCTGAAAATTTTTCAAGAATCTCTTTTTTACCCATCTTGGAAATTCTTTAATCGACTGATATTAAGAATTGTCGATTGGGATAAATTAAATACGATATAGATAGACTGCATTTTGTGTTTGGCAAGAAAAAGGAAATCAAAGAAGGCGACTATGTATTTTCATCAAAACAAGACGGTGAATACAAAAACATCATTTTTGGTGTCGTTAGTGGTGTTGATGGCTCAAAAATTGGTGTAAATGGATTAATAGTAAATCCAGTTGGATTAAAAAATAAAATCTCACAAAATAAAGCAGGTTCACATTCTGTTGAAATCTTAAAAGATCCGACTCCAGAAAATTGCATTCTTGCTTTTATCTATAGAGTGGAACATGAAAATTACACTGATGTATTGAATTTGGATTCAGATCAAGTCATACGACTTCCACCACGAGTTTATACTATTCTTGATGGCTGGATACGTGAATCAATACCAGAACTGTTAAACAACGTTCTTTCGTTACCAGACGGTTCTGAACGAGATCAAGCAAAAAGAATTCTACGACAAAGAATGGAAACACTTTATGACAAGAATCTGAAAAGACATTTGTATTCTGTTTGTAGAAGCTTGAAAATTCTTGTTTAATGTTAGAATCCAGTTTCATTTTCTCCATAGTTTTATATTATGCCATCCGAAAAAGTCGATACAATGGAATACGTTTACGCTGCATTAATGCTTCATAAATTAAAAAAGGAGATCAATGAGGCAAATATTACTAGCATAATAAAGGCCTCTGGATCTGAAGCTAACGAAGCAAAAGTAAAGGCTTTGGTAGCATCATTGGCAGACGTAAACATTGAGGAAGCCATTAAAGCAGCACCAGTGGCAGTTGCAGCAGCACCAGCAGCCTCAGGCGGTGCAGGTGAGGCAAAGAAAGAAGGAAAGAAAGAAGCTGAAACACCAAGCGCAAAATCTGAAGAACAGGCCATGGAAGGTTTGTCTTCTCTGTTTGGATAAATTCTGAAATCACTTTCTGTTTTTAAAAAGAAGAATATTGGAACCTTCCCATCCATAATCAATAAAACAGCCTTTTTCATCTTTGCGAAGAAGTTTTCGCTTTATTGATTCATGTATAAATTGTAAAGAACTGACAGCACCTGTATTTCCAGTTTCCTTCATCAAAGAATATGATAATGCAACTTTGTCTTTTGAAATATTACATTTTGATGTAATATAATCAAGAAATCTTGCACCTGCAGTATGCAAACCCCAAACCTTGATTTTTCTATATTCATCGCGAGTCTTCTTTTCTAGCTGATCTATATTTCTTTGACATAAAGTGCCGACAGTTTTTTTGAGAACCTTTGAATCAAGATTCATATCAAAAATTATTCTATTTTTTTTGTCTGGCGAAAGCTTCAAGGATGCTTTTTTGTAGCCATTTTTTCCTGAATCCTTGCATGAGAAAATCTCATCAGAGTCAATACTAGCTATTCCATTCTTGGTATCTTTTGATAAGATCGTCCCTCCTACAACATCACTGAAAATAAGAAAGTATACTAGGTTGTTAAGGTCTGACTTGTTTTTCATTGAGATTAGCTTTGTCTGCTTTAATCTGTCCAAAAACCAGTCTGTATACATTGAACCTATTAGAACCATTGAATTGCTTTTTCCATTTAGTTGAAAATAACCTGCAGAATTCAGTAATGCTTCAGAAAATGATGAGCAAGCAAGTCCCTGCATATTCTGTGTTCTTATATTTTCGCTCAAACCAAGTTTGCTTACTATCTCAACTGTCGGAGCAGGGTCAAGAAACTGATTGTTGTCATTTACTGTAATTAGCATGCCAATATCTCCAGATTTTTGCTTTGAATTTCTCAAAAGATCTTTTGCAGTTTTTAGGAATAACTCATTTTTTGGTACGTCTGGCTCCAGATAATCATTTTTTGAAAAATCAATTCTATCAAAATCATATATTTTGAAAACTTTGTTAATTCCTAGGTTATCTTTGACATACTCTCGTACCTCTTTCTCTAATTTTGGACGCAAAAAATCGTCTACGATTTCCCTTATTGAATAGGAAAACATAGGATAGTTGACGCATATTTGTGATAATCCTACAGAAACCATTTCACATCACGGCCAACAGCTTTCTTAAATTTTCAAAGAACTCTGAATCAAATCCTTGTTTTGGAAGGTCAAATCCAGCAATTACAGTCTTACATCCAGTTTCTTTCTGAAAATCATCTAACATTTGTCTACAATGTGTAGGCGTACCACATATTGTAAGCTCCTTTACAAGATCATCGCTTACTTTCTCAATAGTTTTTGTCAATCCAAACTCCTTGAAAGTTTTCCGAATTTCTCTTACCTCGCTTTCAAATTCTTCTGATAATGGATTTGAATAAAATTCATTTGCACCGATATATTTTGCCAGTGTCGCTTTTGCAGCCTTGAGATTTTCTGATGAATCCATATAGGTAGATACTATACATATTGTCTCAAATGAGTCAAAACTCTTCCGAGTAGATGACAAGATTTTTTTAATCTTTTGTATGTCAGAAGAAATTTGCTTTCTTGGTTTTAAGAAAAATATTACGCCATCTGCATTTTCTGCTGCAAGCTGCATTGTTTTCTGACCAACTGCAGCCCAGAATATCTTTCCTCTAAAATTTTCTCTCAAGTATTTTGTATAATCAATTAGTCTTGAAAGTGGGTGCACAAATTTGAGATTCCACAATTTTTCAACAATTGCAGGAGCGCTAGTTCCTATTCCAAGTACAAAATTTTCACTAGTTTTTTGGTAAATCTTATTTGCATTATGAGAAATCTCTTCTTTTTTTCTTGAAAATACATTTACAATTGCGGTTCCAAGAGCCATATCGCATTTTCCATTGGATATTTTTTCCAAGGCATCAAAGGCATCCACTCCCATAACAGCCGGATTGGTCTCTGGCACAAAAAAATAGTCTATTTTGCTTTGGTTTGCTATCTGTGCAGCTTTTTGTATTGAAGGAAGTGTTGCGTTTATTCCTAGTTCAATTCCTCTTTTCATCAAAAATAACCAATTATCTACCTTAGATGTGAATGGATTTTTCCTCAGTCATCCTTGTAGCGTCAACAAATGCCTCTGATAAAGTGGGATGGGCATGAATTGTATCTATAATCTCAGAGCATTTCATTTTTTGTTTTACCGCAAGGGTTGCCTCGCCAAGAACCTCGCCTGCATGTGGTCCAACTATTATCACTCCAGAAATTATTCCATTTTCTTCAAAAACATCAATGAATCCACGAGTTTCTGAAAGGCATGTGGCCTTTGCACTTGCAATAAGAGGAAAGCTCTTTCCCTCCCCTTCACAGTTACCAACAAAAGCAACCTCTGGAAATGTAAATACACACATTGGAATGGCAGAATA
>JBQTJY010000132.1:0-7481 GCA_052386635.1 Nitrososphaerota archaeon
TTTTAAGAAATTCGATTTCCTTTTTGGTAAATGATACACTCATTTGAAAATTTGTTCTCGTATATGTGGTATTTTCTTGTATATCATGTCTCTTACCTTGATTTGTTCTTCAATAGTGGGTATTTGGTTAGTAATTGTAGTCATCAATGCACTTGCCATGCCTAATCCCATTCCCATGATTAGGCCATAAACAAATTCTTTTGGATCATTTACTTTGAGGGCTTCCTTATTTTGTTCAATTTCCTCAAGATGTGCTGGAATAGTTGCAGTTGCTCCTTGAATTGTTTGTTCAATAAGCTGTTCTAACTGCTCATCAATATTCATGAAATTAATGAGACAATAACGTCTATAAAGATGCATTCAAGTTATGCGATAATACTTTTAATTAACCATAATTTTCGTACTAGCATATGTTTACATATTTTACAATAGCCAGTGCAAACCAAGTGTTGCCAACAGTAATTGAAAAATTCAAAAAAATTCTTAAACAAAAAGACGAAGTAATAAAAATTGAACAGGAACTTGAAGCATCACTTGTTACGCCAGGCACATTTGAAAATTATGTGATACTAAAGCAAAAGCTAAACTCTTCTGTTACAAAACTTTACCAAGCAATTGAAGATCTTGAAAGTACAGGCGTTGTCATTAAAAGCATCGATGATGGACTGCTTGATTTTCCATCACAATGTTTTGATGATGAAGTATGGCTGTGTTGGAAATATGGTGAAACTGAAATTAAATTTTGGCATGAGAAAGATTCTGGATTCAATGGAAGAAAACCAATCAGTGTAAGTAATGAGTCACTAGTATAATGTTATCAGCTTGGATTCGAGTAATTAGAATTAGATTTCTTTTATCATCTGTCATTGCAGTATCTGTAGGGCTTGCCATTATCTGGTGGCAGACAAACCAAATTGATTTCTTACATGCCATCTTGACATTTGGAGGAGTACTTGCACTTCATGCAAGTGTTGATCTACTCAATGATTATTGGGACTTTAAACGCGGAATTGACTTGCAAACACAACGCACAAAAATAAGTGGTGGAACTGGTGTGCTTCCTGAAGGGCTACTTGAGCCATCACAAGTGTACAAGGCTGGGATTTTATTTCTAATACTTGGGTCTTTGGTTGGAAGTTATTTTATCATTATAGATGGAATAATAATTGCTATTCTTCTTGCATTTGCTGTATTATCTATCTACTTTTACTCTACTAAAATTGTTGATTCAGGGCTGGCTGAATTTTTTGTAGCAGTTAAAGGCACAGTGATTGTTCTTGGCACTTATTTTATTCAGTCATCGCAAATAACCACTACTTCTATTATGGGCGGTATTGCAATTGGAGTTTTATCATCTCTTGTTCTTTTTATTACTTCATTTCCTGATCATGACGCAGACAAAGCAAAAGGAAGACGAACTTTGGTTATACTTCTTGGTAAGAAAAAAGCAACTAGCGTTTACTGGATATTTCCAACAATCTGCTATTCTATGATTGGGATTGGTGTTGCACTTGAAGCCTTTCCAATATCTTGTTTACTTGTGTTTCTAACATTGCCAATTTTAATTAAAAGTGGAAAAACACTGAGATATAGTTTTGATGATATACAAAAATTATTACCAATTATGAATTCTACTCTTTTGTATAGTAGATTAACTGGATTACTTTTTGTGTTAGTTTTTATTTTTAGTGGTGTTTACAAATTACCGCAATAAAATAATTTTAAAATTATTGATCTAAGAAAAAAGAATTAAAGAAGCGACTATCGTCGTCTCCTTTTAGCAGATTTTTTCTTGCCGCCACTTCGCTTTCGTCTTCTTGCGGCTTTTAGTGCAGCTGCTCGACGTCTTCGTCTTGATGCAGCGGCTTTTCTTGCTGCTGCTTTTAGCGCTGCGTTTCTCTTTCTAGTACGTGCAGCTTTCTTTGCTGCTGCACTTCGTTTAGCTCTTGATGTTGCCATTATTTTTGAAAGTGGAATCTCATACGCATTATATGGTACAAGTCACGACTTTTTACGTTATTAATGGAATTTTTTACAGTAGTTTTTTTTTGCAAAACACAAATCAAATCAACAAAAAATGCGATCATAAAACTGATCGATGTCTGTTAATTCAATAATTTTCTAATTTTATTTGCAACACAGATTCTGTAATCTGTCTCTACACATAAATCGCGTCTTTTTCTACTCTCATTAATGATTAAAGGATACTCTACACTGGAAGGAACAACAAATTTTGCAAAAAAAAGCACGGCAAATCAAGAAAACTTTCGTAAAATACAGAATCTGACACTATCAAACGTTGGAATTGGAACATATCTAGGTAATCCTGACTCAAATACAGATACACGTGTTGAAAATGCAGTAAAACAATCAATTTTAGCTGGAATAAATGTCATTGATACTGCAATCAACTACCGTTTTCAAAAGGCAGAAAGATCAGTAGGAAAAGCCATTGCGTCATTAATTAGTGAAGGAAAGATTAACAGAGATGAGATATTCATTAGCACAAAAAATGGTTATGTTACAAATGATGGAGACATAAACGAAGATTTATGGTCATATGTTAATCGAGAATACGTAAAAACTGGCATAATAAAACCAAACGACATTTCTTCTGGATATCATTGTATGACGGTTCCATATCTTGAGGACCAGCTTAACCGTAGTAGAAAAAATCTGAATCTAGATTGCATTGATCTAATCTATCTGCATAATGCAGTAGAAGGCCAAATTCAAGATATCACAAAAACACAATTTATGGAAAATCTAAAAAGTGTTTTTGAGTTTTATGAATCACAAAGACAAAAAGGAACTATCAAATTCTATGGTCTGGCTACATGGGATTGTTTTAGAGTACAGAAAGATGATCCACAATTTCTGTCTTTATTTGATGTTTTAGAATTAGCAAAACAGGTAGGTGGTGACAACCATGGTTTTAGATTTATACAATTACCGTTTAACATGTACCTTGATCAGGCATATATGTTAAAAAATCAACAAGTAAATGGAAAAGACGCGTCGATTTTAGAAGCTGCCAAACTTTACAACATTGGTGTATTTACTAGTGTGCCATTGATGCAAGGTAAATTGCTAGAAGCAGGTGTGATTCCAGAATTTGATAATCTAAAACCGTCCTTGAGATGTTTGCAGTTTATACGCTCAACACCGGGTGTGTTAGCTCCGCTTGTTGGACATAAACTAGAATCACATGTTAGGGAAAATTTAGAAATCATGAAAGTTTCTCCAATATCAGAAAATCATTTTGATGAGTTGGTAAAAAAATTGACATCATAATCTACTGTCAGTATGTATAAATATAAAAAATTAGGCTGAAAGTTGTGCCAGTTGATCCTGTATGTGGAATTGAGCTTGATGAAAGCTTGGCACTAGTCCATGAGCATGATGGAAAAAAATATTATTTTTGTTGCAATGGATGTAGACGCATTTTTGTAAAAAAACCAGGAAAATGGAAAAAAAATGCTCAAACAGGATAGCTTCCACACATACGACAAAATTTTGAATTCTCATCTATAGAATACTGACAGAATGAACACTTTCGTGGTAAAACATGAAGTGTATGTGGCGGTTCATAATATTTTCTATAGACAGTGTAGTAGTGTAAAGATTCCTTTGTTCTAATCTTAACTTTGTCTGCGCTTTGAATTTCTTTTGTTTTTATATTAAACATCTCATCTGAGATTAATGAGTCAAACAAAGCTACAAGCCCAGATGTGCCTGACCCATCTTGCATCGGAGATTTGTCTCTCCAGACAACTGATTTTGGAATTTTTTGCTCATATGTTTTACGTAGAATCCACTTTCCATATTTTTTACCATCTTCGTCTCTAATCTTCATATTTATTGGCAGATTTTCTGCAAATTTTCTTACCTTGCTATCTAGAAACGGGGATTCTACCTTGATTCCAAGTGCGGTACCAATCTTTTCTGTCGGAAAATGCATTATTTTCCAAATACGTTCAAGATCTTTTTGTGCGTCATAGTCATTTTTTCTTAGTAAAAAATTATACCCTGCAAAGAGCTCATCTGCCCCATCTCCAGTAATTATGCTTGTAAAGCCTTTTTCCTTAGCCACATTTAGTGCAATATACATAACAATTGCATTTCTAATCTCAATATCATTGAAAATTTTCAAAATCTTTATGGTATCTTCGATTCCCTTTAGAAGTTCTTCAGTAGTTACAGTTTTTAGATACAATTTAAAATCAAAATTTTTTGCAATCATCTGACAATAAGTTAGATCAGTTGCGACAAAGTCCTTTGCGATTATTGCAATAGGTGTGATAATTTTTCCTTTAAGATAATACGCAAGTATACTACTATCAAGACCTCCTGAAAGAGAAATACACTCTGATCTGCAGTTTAAGGTGACCTCTTTAAGAAGATCATATATCTCAGAAGAAAAATTTTCCAACATTTCTAATTCAATGCAGTCAAATTAAGTTTTGATCTTGTTATTATGTTAGCTTCAGCTATGAATTCAGTCAAATTGTGTCTAACTAGAATTTTCCTATAGTTCATTGTTTTGATTAGTAGCTTTAAATATTTTAGAAATTACATTGCATACATGTTACTTCCAGCAGAAATTGAATCAAAAACATTAATTCCTGCACTTCGAGCAATTTTGGCAAAAAAACTAGCAGAGACTCACAAAATTAGAGAAGACGAAATCTCAAAAATGTTGGGCGTTACCCAAGCTGCAATAAGTAACTATATCAGAGGTACACGAGGGGATCCAAAACTAATTTCAAAATTATTATCTGAAGAGCAAGTTGCAAAGATGATCGATGAGATTAGTGACAACCTTGCATCAAACATGGCGTACACTCCAGCAAGTCTTTCAAAATTTATTGGATTGTGTAATTATATCAAATCAAGTTTGCTAATTTGTGACATACATCACAATTTAGAATCCCATATAGACGAAACTATATGCAAAGAATGTGAAAATATGCTTTTAAAAGGACCAGGAAGCGTATACTAGAATTTTCATTTTGATAAAATAATCTCAATTGTTGAAAGCATTTTTCCTATGCCATCTGGAATCTCACTATCTACTGTAATGTTTTGAATTCGTGAATTTCCTTTCAACATCTTTTCTGTTATTATATTTGCTACTGCAACTGCAGTTGGAATCGTAGTTCCTTTTGCTTTAATAATGACATCGCCTGCTTTTCCAAACAGTTCCATTACCTCAAGCACATTTTTCATGACATTTTCATTACGAATAATAAAAACATTTTTGTGAAAACCTGCTTTTTCATCCGTTATAATCGATGTAACTGCTAGATCCATATCTGCCATGAGCAATTTACCACGAGAATTTTTTCTTTTAAATTTTATCGATGATTCATCCATTAATCAAAATACTCGATCGGAATATTTTGATAATCGCCATTTGGAAGTACCCTTCTAACAGTAATTGGGATTGCTTTTCGTTCAAGCTCCTCCATAGCTATATCAAGTGAAGTTCTTGCATCTTTTGGAATTGGTATAAACGTTGGTGCACCAAGTGAAAGTTGTAGTGCTCTTGCACCCATAATTCTTGCTTTTTCAAATCTTGTTAGAGTCGGTGGTCCGATCTGTACCTTTCCTTTTCCTGTGGCAGGAATTTCTTTTGCTTCATGTACAGGATCAATTTCAATAACCTCTCTTTCTTGAATTACCATACACTCTTTGTCTATCTGATCTTTTTCTTTTTCCGAAAGCTCTTTTCCTGCTTCTCTGACTTTTCTATATGCTGTTATTGCATCTGTAACTTGTTGTTCTACAGCTGGTTCTTCTTCTACTTCTTGTATTATGGATGGTGCTGGTTCTTCTTCTACTTCCTCAGTTTCTTCTAGCACTACCTCTTGATCATTTGCCTCAGACAAGTGTCAAAAACTTGCAAAGTCCGTTATATATTCCAAGCCAACTTTACGAATAAATAATGAGCTTCAATACTTGCCAAAGTGGAACCATCTTCTGTTTCAAAAATAAAACTCATCCTTGAGATAAAAGGAAAGACAAAGCTTGTTTGTGAGCTAAAGCGTCATCTTTCTCCCCGTACTGTTGGGATAATATCAAGGAAATTGCCTCTTGAAGGAAACGCACATCTTTTAACAAATGGAATTGTCTATATTGAATCATCAATAGAGTCTGGAATCGAAAGGCAACGAAAAGAGTTCAAAAAAGGTGACATTGCATTTTTGCCAAACAACGGAAGTATCTGTTTTTTCTTTGAAGATATAATATCTACCAAAGCAATGAGCCCACTTGGAAAAATCATCTCAGATATAGATGCGTTAAAAGACGTAAAACCGGGAGATGTTTTTTCGCTTTATCCAGATACTGGTTGATATATGTGGTGTCCGCTATAACCACCTATTCTTTTGATGGTCCCTGAAGCAAGTAGCTTTTTCAAATACAAATTTGCGGCAGAAATTTTCACACCTGTTTGTCTTGCGAGCTCTTGAACAGTAAGAACTTTGGCGCCTTTAATGAATTTCATTGCTTGCTCTTCATTTACTATAACAGAAATTTCGGATTTTGATCCTTCTGATTTTTCCTGCTTTTTGCCTTTTTTCTTTGCTCCAGATGTTTTTGAAGTTTCATCAGTTTGTGATTTTTCTTGTTGTGCAGGAGATTTTTTCTTTGCGCCACCCATTGAATGATTTTGAATTTAACCCTATTTATAAACGGTTTACGGTATTACAAATTAACAACTCTTGTCTACTAATTATTTTTGAATTTAATGACTACAAGAATTTATTGAGAAAATGATTTGCTTGCATTTATTTCAAGTATAAATAATATAATGTAAAAGAAGCATTATGGGCGTAATTGCCAAAGGTGCAAAGTGCACAGTTGAGGGATGCAACAATGATGGAGTTCGTTCCTTAAACACTACTAAAGTTGAAAACGCTGGTTTGCGTGTTCAGTCAGGCAACAAAAAATCCGTATTATGCAAAGAACACTACAAACAATGGAAAAAAGAGACTAAAGATGATAGGGAACTAGAACGTGCAAGATATGACAGATTCTAGCTATCGTTGATGTTGTTTTTGTAACTTTCTTGTAGTTTTAAAAAAATCGCGTTGAAGCTTGTCATAGTAAGAATCTATTTTTGTGTATAGTCGTTTTGGTTTTCGTTTTTTATGTTTGCTTAGAACATACCATGCAAGTATTGGAAACGCTATAGTGGAATCAGCATAAACCGTTACAGTATCTTCATGGGCATCCTGAACCTTTCCCCAGCTTTTTCCTTCCTCAAGTGTGGCACCTGACAGTCCGCCAGTATCAGGACGTGCATCTGTAATTTGGATAATATAGTCTTGGCCTCCGTCATTTCTTCTTAAAATCTGGTCCAATAGGGGCCCGGTTTGCTGCGCAGTATTTTTTGGAACTCCGCCTCCAAGTTCTAAAATTCCTGATTTTTTTGAGTTATACAGGATTGCAGCCTGTTCTAGTATCTCTTTTGTAAA
>JBQTJY010000133.1:0-3276 GCA_052386635.1 Nitrososphaerota archaeon
ACATAATTCATGCTTCGGATTCTAAGGAAAGTTTTGAAAAGGAAGTGAAGGTAGTATTCGAGTGATTAGAAGTGCGAGTACGACAGCCAATAGTGGCCGTATTAGGTCATGTAGATTCTGGTAAGACCTCATTACTTGATAAAATCAGGGGAACAGGAGTTCAAGAAAGAGAAGCAGGCGGTATTACCCAGCACATTGGTGCAAGCTTTCTTCCAGATGAAACCATAAAGAAAATTTGTGGCCCACTTTATGAAAAGATGAGTAAAGTAGAAACAAAGATTCCTGGAATTTTGGTAATTGATACACCTGGACACGAGGTATTTACAAATTTGCGCGTTCGAGGTGGTTCTGCAGCAGACATTGCAATCCTTGTTGTAGACATTAACCGTGGATTCCAACCACAAACAAATGAAAGTCTAAAGATCCTAGAAAGCAGAAAAGTTCCCTTTGTTATAGCGCTAAACAAAACTGATATGCTTTCTGGATGGAAAAAAACCAATACTCCCTACATATCACAGGCTATCAAGGAACAAAGCCCATCCATTCAAACAATGCTTGATGAGCAGCTCTATAACGTAGTTGGAACACTTTCCGTTTTAGGATATCAATCTGAGGCATTTTATCGTGTAAAGGACTTCAAACAGGAAGTAGCTATTGTTCCAGTCAGTGCACGAACTGGCGTTGGGATTCCAGAACTTTTGGCAGTTCTAGTTGGTCTGACACAACAATATCTGAAGAAAAAACTAGAGCAGGAAGAAAAAACTAGCCGTGGGATCATTCTTGAAGTAAACGATGACGTGGGCCTTGGTGCAACTGCAAACATGATCCTAATTGATGGTTATATGACAAAAGAGAATCTTGTTGTAGTTGCAAAAAGAGACTCTGTTATTACAACAAAACCAAAGGCAATACTACTTCCAAAACCACTTGATGAGATGCGTGATCCACGAGATAAATTCAAACCAGTCAACGAGGTACAAGCAGCTGCTGGAATCAAAATCGCATCACCTGAACTAGAAGGTGTACTACCAGGTAGTACCGTTTATGTTGCAAAATCAGAGGATGAAGCATCAGAATTTAAGAAATTAATCGAAGCTGAGATGAAATCAGTTTTCATCGACACACAATCAAATGGAGTCATCTTAAAATGTGATACAATTGGTTCACTTGAAGCAGTAACTGAGATGTTAAAACGTGTGCAGGTACCAATAGCAAAAGGTGACATTGGACCTGTAAACCGACGTGATGTAATAGAGGCAAAGGCAATAAAAGAAAATGATAGACACTTGGGTGTTGTTTTGGCATTTAATGTAAAAGTAACACCAGAGGCACAACAGGAAGCTGACGATCATCACATCAAAATATTTACTGATAAAGTAATCTACAGCTTAATTGATAATTATACAACATGGGTTGATGAAGACAAGCTACATGAAGAGGACGCAATATTTTCTGAACTTACACCAGTTGCCAAGTTCATATTTCTAAAAGGATATGTTTTTAGAAACAACGATCCTGCGGTGTTTGGAATTAGAGTAGATGTTGGAACTCTTCGACATAAGATACCTTTTATGAACAAAAATGGGAAAAGAATCGGTGTTATCCATCAGCTCCAAGAAGACAAAAAAACTGTAGATTCTGTAAAAGCTGGTACCGAAGTTGCATGTTCAGTACAAGGCGTTACAATTGGAAGACAAATACACGAAGAAGACATTTTTTATACGCTTCCACCATCACATGAAGCAAAACAGCTACTAAAGAAATTTGCACACAAACTTTCATCTGAAGAGATTACAACGCTAAACGATATAGTAGCTATTCAACGTAAAATAGATCCTGCGTACGCATACTAAAATCATAAAAAGACAATCGTTTGGTATACTGTATTGGAAAAAATTTGCTCAAAATGTGGAAATCAATTTGAATGCGACGAGGATAAAAACACATGTTGGTGTAGTTCATATCCAAAATTAACCAGAGACAAAATCGATGAATTAAAAGATTGTATGTGTCAAAACTGTTTAAAGAAAATCTACTTTACAAAACTATTTTCTTCTTAACTTTAAAATTAAAATCTTTATTGTTTGATCATATTTGCAAAGAATTCTTCTGCAGCTTTGTGGATTTCTTCACGAGAAAGATCTTTTTTATGTGTTGCAATAGACCACTTGTGACCAAAAGGATCTTCAAGATGTCCATATCTATCTCCCCAAAACGCATCCATAAGTGGCATTGTCACTTTAGCTCCTGCAGCTACTGCTTGATTGAATGTCTTGTCTACATTATCCACATACATGTGGATCGTTACTGCACTACCTCCTATTGATTTTGGTGAAAGTACATTCCAAGAAGGAAACTCATCATTTAGCATTATGATCGAATCTCCAATTTTGAGCTCTGCATGGATTATGTTTTTGCCATGCGGTGCATAATCTCTGTAAATTTCTTGAGCTCCAAATGCCTTTTTGTAAAACTCGATTGCGTCATCGGCATTTTTTACTACAAGATTAGCTGTGAGTGTGTGAAATCCTTTAGGAATAGGTTTTGTGACCATTATAACACGCCACATTTCATTGAAATTAAAGTTTCGATAGTTTTGTCAGATTCTATAATACGTAGATCAATCCAAGAGATTTTCGTTGAAGGTCAATTTCTTGTTTAAAATAAAGTTTCCAAATGCTGCAGCAAGCACAGCCAATATTAGCGCTTGTGGGTACATTAAACCGTAATTTTCAACAAGATAAAAGACCAATCCTAACTGCACAAGCGCTCCAATCGAACTAAAACCAACAAATTTTCCATACTGTACTAAAGCTCTTCTTGGAGCAAAGTCTCTATCTTCAAACGTCCATATTTTGTTGAGTACAAAATTTGTAGTCATTGATGCTATGATCCCAATTAAATTTGCATGAAGGTACCAAAAACTCGTAATTCCAGTTGCAAACACACGCGACATCAAATAGTTTACAGCTAACCCAAACGCGCCAACAGTATAGAATCTGGCTGCTTTTGAGAGAAAACGTACAGAGGCACGTTTTTCTTGTTTTCTTTGCAATGTACCATATCTGTATAATTTCCAAACAGATCTAATATAATCAAAAACTATCTGTACTCCAAGCTTACTTTCTCCTTGCATTCTGTTTGTAAATGTATATGGGATCTCCTTTACACGAACTCCTTTTGTTTTTACAAGAATCTCAAGTAGCATTTTGTATCCAATTGCATCTAACTTTAAACCATCAAGTATGTTTCGTTTGAATGCAAAAAATCCAGACA
>JBQTJY010000134.1:0-1660 GCA_052386635.1 Nitrososphaerota archaeon
TTTTACCTGAGTTCCTACTCTAATTCCTGTTGAGAGGATCTTTTTCTTAATATCTTCAGTTTGGCTTTGCTGGCTCATTTTCGTGTTTTTAAAGTTGTGCCATACCGCGTATTAAATCATGCTCTGATAGTCTGATAAGTTCATTTAGTTTTGAGACCCTTTCTCCTCCAACAACTCCAACTTTGAGCATTTTTGAATTCGTTGCAATTCCAATATGTGAAATATGAAAGTCAACAGACTCGCCAGACCTGTGTGATGTAATTAATTTGATGTTGTTATTGTTTGCCTCATCTGCAAACTCTAGTGCATCATACAAACTACCAGCTTGATTTACTTTTAAAATTGCGGCATTGCATGATTTTAGCTTGACTGCTTTTTTGAGTATTTGCTTGTTTGTTACAGTCAGATCATCACCTGTTATCAGAACTTTTGGAAACTTTGTTGTAATCTCTGCCATATCCTCAAACGCTTCTTCGTGAACCGCATCTTCGGCATAGATTAGCTTGTATTTTTCTATAATTTTTGATGCAAACTCTATCTGTTTTTTTGGCGTGTGCTCAAACCCTGCTCTGTTATACACATAGAGTTTTTTTTTCTCATCCCACTGTGTAGATGAAGCAAAATCAACGCCAAGAGAAACCTCCTTTCCTAACGTATAACCTAGATTCTCAATTGCTTTTGCAGAAATCTCTAATGCCTCATCATTGTCAAGCTTTGGAGCCCAAGCGCCTTCATCTCCTCTACCGTTTGTAAAGTCAGGATCTTCTTTTTCCAAAACATTACGAAGCTCTCTATGTACTGCTAGGTTTGTTTCAATGGCTTCTCGAATTGATTTTGCACCGTTTGCACAAACCAGAATCTCTTGAATATCTGGTGTGCCGGGACCTGCATGAGCACCTCCTCCCAAAATATTACCTAGAGGATAAGGAAATCTCCACTCTTTTTTCTTTGATATTATTTTGAATATGGGTTGGCCAATTGTCTTTGCAGCTGACTCTATTGCTGCAATTGATAGCGCAAATGCAAAGGCACCACCTACTTTTGAATAGTTTGGTGTAGAATCAATTGTTCTAATCGCATCATGAATTGTCTTAGGATCAGATGCATCTAGTCCAACAAATTTTTTTATGTTTTTATTTAGCTGCTGTAGGCTTTCTTCAGGCTTGCCATTTGGAAAACTCACTGCTTCGTTTTTTCCTACACTTGCACCTGAAGGCGCACAAGCCCTTCCAAGATATTGATTATCTGAAATTACATCAATTTCTATTGTTTTATTTCCTCTACTGTTGTAAATTAATCGTCCTTTAACTGCTGTAATCTGCAAATTACTCTAGCTCAGTTTGGACTTCAAAATGCCTTCGTCTTATTGCCTCATAGAATGGAACCACTTGCTGAATGGTTTCAACTGATGTTATCAACATTCTTCTGCAACAGTACCTCTTAACGCCTAAAGAATCTAGAACCTTTGCAGCATCCTCACCAGAACGAACTTTGTTTTGGTAATCTTCAAACTTGTCTGCAATGAGGTTACCACAGGTAAAACATCTAACTGGTACCAGCATGTTTTGCAAATGTAATCAAGGATTATAAAAACCCTGCATGAAAATCCGTTGCGGGTGTCGCCGAGCATGGCCAAAGGCGCTAGCTTGAGGGGCTAGTC
>JBQTJY010000135.1:0-2428 GCA_052386635.1 Nitrososphaerota archaeon
CCCCCCCTTTCCCGAATAAAAAATCCGTGTTTTCTGTGTAAAAATGATCAGTGACTACGTTAGTACGTGAGTTATGATTTGTTGGAGAGAGCTTAAGTAAAACAAGAGAAGCCATATTTTGTGAAAGTTGATCTTGGAGACGAGTTAGACATCTATGCTCAGCATCCTGATACATACCTCGAAGACATCAACGAAATGTTTTCAAAAAATAAAGTCATAGAAGCCTTTGTTCTTTTGCATGGATTAGCAGAATACAAAATGAATATGATTTGGCCACTTTCGTTAATTAAGGATAAAGGTCACTGCAAAGGCGAAGTATTGGGGCTTTAATGATATTCTTAATCTCTTCAAAGAATCAGGTTTAATCAATCAAAATTTGTTTTCTAATCTTAAGGCTCTTCAAAAAGGCAGAAACCAAGTAGTACACTATTTTGGTAATAAATACATGCACAAGTCTAATGTTGATTCAAAAACATTATCCGATCAATTCAGAAAGGGCATAAAGGGTTTACACGAACTCAATAAAATCCACCTAAAATTAATCACAGAATTTTTGGAAGAAAATAAAACATAGAGTAAAAGTGACTCTAAAAGATCATAAACCACATTTCAATATCAAATTCCTCAAAGGTTATGGTTTTTAGTTATCTTAACTAGTTTTTTTTCGTCTATTTCTTATTGAATAAATGCCTACACCAACAATGCCAATCAGGCCCAAAATCAAAATGTAAAAGCCAGTTATTCCAAAAGAAAGCTTGCCTGTGTCAGGCATTGGTCCAATTACCACAACCGTTTGTGTTTGTTCCTGACCTGTATTTTCAACTAGTAGCTTGTAGGTTCCACTTGTTACAACATCAAACCTTTGCTCAAATGATTCCCTGTCAACTGTAGTTGAAACAATCTCTGCACCAAGTGGATCAAAAACCTTGGCATGAATAGCTCCTTCCTTAAAGTTCTGTACTTGGACTACAAATACGCCAAGGTTTGTAGTCACATCAATATAGGAAGAAACCTCAAGCAAACCACCAGGCATTACAAGCTCCTCTTTTTGTGAAAGACCCTCTGTAATTACTTGAGAGCCATAAAATGAAAGAACAATTCCTGTTGCTATTAGCGCCCCTACTACTGCCATCATAATTGCAGGCTTTTGCATGGTGGATTTGTCATGCTGCCAGTTAAAAATGGTATTGAATATGACTGTACAAAATTAAATTTAATTAATAAAATTAGTTAAAACTAATAAATTTAGCCTAGGCTAAATATTATATAGCCACTCATATCTCTAAAATACAAAGTTATGATAAAATTCAATGCAAAGCTGATGCTTACTGTAATAGTAGTTGCAATTTCTGTATCCATGCTATACTTTGTTCTTCCTGGGATGACTGAAGCACAAACTGAAAAAACCTTTGTTACTCACTCTGGTGCGATAATCAAAACAACTGGAGACATTTTAGATCCTGTATATCTGCCACAAACCGTTGAATTTGATCCACAAAAATATCTGCGAGAGTTTAGCTATGGACGTATTTCAACACTTGATGATGGTAGAACCTTACATGAGTTTACAATCATTGCAGAAGATGATAAAATTATGGAAATATCGCCAGGTGTATTTTATAATGTATGGACCTTTAATGGGACAGTTCCTGGTCCAACCATTAGGGCAACTGAAGGTGATGTGGTTAGAGTGAACTTCATCAACAAAGGCTCTAAATCACATACAATGCATTTTCATGGAATACATCAGGCAGAAATGGATGGAGTCTTTGAGATTGTTGGATCAGGAGGCAGATTTACCTATGAATTTGAAGCAGGACCTGTTGGTGTACACCCATACCATTGTCATATGATGCCACTTGAGGAACACATTGTACATGGTCTATACGGAGTTTACATAGTTGATCCAAAGGAGGGAAGACCACCAGCTGATGAAATGGTCATGGTATTAAATGGATTAGATACCGATTTTGATACAGAAAATAATTTCTATGCAGCTAACACTATCCCGTTTTATTATCAGCATCACCCAATTCAAATTAAGACAAATGAATTAATTCGAGTTTATGTGGTGAACATGGTAGAATTTGATCCTATAAACAATTTACATTTACATGGAAATCTCTATAATTATTATCCTACTGGTACAGACACTGTTCCATCCACTTTTACTGACATGATAACCCTATCTCAAACTGAACGTGGAATCATGGAATTTGAATACACATATCCAGGCAAGTATCTGTTTCATGCACATAAGGTAGAGTTTTCAGAAAAGGGATGGGTTGGAATCTTTTTGGTAAAAGACTCTGAGGCCAAAGTAGAGTGAAAAATATGGAGGTAAAAAAAACTTCAAAGGCAAAACTTGCAGCAAGTGGAATCATTCCATTTGCATTTCTTGTTGCAATGATAGCATACATTTTTGGCC
>JBQTJY010000136.1:0-19875 GCA_052386635.1 Nitrososphaerota archaeon
TTTCTTCGACATTATTTGACAAATTAGCACCTTGCTGAGAATATACTATGAAGAGTTTACACCCTTTTAAATAACTTTTTGTTTGTAGCAAATTGATAAAAAGTGGCAAAAAAACATGATGGCGTGCAGTCGCACACTATGGAGTTACCAAGGCTAATTGTTATTGGCAATGACAACATAGGCGATGTAGGCAAGTTTCTAAAATCACTTGACAGTCCAAAAAAAGTGTCTCTGGTTTCAGGTACGCATGTAAAAAAACTGATTCAAAAAAAAATAGAGCAGTCTTTGAGTGAATCGCAGATAAAGTTTGTCTGGCATATTGCAAGCGATAACAGCGTAGATGCGATCAAAAAATTTCAGACAGAGGTTGGCAAAGATGTTAGCCAGATGATAGTTGGAGTTGGCGGTGGAAGATCTGTCGATATTGCAAAGATGATTGCGTTTAATCTTAAAAGGCCGTTTGTGAGTATACCAACATCTGCATCTCATGACGGAATAGCTAGTCCCTTTGTTTCTATACGAGGAGACAAGCCGCATTCTGTGACTGCTACTGCACCACTTGGTGTCTTTGTAGATATTGCAATAATCAAAAAGGCGCCAAAGAGACTTCTTGCAAGCGGATGTGGGGATCTTGTTGCAAACCTTATTGCTGTTAGGGACTGGGAACTTGGACGAGACAAGACAGGCGAGTATTTTGGAAGATATGCCGCAAATCTTGCATCAATGAGTGCAAATATCATAATGGAAAATTCTGATTTGTTTGCAAAAAAGGGTCTTGATGTAAGAGTGGTTGTAGAGGCCTTGATCAGTGCAGGAGTAGCATCATGTATTGCAGGAAGTAGCAGGCCCTGTTCAGGTGCAGAACATCTTTTCTCACATGCACTTGACAAGTTAGCTCCAGGTGTGGGACTGCATGGCGAAAAGTGTGGTATTGGTTCTATAATGATGGCAAAGCTTCAGGGCCAAGACTGGAAAAAAATTGCAAAGACACTAAAAGATGTAGGAGCACCAACTACTGCAAAAGAGATTGGTCTTGATTCAAAGACTCTGGCAAAGGCACTTACCATAGCCCAGGATCTGAGACCAGAGCGCTATACTATACTAAAAGAGATTAAAATGACTCCAAAAAAAGCAATCGAGCTTGCAAAGAGTACTAAAGTTCTCTAAGCTGCCTTTTGTGCAACAGGCTTTTCAGTTGCAGGTTTAGGCTCTTCTGCCTTTGTCTGTTTGTTTAGGTAGGTCTCTACAAAGTTAACCTTCTCTATTGTAGTAACAAATTTGAAAATATCCATCTGAATAAAGTGCTTGATTATTTGCAGCCCATCAACGCGGAAAAGCTCCTCAGGTATTGTAATGTCAACTGCATTGCCGTTTTTCTTAAAGGCAATTTTAGAGTCCTCAACAGGCATGTGTCTTTTTAGAATTCCCATGATTTTATCGTCGTCTGCCTCTAGTGCCTTTACTATATTAACATCGTAAAGAATTGTTTTTCCTGCAAATCTGTGGTTAAAATCAACTTGGACTCGGCCAGAGCCAATGAATCTGACTATGCCTTTTTTCTGGTCTATCTCTATTGTGTCTCCAACAGAAACTTTGTCTGCGTCTTCGCCAAGCTTACGCAGCGGAATCATTCTTACTTTTCCTGCATCTCTTACCCCAAATCCTTTGTCAGGAGACACCTCGACTGTAGTCTTGTCACCAACGTTTGCATTTGCCAGTGCGTCGTCTAGTCCCTTTATTACCCAAGACTCGCCAACAGAAACCAATTTTGGTTGATATTTTATGTTAGCATCATGCAGAGAATGTTTTTTTGCTTCTTCTTCAATTGTTGTCTCAAAAACTTCGTTTGTGTCTTTTACTTTAGCAGTATAATCAACTAGAATCAATGAACCTTTTTTGAATGACAATGTAGTCCAGCTTCGAATTTCCTTATATTAAGTTAACAATAGAGTTTAGAGATTTTTGAGTTTTTCTTCAGCAACTTGCAATGCATCAACTGTATTTGTTTTGTAATTCATCATGTTAAGTGTTGATGATATTGCAGAGATTGTTCGCATTACATGATATCGATGCACCTCGCCCATGCATCCAACTCTAAACACTTTTCCTTTTAGATTGCCAAAGCCTCCAGCAACTAGGACACGAAACTTTTTTGCTAGTGTGTTGCGAAATGTGTTGTCTTCTAGTCCTGTCAGATAGTTTAGCGCAATAATCGAAACGGAACGATCCTCTTCTTTTGCAAATGGCGTAAGTCCCAGTGCGCTAAGGCCAGAGTATAGAGCATCAGAGCATGTTTTATGGCGTCGTATTCTTGCATCCAGTCCTTCTTCTAAAATTATTCTCAGTGCTTCACGATATGCATAGAGAAGTGGCAGTGCAGGAGTAAATGGAGTGTGTTTTGATTCCTCGTAATACTTGAAGTATCTGGCTAGATTAAAGTACATTGTTGGCGGCGGGTTTGCTATCATGTGCTTTTTTGCCTTTGGGCTAACCGAGATTGGTGAAATTCCGGGTGGTGCTGCTAGGGCTTTTTGTGCGCCTGTTATGCATACATCAATTTTCCACTTGTCTACAGGTAGCTCTGCACCGCCAAGCAGGGAAACTGAATCTACTACATAGAATGCATCATTTCTTGAGGTAAGGGCTGATATTTTATCCAGATATTTTACCTGGGTGCCTGTCGATGTTTCGTTGTGGACAACATAGAATGCCTTGATGTCTTTATTGTTATCAAATGCCTCCTTTACCTGCTCAAAGGTAGCGTTTTGTCCTGGCGGTGTTTCAAGTTTTATGACGTTTGCGCCCTGCCACTCTAGCATTTGTGCCAGTCTTCCACTAAATTCACCGTTTACGGGAATGATTACCTTGTCTCCTTTTCTGATCAAATTAACTACAGATGCCTCGACAGCTCCTGTACCTGATGCAGAAAGTGCGACAATGTCGTTTTTTGTCTGAAAGACTTGCTGTGTTTTTTCAATTACTTCGGTGTACAGCTCAACAAAGTCTTGGCTTCTGTGATTAATTACATGTGTAAACATTGCTCGCAGTACTCTCTCAGGAACGTTGGTAGGACCTGGCAACATTACTAAATATTCCAAATAATTTCGCCTGACAGGGTTGTTAGCCGGCTTTATTTATAATTAAAGACCCCTAGTCTGTCTTTAGCATTAATTTTTAACAAAACATTTCTTGTCCCCTCTGGGACAAGTTCTTTCCAGTCTTGGTTGTTTGCTATTTTTGATCTAATGTTAGTGCCTGAGAGGGACTCGCGTTGTTTTAGTGTGACAGGAATTACCTTTATTCCCCGCTTTTGAAATAAAGTTTGAGTAAACTCGTCATTTGAGAATACCACATCATATTTTGGAACGATTGAATCAATTTCTAGCGTCCATTTGCTGTGATCACTCACGTCTGGGATATAGTAAATCTTGATTTGCTTTGCAATTTTTTTATCAATTGAGGATGTGATCATCTCCTTTCTTTCGTCTGCGGTGAAAGGATTTTTCATTTCATTTGATTTGTTTGAGCTGCCAATGCATATCCACAGGTTTTCAACTTTGGATAATCCAAACAGGATGGTCTCTAGGTGTCCTAGGTGAAACGGCTGAAATCTTCCAATTAAAAGACCATTCATGTCGCAGCTTGTTTTGTGTTCTTTAAAAAATTTCAGTCATGCCCCAGCATCAAGCAGTGCAGCCATAAACAAAATGGCAACGGACAAGATTATAGTGATTTCACCTAGTATGATTATTTTTTTGCGCAACTTTTGCACTTGGCTTTCTGATAGCTGCTTTGAGATGATTTTTTCTTCAATGTCTTTTCTAATAATTCTGACATGAACTGCATATGCTATTATCAAGGCAACTACAAGGATTATCTTTATGACTAGAAAATTTCCATAGCTTGATGAGAGTAGGAGCTCAGGTTTGTTTAGAAATGCAATAGAGTTGTAGACTCCTGTACCGATAAGGATTACAAGTGACGGGATTGCAATTTTATTGAATCTTCGTCCAACTTTGATCATAAATTGCAGTCTTTCTTCCAGTGATGTTGACATTGTTCTTAGGAGAGGCGATATTACTACGCCAATAAACAGAGAACCTCCAACCCAGATTGCTGCAGAGACAAGATGTATCCAAGTGATTACTGCCTGCTCCATTGTCATGATGAATCGATGTTGTTCTAACAAATATTATCTATTTGGATGTTGACAACATTTTTTAGTTGTACAAACTCTGAGAACAATAACTTGGTAACACTGCAAGGGCGAATGATTCTTTTTGCTGCAATAGGTGGCTTGCTTGCATTAATGGGCGGAATAGTCTATTACTCTAGCCTTGACATACCGCATCTAGAGTTATCTGAAATCAAATTGGCTAGCGTAGAGGTTGTTGATGTTAACAGTATAGAGAATCGTGTAAAGCTTGAAACAACGTTTCTTGTAAAAAATCCAAGCGATAAGACATTTACCGTTCCCCTTATTTCGTATGAGCTTTTTGCAAATGGCAAGTCGCTTGGCACGGGTCAGTACTCAACTGAGGATATTGCAATGCCTGGTAGGGCAGCGTTTTATCCAGGAGTCGAGATACCGCTCAAGAGTACCTTTCAATTTGTCCTATCAGATCTCATAGCAGAAGAATACAAGGCAATTACAAGCGGAGAGAATGTCGAGTATAGCGCAAAAGGCATGATTACTGTAGAGACTGCCTGGAGTCTTATTGAAAAAGAGTTTGAAAGTACGCTATAACATTCCTTAAATTTAATGATCTTTTGGTGGGCCGAGAGAGATTTGAACTCTCGACCACCGCCGTGTCGAGGCGGTATCCTAACCAACTAGACTATCGGCCCGCTGAGACAAGACCTGATGTAGACATTATTAACGTTTAACAAAACATGAATAGTCCAAAAATTACATGCCTTTTATGAATAATGATTTTTCAGATGAAGAAAAATCTGGTCTTTACAAGGCAATCTTTTCTAGAAGAGATGTGCGCTCACATTTTACATCAGACCCAATAGATGAAAAGATTTTATCGCAAATTCTTTATGCAGCACATCATGCACCTTCTGTGGGTTTTTCCCAGCCATGGAATTTTATTTTGATAAAAGACTATGAAATACGAAAAAAGATCAAAGAGTCCTTTGAAGCTGAAAAAATGCGTTCATCAAAATTTGTAGAGGAGCCAAGAAGATCAAAGTATCTTTCCTTCAAGCTAGAAGGCATACTTGACTCGCCGCTTAACATATGCGTTACATATGACCCATCAAAGTTTGGCCCCTTTGTAATTGGCAGGTCAAGCATTCCAGAAACCGGACTTTACAGTGTTTGTTGTGCAGTCCAGAATCTTTGGCTTGCTGCAAGGACTGAGGGAGTTGGTGTTGGATGGGTGAGTATTCTTTCAAATGATATATTAAAAAAATTACTGGAGCTTCCAGAACATGTTATTCCAGTTGCGTATCTGTGTTTGGGTTATGTGTCAGAATTTGCATCAAGACCGGATCTAGAGTCGTCTGGCTGGCTCTCAAGACTCAAGCTGCAAGATGTAGTGTACTATGAAAAGTGGAATCAAAAAGAAAATTCAAGTTGGAATACGATTAAAGAATTGATCAAAACAAATCTCGATTATGCTTAAATAATTACATGTATGCTTTTTGATGATGGGCTTGTAGCGCAGAGTCAACAAAATTGACGTGCAACATGGACAGCGCAGTAGCCTCCTAAGTTACAGGTCGAGGGATCGAAGCCCTCCAAGCCCGTATTATATTGAAAATGATTTTTAATTTTGATTTAAATAGACTTACAATAAAGATGCGTTATGAAAGTTGTAGTTATTTCTGGCAGTCCAAGAAAAGGAGCCAATACAGAGGTAATGATGAAGTTTGTGTACGAGTATGCAAAAACAAAAAGCAGTGAAACAAAGTTCATCAATCTCTCAGAAAACAAGGTAGATTGTTACTATGGCCCAAACGAAAAATATAGTGATGTCACGTTACAGGCTGCCAATGATATAACAGAAGCAGATGTCTGGCTTGTTGGAACTCCAATATACAATTCATTTTTCAGTTCTGCCTTGAAGAATCTCTTTGAGTACATCAACTACAAGAAAACTGCAGGAAAGGTTGCAGGCATGGCAATTATAGCTTCAGGAAACATTGGATTTATTGATGTTCAGACGCTTGTGACCCAGCTGATGTCATATTTTCGAGTTATAACAAACCCAAAAGCAGTTTACATGACTGTAGATATGATAAAAGATGGTTCTGTTATAGATGACGCAAAGACTAGATTAAAAGAGCTAGTTGATGAGACGCTTGCTCTGGCTTCTAAGCAGCTTTGACTGTTGAAGGCACATTAACTACTTTGAAGATTTTTACTGTATAATCTCCTTCAAAAATTTTGATTGTTCTATCAGAGTTAGAATCTAGGACTCTAAATCTGTATTCATAAGAGCCGTCTTGTTTAACATCGGTTTGTGCAAAGTGATATGCGTCTTTTCCTTTATAGATCTGGATTATTACAGGATACTCTACTGCAGCGTTTTTGATTTTTCCTTCAACAAATCCAAATGGAAGTTTGTTGTTTGATGGTATGTTCATAGTCAGTGTAGTTTTTTCAATAGCTAAAGAATCATCAATTGGTATTACTTCAGTGACTGATTGCTGTTTTTCTGCAAAGGTTGGTGATATGGCAACTATTGATAGCAATGCTGCAAGCATTCCAAGGGCTATTAGTGTACGCACAAATTTTTTTTAAAAAAGTTACATATTAAGATGACGTATAATTCGTTAGATCTAATAGTTTATGATGCTTTACAACCATCTGCTTGTCAATATTTGGTGTGTTTAGACAGAAAGAGTCTACTTTACTTTGCGTTTTGTTTTACGTTTTCTCTTTTCTTGAGAGGCAAGGGCCTTGATGTTTGCCAGCTCATCTTTTAGAGCCTCAATCTGTACTATTGTTTCCAGATTTTCAATTTTTGTCTTAGCTGGTTGATCTCGTTTTCTTTTAGCTTTACCGTATTTCTTAGCTCCTCTACCTCATCTCCTAGTTTACTCCTAGTCTGACTTAGTTCGTTATCTGTAATTTTATTTGCACTAGCTTGCAGTATTTCCTGCAATCCAGCTGTCTGGTATTCTAGTTTTTTTTTACTGTATGATCATGGCCATGACCGTATTTGTGCATGTAATCCTTGCTTTTTTGAGCCAGATAGCACATGACAGTTAGAAACCATGTGATTGGAACTGCCATCATAAATACAAACTGAAGTATTGGATAGGCAGAGCCTAGAAGAAACCATAGCACGGATAATGCAGCAGCAAATGCGCCAGTTACTACAGTTGCTAGCTGATTTCTCAAGTAGCCCATGTTTAATCTCAAAAATTTGGCTGAATATAAATAATAATGTCAATGCCTGCATTTGAAATTAAAAAGAAGGGGCGAACCGATCTACTCTTCTTTTTCTGTATCTTCTGTAGGCAAAGCTACATTATTTGTCTCTGATTGTAAAATCTTTATTTTTGCTAGTAATTCGTTTCGTAGATCTCGTGCAACGCGTCTTACTGTGGGTCTTGGAACACCTAGCTCGTCTACAACTTTACTGTAAATATCTTGTTTGTCGGTCAGTCCCTTGTCCAGATAAGCGTTAATTGCTTGTTTAATAACCGTGCTTTGATTTGTGCGATTCACAGATTCTAAATTTTAGTCGTTCTATATAAGATTATTTTATGAGAAAAAATTTGTAATTATTATTTAAGAAATTCTTTTCATAAAAAATTTGATATGAGTTATAGATAAAGTCATTGCTATGGGCTTGTCAGATTTTAAAAATTTAATTATAACATTGCGATGTTAGAGTCAGTTATTCCTAACGCTAGTGTGTACTGTTTTAACAAACTCATTTCTCAGCAAGACTCTTATGCTTATAGCAACAAAAGTTCGAAATGACCAAGGCCATAATTGAAACTAGGTTTGGAAATATTGTGCTCAAGTTACTGCCTGACATTGCACCTGAGACAGTACGAAACTTTGTAAAATTGGCCCAGTCTGGATTTTATGACGGTACGTTATTTCATCGCGTTATTCCCGGTTTTATGATACAGGGTGGAGATCCAAATACAAAGCAGTCAGATAAGAGCAGGTGGGGAATGGGCGGTCCTGGGTATACCATAAAAGCAGAGTTTAATTCCAGATCTCATTTTCGTGGTATTGTTTCTATGGCAAGAGCTACAGACCCAGATAGTGCAGGCTCGCAGTTTTTTATAGTAACAACAGATAGTGCCTTTCTTGACAGACAGTATACTGTATTTGGTGAGGTATTAGAAGGAATGAGTGTTGCCGATAAGATTGTTAATTTACCAAGAGACAGAAATGACTGTCCCTTAGAAGAAGCTAAAATGCAAAAGGTAACACTAGCTGAGTAGATGTTTAGTTTGAAGGTTATAGTTTCGATACTAATCTTGTTTGTATTAGTATCATTTGTGCCACAAAGTTTTGCTCAAATTTCTTTAGGAATTCCTGCAACCCAGGAAGATGTCAGAGTTACAATCAAAGAAGATGGAAAGGTGCATGTGATTCATAAAATAGCAAGCAATACAAAAGCTCAGCAGCTTGAGTTAATCAATGGAACTGTCTCTGAGCTAAAAGTTGCAGATGAAGAGGGTAATGATGTAGAGTTTGCAAAGGTTGGCGTTGAGGATGTAAGCAGTGTTACCATATTTCCTACAAAAGAGCGTGTTATTGTTGAATATGACCTTGCTGATGTGCTAGAGCTAAAAGATGGCGTATGGGCATGGGAGTTCCTTTATCTTCAAAGTACAATGTTTCTTTTTCCTGAAAGTGTTGATATGATTTTTGCAAATGACAGACCTGTGAATCTTGGATATAATGACGCAAAAGGAATACGGTGCCATGGCTGTCAGATGATTTTAGAGTATATCATCAATGAGCCAGTGATCAAACAGCAAGTCAAGTGGCAAGATAGGTCCTTTGATGTTGAGATTCGAACTTTGGCTGAGATCACTTCATTTAATTTTGATCAACCAACAAAGACAATCAGCTTTGATGTAAAAGATGATCACCAGTTTATTACATTGCTTATTCCACTTGAGCTTTTATGGAATCCATATCAGGTCTATCTAGATCAAGCGCCTCTTGGCGTATTAGCTGATGAGGAAAAAGTTTTGAGACATGAATATGCTGTTGACAGTACACATATTCAGCTAAATATACGACCAGAGACTGCAGGCAATGTTCGAATTATAGGCACCTCTGTAGTGCCAGAGTTTCCGCTGTTTGTCCCGCTTGTCTTAGGAATGTCCATGGTTATGGTTCTAGTATTTAGAAAGTCACTCACTTCCAGAACCGCATGAGCAAAAGCCATACTCGTCTATTCGTGTATTACAGATAGGACACTTTTCACCATAGTCTATTTCCCATGGCTCTTTTCCAAAAAGTCTAAAATGATCATCGATTTCTATTGGAATCTCCCGTTCTTTTTTCAACGGTATTAAAACTGATTACAGCTATACATAGATTAATCCAGATTTAGTTGTTCGTTAATGGACTGTGGTTGTCACTGTATTAGCTGTGGCAGTGCAGATCTTGAATCAAATCAAGTAAGCAAAATCGAAGATGATGGATATTTTGATATGCATCATACATGTAAAAAATGTAAAACACATTTTGATCATCTAGAAGGAAATATTTTTGTGTCTTGTGATATCTGTAATTACAAAACTAGTTAGTGATGAGAGCCTCTTTCATAAAATAATAGCAAAGATTTTCTCGTGAATTCTTTAGAATCTGTTTGTTAAATGCCATTTTTGTAAGTGCCATTGATACATCCAGTGGACTTGCAATCCATCCATATTCACGTAGCTGACTTACAGTTTCTGCGACGTTTCTTGGCTCATTAAAAAATGATGTCTTTGCCAGCATCTGCAGTTTGTTTTTTATTTCATTTTCATGTAAAATGACTGGTTCGCTAAACTCTGGTTCGTGGACCTCGGCATCATCTAGTGTCTTGATGTAGCTTAGATTTTCATGGTATTTTTTTCCTGACAATGATTCTTCTGGTTCGTCATCATAGATTATTCTGGATTTGATTTTTGGCATGTATTTTGATATGTTCTCAATTACTTCGCCAATAGAGTAGTTGTCTACATAAAAGTCTCTAGAGTCTACCTCAATCTCATTTTCTCCAGTTTTTACCTTTATTCTTGCCAACTAGACTTAGAGTTTGTCACTTTTGATTTATTCTGCTAGCTCTAAGTAGCTTTAAGAAGAGATTAAAATTTTTACACATGGTAGTCGTTTTTTTTTCCCTTTGTATTAAAAAGCAATTTAGTAAGTAACCTTCGTGAAAACTGCAAAAAAAGCCATAATTATTTTTGCTATAGTAGCAAGCATCTTTGGCTTCTCTCAATATGCTTCGGCATCACAGATAGGAGTAACAATAGCTAAAAACGAACTGCTTGAACAAAATGGCAATGAGGCTACCTATAATGTGCAGCTAGAGTTTAACAATCCATCACTACTTGTGCTAAGCGCCGGCAAAACTGACTTTGTAATATCAGTTGAAGATGAAAAAATAGGCGACGGTGTACTGGAGCCGTTTGTTCTTCCTGCTATGAGTAAGGCGTTAGTTGATGGTGTCTACAAGAGCGACAAAAAGTATTCCGATAGCGAGGATACGCCTCTAGTAAAAATTAGTGGAGTAACAAAATATGATGTTCTCTTTACATCACTTGATGTTCCGTTTGTTTACTATCCCACCGAAGATCAAGCCAGAGAATTTATACAACAAAATTAGCACCTCAAAATGTGCTTACTGTTTTTGGCTCAACTGCGCTTGATACAATAAGAACGCCATCCAGAGTTCGAAGAGGTGTGTTGGGTGGTGCCGCAACATTTGCAGGCATTGCTGCAAGTTTTTTTGTAGACACTGGCTTGATTGCGGTGGTTGGAAGTGACTTTCCCAAAAAATATTACAACATTCTCTCAAAGAGACTAGATCTGCAAGGCCTTGTTGTAAAGAATGGAAAGACGTTTCGATATGATGGCAGCTATGATAACACCCTCAGTACCAGAAAGACGCTAAAGACTGAGCTTAATGTTCTTGCAAATTTCAGACCTATTGTTCCAGATAGTTATAGAAAATCAGAATATGTCTATCTAGCTAATAATGATCCTGACCAAAATGTCGCAATGATAAGAGAGTTTGATAAAGTCAGGTTTTCTATGTGCGATACAATAGAGTATTGGATTTCTACAAAGCGCTCATCTGTTATCAAAATGATCAAAGGTGTCAATGCTGTCGTGATAAATGACGAGGAGGCAAAGCTGCTTACAAAAGAGTACAATCTGATAAGATGTGCCAAGAAGATCATGGGTTGGGGAACAGACTATGTAATAATAAAAAAAGGTGAACATGGTTCCCTTCTTTTCTTTGAGGATGTGATCTTTCCCTCTCCAGCATTTTCGCTAGAGACTATTTTAGATCCTACAGGTGCCGGAGATTCATTTGCCGGTGCCATGATAGGATACCTAGCGAGTGTGAATAGCACTGTGCTTTCTACAATAAAAAAAGCAGTGGTTTACGGAAATGTTGTAGGTTCTTTTGCGGTTGAGAAATATGGATTAGATGGTTTACTTGCTCTTACAAAATCAAAAATTGAAAAAAGAATAAAGCTCTACGAAAAAATGATCCAGCTCTGAAAAGTTTAAGTTCTTAAGGATCCGCTAAAAATCGATAAATTGCCTCAAGAGATTACAGAAAAGTTTGAAGACAAGTTAGAATCTATTTTTGCTTTGCAAAAAGGATTGGCAGATATGATGAATCTTGATAGATACCCAAAAGATGTGGAAGGTAAAGTTGCTGCCCTGTGTACTGCAATAATTCATGAGGCAATAGAGTTACAGCGCACAACAAACTGGAAATGGTGGAAAAAGCCGCTCCCCTTTAATCAGGATCATGCAAAAGAAGAGCTTATCGATATCTGGCACTTTGTTGTGCAGGCATCACTTGAGCTTGGCCTGACGCCAGACGATATTCTGGATGAATACAAGCGAAAAAACCAGATTAACAGAGACAGACAGAAAAAAGGATACTAGCTTGTTGAATCAACTGCTTGGTTGATTTTTTCTAGACTTGTTTCGCCTATCATATCAAGTATCTTTACTTTGTTGCAAAATGTTGTAACATCACTTTTTGTAACAGTTAGAACTGGATCAGGACTGTGTGAGCCAATTATTCTACCGTCATCATCAATTCCATTTTTGTATAATGCAAGCAGAGAGTGACCTGCCTTGTGGCCTGTAACATCTTTTCCACATAGAATAATTGTTTTTACTGTATTATTTGTGATGGTGTATCTAACTAGTGAGTCAATTCCTTTATTTTCAGACAACAGTCTTCCTGCAAGTGAAATTTTTTCCATTATATCGGATTTTGAGATCTCTTTTAGTAGCGATATGCTTGAGAGCGTACAGATGGCTATGGCTGATTTTTGATTTCCAAAAAATATCTCCTCGTTGATTGGGAGTATTGTCTTGCATAGTTTCCCAATTGCGTTTTCTAGTGTCTTCAATTTTGTAATGCCTTGTGCATTATCTTTGAGATAAACGACAGGTTTTGTTCCGATACTTGTGGGTGAATTGGTAGTGATAAGACGCTTGATGCAGCCCAGTCTGTGTGAGGAAGGCTGGTTTTTTTGTGATAAAATGGTGTCTTGTGTACTGGAGTAGAATAGTATGCAGTAGCACCAATTCCTGCAGAGTTTAGTCTTTTCATTATCTTGTTTCTATTTTTAGCTGCGATGGTGTAAAGATACCAGTTTACGTGTTCATCTTCTCTTTCTATTGGAATTTGTATGTCAAGATCAGAGATTAGATTAGATAAAATTCTAGCATTCTTTTTTCGTATGCTAAGAAATTTTTCAAGTTTTTTCATCTGTACTTTTGCAATTGCAGCGCTGATTTCAGGCATTCTAAGATTCAGCCCAATTATGCGAGTATCATAACCATGTACCATTCCGTGGTTCCTTATCATTTGCAGTTTTTTGTACAGCTTTTCACTATTAGTTACTATAAAGCCACCCTCACCTGCTGTTACAACTTTTGCCGGATAGAGGCTGTAGCATCCAAGGTCAGAAAATGTTCCTGTATGTTTATTTTTTAAAGTAGAGCCAAGTGACTGTGCAGCGTCTTCAATAATTTTTAGATTGTATCTGTTTGCTATCTCGATTATTTGATCAATAAACACAACGTTTCCATACAGATGAACAGGGATTATTGCCTTGGATTTTTTTGTGATCTTTTTTCTCAGATCATCAGGATCAATGGTATAATTTTCCTTGAGTATGTCAACAAAGACTGGTTTTGCCCCAACCGATGCAACAGAGTTTGCAGTGGCAACAAATGTAAATGAAGGTATGAGTACCTCATCTCCTTTTTTTATATCAAGTGCATAGAGTGCTGCCTGTAGTGCTGCTGTCCCGGAATTAACAGCAACGGCAAACTTTGATTTTACAAAAGATGCAGCTAATTTTTCAAATTCCTGGACATTTTTCCCACCATGACTGGCAGAGGATGTAAGATGTCCTTTTTGCAATACTGCATTAACTGCCTTGATTTCCTCTCTTCCGAGTGTCGGAATGTTTATTGAGATTTGCAATAGGTCTGGTGCTCTTACTTGCTCTAATAAATTTCGTCTCAATTTACCGTCAATTTTTATATCGCAAAAATTGGTATTCGTATTAAATGCAAGTACACAACCTACATGAAACCGATACGGGCTACAAGGTTTTTCTTTACATATTCTACGGCTGTGCCTTCATAATGGCGTCAATTACTGCATATGGGATCTATGCTATGCTTACAGAATGGGATAAAACTGGAACCTATGTTATGGGCGAGGCTTTGGTTAAAACCGAGTTTCCATACAAGCATTTTGCAAAACTATCAACGTGGCTGTTTTTTTCAACCATAGTAGGATGGTACTGTGTTACAAGGATAGGTTGGAAGAAAACAACAAGCTTGAGATCATGGAAGATGGCACTGGTCCAGCTTATGGTGCTAGGTTTTGCAATTGTCTGTCTTTATGAGGTGCTATACAACTTTACTGTCCTCAATGCACAGATATCAGCAGGCATTGTAGATGGTGTGGTTCCTGACATAGATTCGTTGACCATTGCTTATCCAGATATTAACAGACCATGGAACCTTATTTTTGCAACAAAGATATTTCTTGCCGCATTCATTATTAGCTCACATGCATTTTATCTTAGTACAAAACCAAGAAAGAGTTTGGATGCGTAACTTTATAGGGTTTTAGCCCAAAGCTTGTTTCAACTTGGATGTTGAAGAAAAAGTTAGTCTAATCGAAAGACCTCCAACGGAAGAAGTTGTAACTCGTGATGAGCTAGTTGAGCTCTTCAAGACAAATTCAAAACCAAAACACTACATTGGTTTGGAGATTTCTGGATTTTTACATCTTGGTAGCCTAATTAGCACGGGTTTTAAGATTAATGACTTTCTCAAGGCAGGAGTTAGATGTACCGTCTTTCTGGCCGACTGGCACACTTTGATAAATGACAAGCTTGGTGGAGACTGGGAAAAAATTTCCAAAGTATCAAAGTATTATGCAGATGCATTTAGACTAGTATGTCCCGGTGTTGAGATTGTACTAGGTTCAGATCTTTATTCTTCAAAAAAAGAATACTGGTTAGAGCTAGTAAGACTGACAAAACACATGTCACTTGCACGTACAATGCGAACGCTGACAATTATGGGAAGATCAGAAAACGAAGAGAAAATTGATCTGGCAAAGCTTCTCTATCCACCTATGCAGGCAGCAGATATCCATTTCTTGGATATTGATATTGCACACGCAGGAATGGACCAGCGAAAGATACACATGCTTGCAAGAGAGTTGTTTCCAAAAATGAAGTGGAAGGTTCCTGTTGCAGTTCACCACAGACTCTTGCCTGGCCTATCAGAGCCAGAAAAAACAGATTCCGAGTCGCTTGGAAAGATGAGCAAGTCAACCCCATCGTCAGGAATTTTTGTACATGATTCTGATGATGAGATAAGGGCAAAGCTCAAAAAAGCATGGTGTGAGGAAGGCAACACCAAAGACAATCCTGTTTTAGAGATTGCAAAGCATGTCATCTATCACGAGTTTGACAAGATTAGTGTAGAGCGTCCTACAAAGTTTGGCGGAAATGTAACATATTCTGATTATTCTCAGCTAGAGTCAGATTTTGCGCAAAAAAAGCTGCATCCAACAGACCTAAAACAAGCAGTTGCCAGTTACCTAATCAAGATAATACAGCCGATTAGAGAAAAACTAGCACTAAACCAAGAGCTAGTTGAAATTATTAAAAAAAGTGCCTAGCTACTTTTTTACTTTAAGTTCCAGGTTTTCTTCTTCCTGAAGATTATATTTTGACTGGTATCCTCGCGGATTTATCATTAAATTTTTGTAGTTGTATGTTGAAGAGTTTCCAACAATTACTGTACTGATCATGCCAAGCTTATCAGAGTGTTTTTCAAGGTTTTCAAGATCAGTCAGCACAACAGTTTGCGATTCTCTGTATGCGCCCTTTACTATTGCAACAGGTGTTGTAGGTTTTCTGTATTTTAGCAGGATTTTTCTTGTATCCTGTAGCTGGTGAATGCGTTTTTTGCTTGATGGGTTGTATATTACTATAACATAGTCGCCTTGTGCAGCAGCCTCTACTCGCTTTACTATTACATCCCATGGAACCAGAAGATCACTCATGCTAACAACAGCAAAGTCAGTCATAAGGGGAGAGCCCACTATGGATGAGCAAGAGTTTAGTGCAGAGACTCCCGGGATTATTTCTACTGGAAGCCCATTTTTTGGATCCCATCCAGACTCTGCAAGGATTTCATAAATCAGGCCAGCCATGCCATAGATTCCCGGATCACCACTTGATACAAGTGAGACTGTCCTGCCTTCTTTTGCAAGGTCAATGCATTGATGTGCCCGCTCTACCTCCTGGGTCATGGCATATCTGTAAACATCTTTTCCTGCTATTAGGTCCTCGACCAGATTTACATATGTCTCATATCCTACTATTGTATCGCTTTCCTCAATTGCTTTTTTTGCACCAAATGTCATATGATCATGATGGCCAGGTCCTACACCTACGATGTATAATTTTCCTGTCAATGTATGATCAGAGTGTTTTTTGAGTTAATTTATCCCTTTTTCAAAAATTTCTGCAGGATAAAACAGATTGTTGCTGTATGGGTGCTAGTTTACTTTTGCCAGCTCAAACTCATCATGTAAAGCTTGAACCACATTTTTGCAGTCAGAGTCTTTTATGACAAATGCCAGATTAAGTTCTGATGAGCCTTGTGCTATCATGACTACGTTAACGCCCTTTTTTGCTACTGCACCAAAAACTCTAGAGGCCACTCCAATAGTTCCTCGCATGCCAGAGCCAATCAGGGCCACTATGGCCACATCTGTTGTGATCTCAAGTTTCTTGATGATTTTGCCAAGAAGTTCTATCTCTAATGCATTGACAGCCTTATCCAGATCACTTTGTTTTACGATTATTGATATGCTTGACTCTGATGGGTTTTGTGAGATCATCATCACGTTTATCCCACTTTTTGCCAGCGTTGCAAATATTTTTGCAGCAGTGCCTGGTGCACCTACCATACTGCCTCCCCGTACATCGATAAGGCCATTGTGACGGATTGCACTTACACACTTTACAGTTTTTTTAGTGGCCTCGTCAGGTGATGCAGTTACCATTGTTCCAGAATTTTTTGTATTGAATGTGTTTCTGATTCTCATCGGAACTTTCTTTGATAGTAGCGGCTCAAAGGTGCGTGGATGTATTTGCTTTGCACCAAAGAGTGCCATCTCGATTGCCTCTGCATATGAGACCTCTTTGAGTACCTTTGCATTTTTGACAGTCTTTGGATCTGCTGTCATAAGGCCATCAACGTCAGTCATCAGCCATATTTCGTCTGCCTTTATGCAAGATGCAATTATTGTTGCAGAATAGTCTGAGCCTCCCCTTCCAAAGGTAGTAATGTTTCCATATTGATCAGCTCCTGCAAATCCTCCTACTACTGGTACTATTTTTTTAGAAAGAAGTGAATCTACATTTCTTATAATGCGTAGCCGTGTTGTGTCCATTAATGGTCTTGACTCACCAAAGTTAGAGTCAGTTACAATGCCGGCCTCTTTTCCTGTCAGGGAAATTGCCTTGCGTCCAAGATCAAGCAGAGCATGAGCTACTATCTTGATAGAAAGTCGCTCACCAAACGAGATTATGTAGTCTAGTGAGCGGTTGGATACCTCCCCAAGCAGGATTACTCCATGTAGGAGCTCCTCAAGCTCAGCCAGATCAGAGTTTAGTGTGTCTAAGAGTTTTTTTCTGTTTTGTGATTTGGTTATGGTTTCACTTGCAAGTTGTCTGTGTCTTGAAATTATTTTAGCAGTTAGCTTGTTTGCAGATTCCTTGTTTCCTCTTTGTATGAATTTTGATATCTGGATAAGCTCGTCTGTTATGCCATCAATTGCAGAACAAATTACCACTACCTGATTTTGTCTTGATAAGGAGTAAATGTAGCTTGCAACTTTTTGTATGTTTTTAGCAGTAGAGATTGATGTCCCGCCAAATTTTAATACAATCTTCAACTCAGTTTATCTCCAATAACTTTGTGACATAAATGATTAACTTTCTACGCGTGGGGCCAAATAGAAGTGGATTCTACCTATATTTGCAACCTTAAACTCTATTCGAAGTGGCTTTGCACTTGAATATTCACATGTTATTGACCCAACCGAGGTACCAACTGCCTTTACTACTGGATTAAGATATTCAAGACTGTATGTCCCAGTGCTTTCCTCTTTGACTGACAGCTCTGTTAGTTGCTCTGAGCCTTTTTCCAGGTCTATTACAACCTCGCCAGAGTCTCCCTTGCCTGAAAATTCTGCCGTTGTTGGAGTTGCACGTATTGTTAGATAGTCAGATACTACCTGTACATCTCCCAAAATTTTATCAAATTCTGTGTTAGTAAGGCCGATTTTTGCATTATATGGGATTTTTGGAAGTGGCGTGTCTGTTGCTGAGCTCTCAATTAGTCTCATTTTGTATTTTTTATTTTTACCAATTGTTACAAGGAGCATGTTATCATCAGATATGCTGATTTCTATGCCGTCTTTTTTATCGGCACGTTTTATCAGTTTTGAAAACTCGTCTATTCGTACTCCAAACTTGATATCGCTATCACATTCGTATTTTTCAAATGCAGAGTTTGGCCATGATATGTCAATTAGTGCTACATGGGATGGGTCCATGCCGCGAAAAGAGATTCCCTCTGCTGTAGAGACAAAGGTTGCCTCTTCAACAAGTGTAGATATGGCAGATATTATGGCTTTGAGATCATCCGATCCACTAGTTTTTGCTGAAAATACCAAACTCAATCACATGTGAAAAACGTTCAAGTTAAACGTTATGCGTAGTTACGCCATGTATAGCTGCATTTAGTACAACGATAAAATTGTGTTGTTGGTTCATCAGCACTACGTGTCTGTAGCATCCACCAGACAGCTTGGTTGTGACCACATTTTTCACATTCGATTTGAATTGTAGGCAACGCATCTTTGCCATCGCCTTCGTCAAGAACATTCAAGTCAGGTTTTGTAGTCTCTTCTACTTTTTTTGGAGTCCTAGCTTCATTTTCAGTGTAACCACATTTAGGACAGTTGAGCAACGAACTAGCTTCGCTCTTCTTTAGGCGTACTTCACATGTAGGACAAAACTTCATTTATTTTACCTTAATTTTTGAATTAAACAATTTCTTTAATTCATTAACAGATTCTATTGCAGAGTCTGTGGCCTTGATGATGTCCTTGATTGGATTTTCTTTTGCAGTGTTTACTCTAATCCAGCATTCGTTAGTGAGTGGATGCTTTAGGATGACTCCTGCAAAATCTATGTTTGTGTTTTTGAGTAGCTCATGCTGAATGATGTATAACATTCCAATATCAGATTCTTTTATTGACAGATTGATTTCCTTGGATGTTGAAGTTACCACTTGAGCATGCATGCATTCGAAAAGGAACTTATTGTAGATATAAATCATTATGAACGATTAAACGTGAACAAGAATTTCATTTCGGATTTAGAATTAATAAAAAACAAGAATGTGTTTACAGTAGATGAAGACATTGCTGTTAGCATAAAATTTTCGCTAAAGGGAACTTTGCGTGATTCTTTTACTGAAGAGAACTGGACAAAGGCGTATAACAAAAACGATAATCTATTCAAGCTAAAATATGGCATAAAACTCACCTCTGGCGGACTACGAAAACGCGAGGTTGGCAAGCCAGTTGATACTTATAGAAAAGCGTCGCTTTTTTGGACAAGAAATCCAAAGCTTGTCAATCCGATGAAAGAGCGAAGAGTTTGGGTTCAGGTGGCTAAGAATTTTGAGCCTTTCATAAGACTAAGTGAAGACGAGGTAAGACACGAATTGTTTGATTTTGATGAAAATATATCGCTCAAGGCTTCTGATCTAGGTTCTGGCAATCATAAGATTGGAGCCGAAGTTTATGTCTCTTGGCAAAAACATGATTACACAGAGCCAGATAGTCTAAAAGAGCATGCAAAAGAAATTGAGATAAAGATCAATTAGGGATATAAGGACCGCCTTAAAGAAAAATTGATATGGTAAAATATGACAGCTTAAGGGGGCGAGAGCTGCTAGAAGTCGAAGATCCTGACAAAGAGGGCGGCATAACATTGATCTTCAAGGATAACAGATACATGTTTATCAAAGTAGTTAATGGAAAGCTAGAAACACAGTCAATTCCAGAATAGCTA
>JBQTJY010000137.1:0-3147 GCA_052386635.1 Nitrososphaerota archaeon
AAAATTGACTATGAAAACAAAAAATGTATTGCAAACAGTAAAACAATTTTTGAAGGAGATGCCATTACAATTGATGGTAGTAGTGGCGAGATTTTTGTAGGTGAAGTACCTACAGCAGAACCCAAGATAACAGATGATTTTAAAACTATACTTTCATGGTCAGAGAAAATAAAAAAAATTGGAATTAGAGCCAATGCAGACACACCAGATGCTGCATCCTTAGCAAGAAAATATGGCGCAAAAGGAATTGGACTTTGTAGAACCGAAAGAATGTTCAATGCACGAGATAGAATTGGATTATTTGTTGATATGATTATGGCAAAAACTCTAGAAGAACGCAAGTCGATACTTGAAAAATTAGGTGAGCTACAAAAAAGTGATTTTATCAAAATTTTAAAAGAAATGGAAGGATATCCTGTTACCATACGATTACTAGATCCGCCACTACATGAGTTTCTTCCAAATCCAGAAGAATTAATGAACAAAATTCATAGATTGGAAAAAACAAACGATACAGACGAAATAGAGGAATCTAAACGGGTATTAGAAAGGGCCAGAGAGATTTCAGAAATCAATCCAATGATGGGACATCGTGGCGTAAGAGTTGGAATAACATATCCTGAGATTTATGAAATGCAAATAAATGCAGTATTTGAAGCGACTGCAGAGCTTGTCAAACAAAAGATTAATGCACATCCGCAAATCATGGTTCCACAAGTAGGAAGTCTTTCTGAGATCAATCACATCAAGAAAATCTATGATCGTATAAAATCTGAAACAGAAAAAAAATATAAAATGAAACTAAAAATAAACTTTGGAACAATGCTTGAAGTAGTAAGAGCATGTCTTACCGCAGATGAGCTTGTAAAAACTGCTGAATTCTTTAGTTTTGGAACAAATGATTTAACACAAGCAGTGTTTAGTTTTAGTAGAGAAGATGTAGAAGCAAAGTTTCTCCCAGAATATCTTGAGAAAGAAATGCTGGAACGAAGTCCCTTTCAATCAATTGATGCTAATGGAGTTGGTAGCTTAATGAAAATTGGTGTCGAGAAAGGAAGAAAGGTCAAACCAAGTCTTGAGATAGGCATATGCGGTGAGCATGGAGGAGACCCACAATCAATAGTATTTTGCCATAATTCTAAACTCAGCTATGTTAGTGCCTCACCACATAGGATTCCAATTGCCATAGTGTCTGCTGCTCAAGCTGTATTATTAGAAAAACAAAGAAAGCGATAGCCAGATATCTGAATTAAGATTTTAATCAGTTCAGATGCTTCCAAGATTAGACTCTATAAAACAGGCAAGAATAAAGCTAGGTTTGACACAAAAACAGTTAGCAAACATGGTTGATGTAAGCACCTCAATGATTAATCAAATAGAATCTGGTCGTACACATCCAAGTTACGAAACGGCTAGAAAAATATTTGACAGTCTTGCAACATTGGAAGGAAAACTTTCACCAAATAAAGCAGGAGATATTTGTAGTAAGGAGGTTATAAAATTAAAACCAACCAATTCTTTACATGATGCAATAAAGCTAATGCGGAAGCGTTCTATAAGTCAAATCCCAATCTTTAATGGAAAAGAACCAATAGGAGTCGTAACAGAAGACGGCATAGTAAAACACCTAGAAGAAAATGAAGAACACTGGAAAAAAATAAAATTGGCAGAAGTTATGGAAGTATCTCCACCAATTGTAGATTATAAAACACCAGCTAATGCGCTCGTTCCATTGATTAGATTTTCAAAATGTATACTAGTATCAAAAAATTCGAAAATTTGTGGCATTATAACTGCATCAGACACATTGAAAATGATGGAGTGAATAGTTATCTAGGATGCGAGCACAGTTCTGCTAAAACTCCGTGAAGAGATTTTGGGTGGATAAATGTAACTTTTGTTCCAGCAGAACCAGATCTTATCTTGCCAAGAAACTGAATTCCGCAACTTTGCATACGTTCAACTTCGTCTTCAATATTATATGTTTCAAGTGCCATATGATGTAATGCTTCTCCTCTTTTTTCAATAAATTTTTTAATTGGACTTGAATCGTTTGTTGGCTCCATTATATCAATTCTAACATTATAAATATGTATTATTGCAACTCGTACTCCTTCATTCTCTACAGTTTCTAATTGTATACTATCAACGCCTAGTGCTTGTTGATACTCTCTTGCGGCGGATTCTAAATTATTTACTGCAATTGCAATGTGATCAATTTTCATTTTAAAATATCTCCTTTGGTCTATATTTACCAAAGACTTCTCTGAAAGTGTTACTAATCTCGCCAGTTGTCGCAAAGGCTTTTACAGATGCTAATATGTAAGGCATGAGATTTTCTTCTTTTTCTGCTGCAGTCTTCATCTTTGACAAACAATTTTCAACTTTCTTGTTGTCACGTGTACTTCGGAGTTTTTTGATTTCTTTTGCTTGTTTTAGGCCAATGGAGTCATCAATTTTTAGCAAGTTTTTGGATTGTTTTGATTCATCAGCAAACTTGTTTACACCAACTATAATTCGTTGATTAGAATCAATTTCTTTTTTTAATCTATACGCGTTTTGCCTTATTTCTGATTGAAAAAAACCCTTTTCAATTGCTTTTAGCGATCCTCCCATTTTTTCAATCTTTTTTAGATATTGCCAAGTTCTGTCTTCAATTTCATCACAAAGGTATTCTAAATAATGCGAACCTGCCACTGGATCAACAGTTTTTGTTATTCCACTTTCATGTGCAACGATTTGTTGTGTCCTTAATGCAATTTTTGCCGATTCTTCAGTAGGTAATGCAAGTGCCTCATCCCGTGAATTTGTATGAAGTGATTGTGCACCGCCAAGAACTGCAGCCATTGATTGTATTGCTACTCTGACAATATTATTATCTGGTTGTTGGGCGGTTAGTGATTCGCCACTTGTTTGTACATGAAATTTGAGTTGTATTGATTTTGGATCTTTTGCGTGAAACTTTTCTTTGAGTATTTTCGCATAGATTTTTCTAGCTGTTCTAAACTTTGCAATTTCTTCAAAAAATTCTATTGTGCAACAAAAGAAAAATGAAAGTCGGGGAGCAAAATCATCAATTTTAAGACCTCGATCAAGACAGGTTTGTATGTATTCAATTGCATTTGCAAGCGTAAAGGCAATTTCTTG
>JBQTJY010000138.1:0-2620 GCA_052386635.1 Nitrososphaerota archaeon
CGACTCCATGTGAGCTAACTATATCAAGTGATGGATGCTTTTTCTTTTTAGCCAATTTCTCTTCTTAGTTTTTCAAGCTCTGTCTTTTCCATTGAAAACAAGTGTTCTTTTGTTGGGAACTTGCCTGCCTCCACATCTTCTTTGTAGGATTCTAGTGCATCTTGAATTTCTTTTGATAGAGAAAGATACCTTTTGACAAACTTTGGCTTTAGCTTGTCATACATTCCAAGCATATCATGAATGACAAGAACCTGTCCATCACAGCTTGGACCAGAACCAATCCCTATAGTTGGAACATGTACAGTTTCTGTAATGATTTTTGCAACCTCGCTACTTACCATCTCAAGTGTTATGCAAAACACGCCTGCCTCTTCGAGTGCCTTTGCATCTTCTATTAGCCTCAGTGCTGTATCTGCAGTCTTTCCCTGTACCTTGTAGCCTTGAGACAACATCGTAGTCTGAGGCTGCAACCCAATGTGACCAATTACAGGAATTCCAGTACCTACAATTGCCCGTATTGTCTCTACCATTTCTTTTCCACCCTCTAGCTTTACCGCATCAGCTCCTGCCTTGACTAGTCTGCCAGAGTTTGCAATCGCATCTGCAATGCTTGCCTGGTATGACATGAAAGGCATATCAGCTACAATCAAAGAATTTTGTCTTGCCCTGCTAACAGCTTCTGTAAAAAGACACATCTGCTCCATTGTGACTGGAATTGTGTTTTCATATCCAAGCATGACCATCCCTGCGCTGTCGCCAACTAGCAAAATGTCAATTCCTGCTCTGTCACACAGTGTTGCCATAGAATAGTCATAGGCTGTAATTACAGAGATTTTTTTCCCAGATTTTTTCTTTAATAAAATATCTGCTACAGTCTTATGCATATTTTGCTCTCCTTGCAAGATTTTTTCTAATTTCGATAATTGCCTCTGAAAGATTTTTTTTATTATCAAATTGTATTTTTTGATTTTTTGCAAATTTGCATTCTCTGATCAGATTATGTAAGCCACGGACAACATTATCCACTATAGTAATGTCTGCAGTCTGTGCAGTTCGAGATAATGGATTGAGATCAAAGGTTATCACCTTTTTTCCTGCTTTTACTAGTGCCAGAGTACGATCACCATCTTCCAGCGGTACCAAAACTGTATCTGCTACATAGATTCCGTCCTTGTCTACAACTCTTCTTGGGCTGTCAAGACCTGAAATTTTCCTTGATGAGCTAGGATCAAGACCAAGGATTTCTTTTGCTCCATTTTTTCTAAGAATTCTTGCAATGTTTTGCTTTCTTTTTTTATCTCCATAAAACAGATTTACCTCGATTTTTGCATCAACTATTCTAGCAAGCTGTAGAATCTCTTTTGCACATAACGCAGCAATGTTTCCATTTACTGAAATTACAGGTTTTTTTGCTAAAATCAAGGCTAGCGCAGCTGCTTTTGTGGACTTTTTTGCATTTTTTGTAGTCTTTTCGCCAAGCAGATAATCAAAGGTCTCGCCTCTTCCATGCGCAATGAGGCCCTCCTTTGCAACAAGACCATTCTCAAACCCATGAACTAACTTTTCCCGAATTAATAACGATACAGCTCGTGGATGACTTGTCGGAATCAAAGAAATCTTCTTTTACTGGGCTAGTCTTGCCCCAAATCCATCAATTTTTGATTTTATAATTATTCCATCGTATTTTTTTAATATATTCAATACTTTATCTTCTAATTTTGGTATGGACAAGACAAAAATTGTCTCGCCAAATAGTGCAACGCCACATTTTATGTTATTTTCTTTTAGCTCATCAATTACTGTTTGCATCTTTGGTGTTACTACCTTGATGTAATTTGCAAATTCAAGTGACATGTCCTGAAACTCATTAGTGTCTTTTGACTGTAGCAGCTTGTGTACCATCTTTCCCCCAAGACCATTAATCGATGATAGTCTGTCACGCAAAAATTCAGGAGTTGATATTGGCGCAAAGCAGATCATTATAACAGAATTATATTCAGTATCTATTTTTTCAACTAAACCAATTCCAGGTGCTCCGCTCTTTGTCCTAATCTCAAAGCCGCCATGAAATGCAGCCAGAACATCGCCAAGTCCTGTCTTGCAGCTAATCTCTGCATTGTGTGCAATTTGTCCAATTTCTGTTCTTGATAGACTGGTGTTAAGTGCTTGATCTAATGCAAATGATAACGATAATGCAACAGCTGCACTACAACCTAGGCCATACCCAACAGGAACTGAAATGTCATGATGCACATCAACAAAATAATTCTCATCTATTAAATCAAGAAATTTTTTTACAATAAACTCAGAAACAAGTGTGTTGTCAGGCTTGTATCCAGTAATTTTTAATTGAAAATCTTTTTTATCAGATCTTCTTGCGGAAACTGTAGTTGTGACACCATCTTTAATGGAAAAGCCTGCACCTAAAGATCCTCTAGATTCTGGACTAGTACTTTCAAGGTCTGCCTTGAAAAAGCCTGTAATGTGAGCTGGACAAAACGCAACCCCTCTCATGATGCGATTTAAATTTTGTATAAAATATAAAAATGAGGCTTAAACTAATTAAATTGATATAAATTGACTAAATTCATCCGACGCCTGCAAAAGATAGGAAGCAGCA
>JBQTJY010000139.1:0-5790 GCA_052386635.1 Nitrososphaerota archaeon
ACGGCGGCGCTCAAGCCGGCAAGCGATACTCCAATCTCATCTTTCAAGTTTGTACAGGCAATTTACAAAAAACTACCAGCGGGTGCTATCAACTTTCTAACTGGTTCTGGAAGCGTTGTTGGAAAAACACTAATCGAAAGTCCACAAGTTGATGGAATTGTATTTACCGGATCACGAAACGTAGGACTATCAGGATTTAAGAAATTTACAGAAAAAGAGGCAAAACCATTCATCGCAGAGATGGGAGGAAAAAATCCAGTAATTGTCACAGAGTCTGCAGACCTTGAAAAGGCAACAGAGGGAGTATTGCGTGCAGCATTTGGCTATGGCGGCCAAAAATGTAGTGCATGCTCAAGAGTATATGTTCAAAAAAATGTGGCCGATGAATTTACTAAAAAACTCGTTGAAAAAACAAAAACAATCAAGGTTGGACTGCCATGGAAAAAAGATGTCTTTTTGGGCCCAGTAATTAATGAAGCTGCACTGGAAAAGTTTCAAGAGGCTGTAGCTCACGCACAAAAAGACGGCGGACAGATACTGGCAGGAGGTATAATTCTAAAAGAAGGCGAACTAGACCATGGCTATTATGTAGCACCTACAATAGTAACAAGACTCCCAAAAAATCACAGACTCATAAAAGAAGAGTTGTTTTTGCCGTTTCTTTGCATAGAATCATACGACGACTTTGATGAAGCAATCAAGCAAGCAAATGATATAGAGTATGGATTAACTGCAGGAGTTTTTAGCAATAACAAAGAGCAGCTTGAAAAATTCTTTGATAATATACAAGCTGGCGTTGTTTATGCAAACAGGGCCTCTAGTGCTACAACTGCTGCACTTGTAGGCATTCAGCCATTTGTTGGCTGGAAAAATTCTGGCTCTTCAGGCAAGGGAGCAGGCGGAGAAAGATACTTGCTTCAATTTTTGCGGGAACAAACTCAGACTCGATGTGACTGAATAAAGGAGCTCCCAAGAAGCAAAATGTTTCGCTTTCTCTCCTTTAGCCTTCGAATAGAATAGGGAAGCCAATTGGTTCCATAGGGAATGTATTCAGAGACAGAAAATCCTTGTTTTACAAGTTCTGGTTTTAGCTCGTCTCTTATCCCCTTTAGCATCTGAAACTCAAACTGGCGTGGATATTTTTTTGAAAATGCAACTGCAGCATCTATCATCTTGCAGTCATGAGTTGCAATGCCAAACTCGTTTCCTTTTTTAAAAAGCATTTTTGTAAGGTTTTGAAAATTTTCATCTACTTGAAGTTTTGATTTGTAGGCAATCCTGGCATTTTCCCTATACGCTCCTTTTACTAGTCTTATTTTTGCCCCGCGCTCAAGAAGATCAACTAGATCATTTTTTGTCCGCTTGAGGTTTGCCTGTAGCGCAATCCCTAGCCTTTCATAGCTGCTAAAGAGTTTGTGATAGACTTCTAATGTCTCATCTGTATGATCAGATGATTCCATATCTATCCACACAAACGAATTTGATAGTGAGGCAGTCTTTATTATGGAACTAAAGTTTTTGATACATTCTTTTTTGCTCAGTAACAGTCCAACCTGGGTTGGTTTAACAGAAATACCTCCTTCAATTTTTGATTTTTTCAAAGACAAAAGAATTGTTTGATATTCACTTACAGTTTCTGCTATGATTTTTTTTGATGTATTGTATTCTCCTAGCTTGTTGATAATCACATTCATCTTTTTTTTGTAGGTCTGTCTTGCAGAGCTTAGCGCATTCTCTAATGTATCTCCTGCAATCCACTGCTTTGCAAAACCAAACAGGGCCTTTTCCATAATTCTTGTAACAGATACCATGGTAACAAGGAAAGGAAGGTGACAATTGAATTTTTATCAAGACATATTTAGAAACAAATTGTGCTAAAATCATGGACCATGTACTAAAGCTGCAATATACAATAGATGCTTTGTTTGGAACTGGAGTTTCGCGTCATTTACCTAAAGAACTTGAAATTACATTTTCACGCAAGACAGGAAGAATTCGTGAAGTATATCATGACAAAAAACTTCTTTGCGTTTTGAGAATTGATGGTGGCCTTGCAATTTCGCCTTTTTTTGCCCAAATGCTTCTAAAAAGCAAGCGATTCAAGGAAAACTGCCTTGAAATCGATGAAGAATCAAAGCCTTTTGTCGAAGACGGAAAATCAGTTTTTTGCAAACACGTTGTGTGGTGTGGAAAAAACATCAGAATACAATCAGATGTTCCAGTTTTGTATAAAGACAAGGTAATAGCTGTTGGCAAAGCAGTCCTGCCATCTGAGCTAATCATGCAAATGAAAAGAGGCGTTGCAGTAAAAATCAGAGATAGTTTAAAAAGTCCGAAAGAGGGAACTGAAACATCATGATGCGCGGCGGAAACCGTCAGATGCGAAGAATGCTAGACAAGATGGGTCTTGACATGAACGAGATCCCAAACGTCCAAGAGGTCATAATAAAGACAGACAAAAAAGAAATAATCCTATCAAAGCCTGCAGTTACAGAAATGAAGGCAAAGGACAACTCTATTTTTCAAGTAGTTGCAAATGGAATCGAAGAACGGGAACTTGAAGTTCAAATATTTAGTGCCGAGGACATTCAGCTAGTTTGCCAGCAGGCAAATGTAAGCGAAGAGCAGGCAAAAAATGCGCTAGCAGAATCTAAAGGCGATCTTGCAAGGGCCATACTACTACTTACTACCAAATGAATGATTTAATTATGGATTGGAGAAGTTGAAGCTAAATTGAGCCAAGTCGAGACCTCAAAAGTTGATGTAATTATAAAGGCACTATCTGGCCTTGAAGACGACATTGATTCGCTTAATACCAAACTAGCAGACATGAAAAAAAGCCTGCAAACAAAAACCCAAAAAGAAATTGACAGTCTTTTAGAGCAGGTAAGGCAGATGGCCACAAAAGAGGCAGAAAGAATAATCAACGAGGCACGGGACAAGGCAAAGGCCCAAGCACAACAGATCCTAAAATCAGGCGACTCTCAGGTTGAAAAGATGAAAAAGCAAATTGATGCCAAGTTTGATGAAGCAGTTGAGCATGTCGTGTCAACGATTCTCAAGGCATAAACCTAAATTCCGCATTTTTTCATAAAAATTATCGATCCGCTAATTCATACAAAAATTGGGATTGCAACGACCTATGGGAAACCTTATTTCAAGTTTGTAAAGGCACTCAAAACACTAAACCTTCAATATGACTCGCTTTTGCCAGAAGAGATTACCACATATGATGGAAGCCTTGTTTTAACAACCGCAAAGGAAAGCCCTGAATCTTTTAGCAAGCCGCTCTTACATGAAGAAATTTGTGACAAAGACCCAACAGTAATTCGTGGGCTGCTAGTAAAGGAGCTTGATTTAGGCCTTGAAAAAGACGAGCTTGTAATTGGAATAGACCCAGGACAAAGAATTGGACTATCTGTATTTTACTATGGAAAAGAAATTGATAGCTCGATTTTTACCTCAGTTGATGAACTAGTATTGCATGTTGTGAATATTCTTGCTGAACTAAAGGCACAAAGAAAAATAGTAAAGGTTGGAAACGGGAACATGGGAATTGCAAGAAAAATTACAGAAATGCTAAATCTCAAGTTTTGCTCTCACTTTGAGCTAGAGTTTGTTGATGAACGAAAAACCTCACTTAAGATAAAAAATCAAAACCAGCGGGGAAAGCGAGACATGATGTCAGCAAAGTACATCACCCAGCGCGAAGGATACAGACATCATATACTTCCATTATCAAGAACTGGTTAATTTTTACTTGTGTTCTTCACGTGCGTGGTGAAGGCGATCCTTTTCATGGACAAATTCTTTTCCACACTTGCTACATTTTACTATAGTATGGTGATGAGTCTGTTTTGTGTGTGTAATAAGCTCATCATATTTTGAAAATTTTTCATTACATTTTTCACATTTGTCTTTGTGTAGATGAAAAATATTCATTTTAATCAATACGTAGAAGGCTCGCTATCTAATAAAGAGGAGAGAATAAGTGGATTACATTAATTCAAAACGCAGGGAGAAAGTAATGGATCCGTAGAATTTCCTATAAAGTAATTTTAATTGTTATGGATTTTCTAATATGATCAAGTTAAGATGGGCATAAAAATGGAAATAAGCAATATCAGAATCTTTAATGGAGTATCAGAACCTGTTATGTCAGGTAAAGTAAAACGTTCTGAAGTTTATTTTGATCTACCTATAGGTATCCCGATACCAGAATTTGAAAATCAGAAAATTGTTTTAGATGCCTTTGAATGTTTAATCAGCATAACACATCAACACCCTCCACCAAAATCACAATTAAGTTACGTCTTTAAAGGAAATACCTTCTTGGATAATGACCATTGGGGCAGATCACTTTTTACCAAAATAAAAATAGAATTTATCCATACTCCGCCAGTTGATTTTAATACAAACTTTAATGAAGAAATATTTGAGCGAGGTATTTTAGTCGTTAATCGATTGCTCAACGTTGTTCGTAGTTTAGTTACAGAGCATTACGTAGTACAGCATATTATTAAAGAAGACATTGAAGGATTTCAAACGAAGCATTTTGACCTAAATGATGAGGAGATTGTAGGAGCAGGTGTTGTTGCTACAACTAACGGATCATTGAAATTAATAGTTGGTGGTTTTAATGTTGATGATAATAAAAAAACTGAAATTTTTTCTATGTTGGAAAATAATATCACAATTCCAATTCATAGAGAGTTATTGAGGAATGCAAATGAATCGTTATTTTTAGAAAATTATCGAGTTGCTATAATTGAAGCAGAATCAGCAGTTGAAGTTTTAATTATTACAATTCTACGACGTGGTTTTTTGAATGATGGAAAGACACCAGAAGATACAGACAAAATGTTACTAAGCACGGGTTTTAAAAACTTGAAAAATGATCACTTAAAAAAATTTACACATTCAGATTTTACATCTACATCAATTCATGTTGATTGGGAAGAGAAATGTTATGAATTAAGGAATAAAGTTGTACATCAGGGAATGCCTGCTGATTATAATAAAACAAGAGAAGCGATAGAGTCAGCAACAAATGCCATTAATTTATTAGAAAAAATTTCAGCCATAACCAACGGTTTTTGACAGAGAGAAAAACCGACGTCAAATTACCAGAACCAAAAATGATCATATTTTTAAACAACTTTCCAGGGTTTTGTGCCTAAACAGTTAAAATACGAAATTCGCAAAATCAGGTAGATATTTATATCACTTGTCGAGTTTTTGTCAAAAAGATCACCTGATCAATATAAATCAATAAAATTTTTTCAATAAATCAAAATAAAACATACAGAAATTTCCGATCCATCCTTAAATAGATATGAACCCTATAATATGTTCCCAAGGAAGTGAAATGAATGACATGTAAAGGAATCTGTTCCAGATACAAAGCACAAAAGCCGGTAGGAACCGGTCGCTATGCATCAGGCCAGAGACGCTGCCAGATATGTGAGATATTCATAAAATGGGAAGGACTCTGGTGTCCATGCTGTGGATACAGACTGAGAACCAAACCACGAAATCTCAAGTACAAGGCAAAGCTTCGTGCTCGTGTTGAAGCTGACGCACAAGCAGAAACGATAGCAATAAAGGCATAAGCTTATCGTTTTTCATTAATGTCTGCATCAGGTTTTGTAAGCAAAACTGTAGATGTAGACAAACGAACGTTTTTGGTACAAATGCTAAAGTTCGATAATGGGAATTTTGTTTCAGTTACAGAAGGCTCAAAAAAAATTGGAGCGATGGTTGCCTCAATTGGAAGCGGACCTGCTCCTA
>JBQTJY010000140.1:0-3378 GCA_052386635.1 Nitrososphaerota archaeon
AATATCAAAACTCCACTTGATGTTCACTGTCATAACGATATTGGGTTTGCACTTGCAAATGCATTTGCAGGATGTGATGCAGGAGCTGATCAAATCCATACAACAATTGATGGGATTGGAGAGAGAACAGGAATTCCTTCTCTTGCAGAGACTGCTGTTGCATTAACTTACCTGTACAAATCACCAAATGATTTTAGACTAGACATGCTAACTGATCTTTCAAAGCTAATTGAGCAGTACACAACAATTAGACCATACGACTCAAAACCAATTGTTGGTGAATCTGCATACAAGCACAAGGCAGGTACACACCTTGCAGCAATACTGCGAAATCCTGCAGCCTATGAGCCAATACCGCCACGAATAGTAGGAAATAGACGCAGAATAGTATTTGGTGAGCTTGCTGGCAAGACAGGGGCAGGTTATCTAATGTCACTTTTAGGACTGGCAAAAAATGATGAAGATGCAAAGGCAATTGCTACAGGTTTGAAGAATCTGCGCATGGGTGATTTAATTGAGATACCACTAGAAGATAGACTTGAAAAAAAGATAATTAATGACCAAAAAGTGATGAAAGTAGAGGAAGGAAAATGACAAAATGTGCAGAATGTGATGCAAATATTTCGGTTCCAAAGGATGCCATGGAAGGGGAGCTCATAACATGTCCTGACTGTGGAGCCAGTTTTGAGCTTGTAAAAAAGTCAGACGGCTTTGAGCTAAAACCAGCCCAAGCTGTTGGCGAGGACTGGGGGCAGTGAACAGTCCTGACATTACAGTTCTTTTTGACACCATCCGCTGGGAAGAAAAAGCCTTACTAGAAGCTGGTAAAAAAAAGAACATCAATTTACAGATGCTTGATTGCAAAAAGCTGTTCTTAGATCTTGATAAAAAAAAGGACGGCTTTGGCGTTGTACTGCAACGCTGTGTAAGCTATTACAGAAATGTACACTCTACTGCAGCACTTGAAGGACTGGGAATAAATGTGATAAACTGTCTTTATACTGGAATCTATGCAGGAAACAAGCTATTCACACACATGCTGCTAAAAAAGCATGGAGTGCAAACACCATATGCTACTGTTGCATTTTCAAAAGAATCTGCTCTTGAATCACTTGAACAAAGTGGCTATCCAAAGGTGATAAAGCCAACAGTTGGCAGCTGGGGCAGAATGATCTCAAAGCTAAATGACAAGGACTCTGCTGAAGGGATAATAGAGAGCAGGGAAAGAATGTATCCAATATACCAGGTACATTACCTAGAGGAATTTGTAAACTGGCCTCCACGCGACATTAGGGCAATCATGGTAGGAGATGAAATAGTTGCTGCAATTTACCGATATTCTGCAGATGAGTCATGGAAAACTAACATGGCACTAGGTGGAAAAGCAGAACCATGCAAGCCAACAAAGGAAATGGAAGATATATGTATCAAGGCAAAAAATGCAGTCCAAGGACAAATAGTAGGAGTGGATTTGATGGAAAGTAAAGAAAAAGGACTAGTCGTTCATGAAGTAAACAATACCACAGAATACAAAAACACAGTCAGAGTCTGTGGTGTAGACATTCCATCACTTATGATAGACTATGCTCTAAAGTCTAGAAAATAGAAATGGACTCTGTATTTACAATTACACCTCGCTTCTCAGTCAAGATGCTTGAAAAAGCTCTGCGGCTTTACACGCCATCACTTTCAGAAAAACCAATGGCAGATTTTTTAGCAGACAAGTGCGATGATCTGGGATTTGAGGACATTCACACAGATGAGGTTGGAAATATCATTGCAATGAAAGGCTCTGGCTCACCTAGGGTTCTTTTGTGTGGCCACATGGACACTGTACCTGGCAAGATCAAAGTAAGAAAGGAGGGAAACTATCTCTATGGTCGCGGTGCATCTGATGCTAAAGCACCACTAATGGCAATGTTGTTTGCTGCAGCTACAATTCAAAACAATAATGGTACCATAATGTTTGTTGGCGCAGTAGACGAGGAAGGAAATGCAATTGGTGTAAAAAATCTTGTAACAAAAAAACTAGACATTGATTATGCAATATTTGGCGAGCCAAGCGGTCTCAAGCAGGTAACCATTGCATACAAGGGACGAATCGCAATAAACCTAAAGGTTGATGTTGGAAACAGTGCACATGCAAGTGCTCCATGGCTTTCAAAAAATGCAATCGAGGAATCACTAATTTTTACACGGGACTTGAGAAAAGTTTTGGAAGAAGGACAGGACAAGAAAAACAAAGGAATGATGCTTACTGTTGCACTTACAGAAATAAAGGGAGGTACTAGTCACAACATAATTCCACAGCAATGTGATGCAATAATGGATATTAGAATTCCAGTTGACATGAACTGCAAGATGGTTGAAGAAAAAATTGCAAACTCTGTCCAAGAAGTATCAAAGAAGCGTCAGGTTGAGGCGTTTTACTCAATCCTAGATGAAACAGAACCCTTTGAGGCGCCTCACAACTCGCCACTAGTTCGTGCATTTACACTAGGAGTTATGGATGTAGAGCACACAAGGCCAACACTAATCCGCAAGACTGGAACAGGTGACATGAACATAATTGGCAATCAGTTGAATGTGCCTGTTGTTACATATGGCCCAGGGGATCCTCACTCGTCTCATACAATTGATGAAAAAGTATCAATTGATGAATATCTGCGCTCAATCGAAGTTCTAAAACACACATTACAGCATTTAAAAAGACTGCACGACAAAAAAAAGAAGTAAATGCTGTGGTTTGTGGGTCTTGGAATATCAGGACTAGACTCGATTTCACTTGATGCACAAAACATTCTAAAAAAAGCAGACATTGTTTATCTTGAACAGTTTACAAGCATCATTTCAAAATCCGATGTAACAAAGCTCAAAAAACTAGTCAAAGGCCAGTTCAAGGCAGTAAAGCGTTGGCAGGTAGAAGATGGACAAGAAATACTAGAAAACGCAAAAAAGAAAAAAGTTGTCTTGCTCTCATATGGAGACCCATACATTGCTACAACTCACATCGAGCTTCGAACACGTGCAATCCAAGAAAAAATCAAGACAAGTACCATACATGCATCATCAGCTGTTACTGCACTAGTTGGAGAATGTGGCCTTCACTACTACAAGATTGGCAAAGTTGTTACCGTAATGAAAGAAATTCAGACAAGCACTAGTTCCTATTATGCAGTTTATGGAAATCTCTTGTCAGGAGATCACACCATCCTGCTTTTGGAATACAATCAAGACGCTGATTTTTTCCTTGACCCAAAAGACGCACTATCAAATTTATTAGCAGCTGAAAAAGAGCAGACACGAAACGTATTATCTCAAAACATTTTTGCCATAGTTGCATCAAGGATTGGATTAAAAGATCAAAAGATTACGGCT
>JBQTJY010000141.1:0-18801 GCA_052386635.1 Nitrososphaerota archaeon
AACTCCTTTTCCCTTGACTGTTCTTGCAACTATTATGGTTGGAACGTTTCTTGTCTGAGTTGCTTTTTTTAGTGCAGCGTCAATCTGTTCTATTCTATGACCATCAATTTCAATTACATTCCATCCAAAGGATCTCCACTTGTCGCCAAGCTTCCACCTGCTTGCATCTTTCCACATCTCAGAGAGCTCATCACCTACTAGCTCCTCATCAAGCGGCATAATTTTTTCAGTGTAAGAGTCTTGTTGGATAAAGTTTCTATCCAAAAATACAGTCATGTTATCTACTTTGTATTTTGCTCCAGTCATTGCTGCCTCCCATACCTGACCTTCGTCGGATTCGCCATCACCAATTATTGTAAAGATTCGATGATTCTTAGAGTCAATTTTTGCTGCTAGTGCATTTCCTATTGAAAATGACAGTCCAATTCCTAGCGAGCCTCCACAAAACTCCACTCCTGGGCACTTGTAGTCAGGATGACCCTGCAACCTACTTCCAAATTGTCTTAATGTTTCAATTTCTGATTCATCAAAGAATCCTGCAACTGCTAGATTTGAGAAAAGGCCAGGTGATGCATGACCTTTTGATAAGATTAATCTGTCTCTTTCCTCCCAGAGTGGATTTTTTGGATCATATCTCATGTATTTGTACAAAAGACAGCCCATAATCTCTGCCATAGAAAATGAGCCGCCAGGATGTCCAGAGCCTGCAGCAGTTGTACCTCTTATGACAAGTTTGCGTGCTTTGCGTGCGTTTTTTTTAATCTGATAGTAATTCATTCCCATAATTTACCAAAATCCCCTTGAATGCCACCGTAGACATGCATATTTGGTTTTTGCCGCTGTAATTTAAAATTAAAAGCATGTCCTGAAAATTTTAATCTCTAAAAAAGCTAGACTAGTCATGGATCTAGAAAAGTTAGTACCGCTTGTACTATACGATGATAGGTGTTATCTTTGCATCAAGTTTGCAAAATTTGTCAACTTTTTGGCAAAAGGCAGATTGCGACTTGTTGGCCATTATACTGATCTTGGAAAAAAGATTCGTGATGAGGTTCTAGATTCTAGTGCACTAAGCATGTTTTGGTTCATTGATGAAAAAACAGCCTATGGTGGTCGTGCTGCCTTGCTTCCCTTGTTTTGTGCCATAATTTCTGCAAAAGGAAACTCTGAAAGAATCAGTGTACAAGAGTCTTGCGATATTGGCTGCAAGGATACAAAGGCTGTCTTTTTGCGTTCTGCAAGTCTTTTATCAAATAGTAAGAGAATAGCTTTAAGAAATTAGTCTAGTTTGACTTCAAATAAAGATCAAATACTAAAAAGTGCTGACTAGTGTGATATGTCGGCGCTAACATCTGCCCAGAAAAAGATTGTCGCAGGTTCCTTTCTTGGTTGGTCACTTGATGGCTATGATATTGTTTTGATGGTTCTTGTGGTACCATCTATTAGCCAGCTGTTTTTTCCATCAGAAAATCCTGTTATTAGCATTCTTGCAACCTTTGCTACATACACAGTTACGCTTGTAATGCGGCCTTTGGGTGCTGCAGTTTTTGGAATCTATGGTGACAAGTTTGGAAGAAAAAAGGCGATGATTATTACAATAATGGGATTTTCGGTTACAACGTTTTCAATTGGACTTTTGCCAACTTATTCTCTAGCAGGAGTGATAGCACCGCTCCTTTTGATTGCAGTCAGACTGATTCAAGGAATCTTTGCTGGTGGTGAGTGGGGAAGTGGTGCTGTCATAACAATGGAAAGTGTTCCAAAACAAAAAAGGGGACTCTTGTCAGGGTTTTTGCAAAGTGGATTTTCTTTTGGGTTTTTCCTTGCGGCACTTGCATTTCAGATAGTAACTTTGATCTTTTCTGGAGATGCGTTTAATGAGTGGGGATGGAGAGTGCTGTTCTTTACTGGCCTTGCACCAGGCTTTGTTGCGTTATTTGTTAGATTTAGAATGGATGAGTCAATGCTGTGGGTTGAAAAAAGCAAGGCACAACTGCTTGAAAGATCACCTCTGAGAAAATCTGTTTTTGGAAAGCTGCATAGAAGGGCATTTTTGTTGTGTGCAGCTATCATGACTGGGATGGTGTACATGTATCACGGCTCAATTAGCATACTGCCGACATTTATGCAACAGTTTGGAGGCTTTCAGAGATCAGACGTAGCACCTGTGATGATTGCTGCAACACTTGCATCATGGCTTGGCATGATCTTTACTGGCTGGCTTTCACAAAGAGTTGGAAGAAAAAAGGCGATGGTCATTTTTGCAGGAGTGGCTGTCGCTGTGGTTGTTCCAGCTGCAATTGGCATACTGGGTGGTGGCATGGCAATATTCTTGTTTGTTATAATCTATGCATTTATTGTCTCAACAGCATCAGGTCCAGTGCCGGCATTTTTTTCTGAAAGATTCCCAACAGAAATACGAAATAGTGCCGCAGGATTTTCCTACAATGCAGGATTGATTTTTGGTTCTTGGTCTCCTTTGATTGCACTGACTCTAATGTCGCTAGCTGAACGTAGTTTTGCGCCAGTGGTTCTTGGCTTGAATATAATAATTGGTGCTGTGATTGTAATAGTTCCTACTCTTCTGAGTCCTGAAACTAAAGAATACGAATTAAATTAGAAAATATAGTTTTTCTAGCTTGAAAAAAATTACCTAGGATTCTTTAATATTATACAAAAATTTAAGAGTGGTAAGAAAAGTGAAAAAATCGTGAAAGACATCAACGAAATAATGCCAAAGATACCAAATATGAGATGGGGTGCCTTGCTAAACAGAGCACCTACCAACAAGAAGGTAAAGCAGCTAGATAGAATGCTTCCTCATGACAAAAGATGGCATACAGTTTTCGAGGATCAAGATACTGTATACGTTGATGATGTTCGTGTCAGAAAAGAAGATCCTGAAAAGTGGACCTAAGTTAGCTGTTTGATTAGATTTCTTGAATATTTTGAGTTGTTTTAGCTTTTTAGCCACAAGTTACATAGCCAGCTGAAAAATCATACTTGCATGACAAACATTTGTTTCCGTCTCCAAAATACTTGTGACATTTGAGACAGGTCAATAGTTTTCTCTAAATGATTTTAGAATTTTCACTGATTTGTATTAATATTGTACTAATATAGACGTACTTGTCTGACAATGATTTGCAATTTTTTGATCACGTCAAGAGATTTTGTGCAACTCTTGCTAAACTAGCTAAAACAATCATTGATACTCTGAAAAAATGTTATTCTGTAAATAGGTATTAACGTAAATAATGTACACTAGTGCTCTATAATACAAAGCAAAAGTCAATTGTTGTAAGATGGGACTTACAAAAGCTCAACGTAGTGCTGCAGCAAAAAAGGCTGCTGCCACTAGAAAAAGAAATGCAGGAAAAAAAGGTTCTAAGAGTAAGAGGAAACGATAGAATCCATTCTTCTTTTTTAAAATTGAGTGATTATGGACGTAAAATGTAAAAACTGTGGCAAGGATTTTGAGTTATTTGTTAGTGAGTTTTGTTGTAAGGAATGCGCAGAACAGTTCTATATGTCGGATCAGCCAAATAACTAGTATTTGTAAATGCCTTGGGTTTTGAATCCTTTTAGTCTGTTTCGTAGTGTTACTTCAGTTACATTTGATGCCATTGCAATTTCTCTTTGTGATACATTTTCCCCGTTTTCAAGGCATGCAACATAAAGTGCAGTTGCTGCAAGGCCCATAGGATTTTTGCCTGCAGACGCTTCTTCCTGTTCTGCTTTTCTTAGAATTTTCATGGCATCGCGCTTTGTTTTTTCAGATAGACCAGCTTTGCTTGCAATTCTAGAAATACACTGAACAGAATCAACTACTGGAACTCTTAGATCAAATTCACGTATAAGCAACCTGTAACATGTTGCAATGTTTCTTCTTTTGATGTTTGCAATATCGGCAACGTCTTTTAGTGTACGTGGAGTCTCTGCGTCACGGCAAGCAGCATAAAGTGATGCTGCCATCATTGTTGGAATTGATCTTCCCCTAACAAGTTTTTTCTCAAGTGCCTTTCTGTAAATGTAAGCTGCCTTTTCAATAACAGCGTCAGGTAAAGCAAGTTTGTCTTTCATCTTGTAAAGTTCGTTAAATGCATCTCTTAGGTTTCTGTCAACTGGCTGGCTCTGACTTCGGCTGTCCCATATTCTTAGTCTGCCAATTGAGATTTGCATACCTTTTGAGAGTTTTTTACCTGTTGCGTCTCTGTTTACTGGATTGATTATAGTAGCTAACCCCATATCATGTCTGCTAAGCGATGTTTTGTCTCCAGTTCTGCTTTTACTCTGATCATCGTCTAAAAAGGATCTCCACTCTGGACCAGCGTTTTCCATTCGCTCAGACATTACATAGCCACATTTTCCGCAAAACCTCTCGCCAGTAACGTTATCTGTTAATGGCACATTTTTTCCGCAATATGGACAGCGACTGGTGTTCAAATTTTGTAATACCATATTTAAGTATCCAAAACCGATGAATTTGTCTGCCATATGAACTAGTGGATTTTCTGATTGTCTCATTTTTGCGTCAAACTGCTCTTTTTAAACTAGATTTTAGCGTAAAAAAAGAAAAAATTAGTTACTTCCAATAATGAAAACTACATTTGCAGATGTAGTTACATCTTGGTTGGAAGTAAATATTGGTGTTGATACAGCTCTGACTGCTTCTTCTGCATACGCATCAAATCCTGTACTATAGTATGGAACAGGATATGGAATAGCAAACTCTGATAATGAAACTGCCTTTACTCCTATGATCTTATGATCAAGTGGGCCCAATGCTTTTTCTGCTTTTGATTTTGCATTTTCAATTGCCTTTGATACTAGATCATCTTTTATCTTAAGATGAGTTGCATCAGACAGTGTAAAGTATACACTATCTACTCTGTTTGCACCAGAAGCAACTGCACCATCTATTATCGGTGCTGTAAGATCAAGGTTTTTGGTTTGAACATTTACAATATTTGAGACTCTGTATCCGATAAGTTCCTGCGTATATCGTCCAGTTGCTTTATCCTCGTAGTGATCATATACAGGGTATATGATCAGTGATGATGTACTGATTTCGGATTCTGTTACGCCTGTCTTCTTTATTGCCTCAATTATTGTGTTCATCAAAGCCGAGTTTGCCTCAAATGCTTGTTTTGCAGTTTTTTCCTGAGTTTCTACACCAAACTGAATGTTTACAAGGTCTGGCTGTACCTTAGCTGTAGCAGTACCTGCTACTGTGATTGTCTTTTCCCGTGAAGGAAAAGGAGTTTCCTCTTGGGCATCTGCGGCCGGGGAGAGTGCCACAGAGCCAAGAGTTACAGCGACAACAAGTACTGCTATTGTTGCTGTGATGATCTTTGGGTTTTTCATCAAGATTTTGATAATGTGTTTTGAAAATAAGGTTTGATTAAATTACAATTTAATCAGAAGTCTTAATAAGTGACTGTAAAAACTGACAATTTTGATGGAACAAAACGAATCAGAGCAAAATGATACCGTTGCAATATCAGACAAGGTAGAAATTTTGTCTACCGAAGACCAAAAGATAAAGGCTGTGGGTGAGATTCTAAGCTCTGATTCTAGTAGACAGATTTTACGTTTGTTGTTTAATGATACATTAACTGCAAATCAGATTTCGCAAAAAACAGGAGTCTCATTACCCCTTGTGATTTATCATCTCAAAAAAATGCAAGAAGCAAATGTTGTTAAAATAACAAATGTCGGCAAAAATACAAAATCTCATGACATGAAGTTTTATACGGCTGACAAAGTTTGCCATAGTAATACTGCCTGAACAAATGTCATCTCCTGCAAAAAAAAGCAGGTCGCTGCTAAACTCTTTTAGTAGAATTCACAGGCTTGCAACCCTTGGTGCTGCCTGTATTGCTGTATGGTTTTCAAGCCAAGTGCTGCAAAATCCTCAATCTGTTGTACAACAGGACGTTGTAGAACCACTTCCGCCAATGCCTGAAATGGCACAGCGCTCCATGGAAGAGGCAGAAAGCATGGGTGGTGCAATGGAAACTTTTGCAGCACCTGCAGCAGAGCCATCATTTGCAGTATTTTGGTCAGTTATTGCCGTCCTTTCTGTGGTAATTGGTTGGCTAGTAATTGAGATCATAATAAAACAGAAAGAATCCAAAGTTAAATCAAAGTAAGACTATAAAACGGAATTTATAAGACCAAAATAGAGACAAAAAATAATGAACATAAGATCAGAAAAGACACATCCATTAAACAAAAAGACTGCTGCGCTTTGCGCATTTGTTTTTGAAAACTCAAAGGAACCACTTGGTCTTCCAAAACTTCCAGCAAAGCTTGATTCCGCAATAAATCAATCAATAAAAGAAACTCAAGGCAAGTTTGAGACTATTTCTATAATTCATACACATCAGCTAATCGCTGCAGAAAAAATAGTTATTGTGGGCCTTGGAAAAAAACAAAAAACAACAACAGATTCCATACGGATAGTTGCAGGAAAGATTGCACAAAAAGTACGTGAGCTAAAACTAATAGATTTTACAATTATTGTACCATATGATCTACAGTTTAACATCAATCAAACAATCTCTGCAATAGTTGAAGGATCAGAGATGTCAATGTATTCATTTGACAAGTACAAAAAAGAAAAAAATGAAGGCAAGGTACCAAACCTAACACTTGTTACCTCACACAAAGTTGATGATGTTATTCTAAATGCAAAAAAAATTGCCGATGCTGTAAACTATACAAGAGACATTGCAAACCTTCCTCCAAACGAATGTTCGCCTGCACAACTAGCTGGCTTGGCAAAATCATTGGCATCAAAAAATAATCTAAAATGTACTATTTTATCAAAAAGTGAGCTAAAGCAAAAAGGGCTTGGCGGAATTTCTGCTGTTGGTCAGGGAAGCAAAAATGAACCAAAACTAATTGTCTTAGAATATCGCAAAGGCAAAAAACAAGACAAGCCTGTTGTAGTTGTTGGAAAGGCTGTAACATTTGACACAGGTGGAATCTCAATTAAGCCAAGTGAAAAAATGGATGAGATGAAGTTTGACAAGTGTGGTGGCTGTACTGTTTTAGGAATAATGAAGGCAGCATCTGATCTCAGGCTGCCAGTTAATTTAGTTGGGATTATTCCATCTGTTGAAAATATGCCAGGTGGAGAATCATACAGACCTGGCGATATTGTAAGATTGTTTGGTGGAAAGACTGCTGAAATTCTAAACACAGATGCGGAAGGCAGAGTAATTTTGGCTGATGCGCTAGCATATGGAATAAAACTTTACCAACCAAGTGAGATAATTGACTTTGCAACGCTTACTGGTGCATGTATAGTTGCATTAGGCGCAAACGTTGCAGGACTTGTCAGCAACAACAAAAGAATAACTGAAAAGCTGAAAAGCTCGTCTGCTAGAACATCTGAGCAAATATGGCAGCTTCCAATTGATGATGACTTTATGGAAATGGTCAAGTCCGATGTTGCAGATATCAAAAATATTGGCGTAGGCAGGGCAGCTGGAGCAATTACTGCTGCAGCATTTTTGGCAAATGCTGTTGGCAATACACCATGGGCGCATTTTGATATTGCTGGAACTGCATGGATTCAGACAGGCTCAAAACCGAAATCTTACAATCCAAAGGGCGCAACAGGCTTTGGCGTAAGGTTGATCCTTGATTATCTTTCAAATTAGATCGCTAGTATATTATCAAATAGAAGAAAGATAAGTGCAGTTTAAGTATTATTTTGACGTATATTATCTGACGAGGAAACTTGGAATGTTGCCGTTTCACAAAATGTGGAATGGTGCCAAAGTTCTAAGGAACGCTTTGGACTACCATGCCATGGCGTTCTACGCCCGACCCTGCATGTTTGGGTGGTAGCAGTCCTCGTCGCCTTGTAATTAAAATTCCTGTCATCAAACGTTGACAAATCAAGGCCGAAAAATATCGATCAATTATTTACAGACAAATGTACAACACTATAGATTAAGAAAGAGTTTTTGCATGTTCGTATCCTTTGAGAATCCATTTCATAGCATTTGGTAAAGTAGTTTGAGTTGCATCAATTTCAATCCAACCCATTTTTGCACCATGAGAAAATGGTTTTATTCCACTATTTTTTAGTGCCAAGCCTTGTTGTTCTTTTGAAAGTCTGACTATTACTTGGTAATCATTTTTGTTGTTAAATCCTACAAAGAATTTGCCTGAAACTGAGTAGCATTGATATCCAAACATTGGCCTAGTTGTGGTTTTCTTTAGATCCTCAACTTTGGTTTTAATTGTGTTATAGTTTCTGCTCAATTCTAATCCTTTTGTTTGTAGATAAAACTAAGAACTAAGCTTACTACTATTAATCCTACAAACCACAAAAATAATTCATATGCAAGCAAATGTAGCGGTTCGCCAAACAAGCCAAACGGAGTAAAAAGCTCAAAGAAAACAGCTACTGTTGCCCACCAGATTATTCCATATGAGATTCCCTTTTTTAGTCTGGTTTTTCCAGGAATCGATTCGTACAAAACTGCAAATAATATGCTATAGATTGCAGGAGTGATTAGAAGGCCTGGTGCTAAAGATGCCAGATTTGGTATTGGTTCAATTGTATTCCATACGTTGACAAGTTTTTGGCTTTGAGCCAAACTATCACTAAAGATAATCTCTTTTGAGGCAGGGTTCATGAACAGTCCAAATAACAAAAACATGTTTAGAATAGATACAATTGGTACAATTACTACAAGTCTTTTCCAATTTATTTTAGCCATGCTTTAACCTCTAAAAAAGAAAAAAATAAAGTAAGAGGTTTTGGGAGAATCAAAACTTCTACCTCTTACTTGTTTCAGAATATATCTTCTGTAACTTTGATGCCAAGTCCTTCTTTGCCTCAGATTGAACAAGCATAGAATTCCAGACTTTTCCTACCGTGTCTATGACAACATCGGCAACTTTGTCCATTGTAGGACCAAAAGCAGTTTCTATTCGCTTTCGTAGTCTTTCTGTTTGTGCTTCTTGAAGCGCTGCAAAGAATGACTTGTGCCACATCATCATGGCCTGTTGGATTGGATCTTGTGATTCACAACCACAACATTCTTCGTATGGTTTGTTAGAACCACATACACAAGTACATGAGCAGCTTGCATCAGTTTCCATTTTACATGATTCTGTTGTACATTCCATGTTACTTTCCTATAGCAACTATAGAAAGGTAAGTATATAAATTAGAAAGTAACTAAAGTGAAAGTAGGTGAGTTTGAGGTAAGTTGAATGAACAAGAACTAAAATTGGTTTCAGAGCAAATGAAGTGCTGTCCTGTAGATAATACTTTCAAAATAGTTGGAAAAAAATTCACAATTCACATTTTGCGCAACATGATAATGCTAAACCAGACAAGATTCAACCAGTTTCTTGAGTCAATTGAAGGAATCAACCCAAAAACACTTTCTGTCAGACTAAAAGAGATGGAAAAACAAGGCCTTATCACAAGAAAGGTCTATGACGAAACCCCAATTCGTATAGAATATGAAATGACTGACAAAGGAATTGCATTGCAGCCAATAATTGAGAGGATGGCAGAGTTTTCAATGAAATATTGCTGTAGAGATGTATTCAAGGATGGCAAGCCTCGAACCTTCAAACAAGTCTTTGGTAGAACATTGAAGGGTTTTGAAAATCAATAACCCCTACTGTTTCTATCAGGTTTGTCTATGTTTGGATTTCTAAAACCATGTTTTTCCATCATGTGATTCAAAAATAGAATGTCGTTTTCTAGTTGTGCGCCACATACTGAACAATTTGGCATATGAGAGTTACATAATGCTTGTTTTTATATTATTTTACATAAAATAATCTCAAAAATAAAAGAATGTAGAAAACGATTAAACACTAGACGACAGGATTGCCATTATACTTAATACAAAGATTACGATATTTTGAAACGTTGTCAGAAGAGAAAGGCAAACGAAAAAAAATTCTCGATTACACCGATATTGATGAAATTACAGATAACAAAGGCATACAAGACAAAATTACTGGTCTCATAGCAGATCTTGATGTTTTAGATGGAAAAGAGTTTGATGAAAGATATAAAAAAGTCGAAAAAATGTTAATGATTCAATACTTTACTGAAATGATGAAAGTAAAGATTTACCTAACAAAACGAACTCATTTCCGAATGAGGCAGATTGTAGATAAAGCATTTTCAACACACAAATTTATCTTAGTAATTGCAGCTATCACTGTTATTTTTGCAGGTTTATTATTTTCACTTATGGTTTTGGAAGCATGGAATGCGGTAAATAAGGAAGACGAAAGACTGTCACATTCTGTGTTGTCTGCATTTTTTGGAGGTATTGGAGTTGCAGATATTTTTGTGTTGATGAAATATGTGATGAATAGAGCACAAAGGGCCTTATCGGATCTGATACAATCAATTATTGCATATTTGTCGTTTACCTACCAGAGCGATACAGCTTTGGATTGGATACAACAAAATGAATTACTCAGATCTGGACAACAAGTTCCAATATCTGATTTTATTAGCCTCAACAATAGCATACGTGATGCTGCGCGTAACGCAATTATCAGTCTTCAAAAATATGTTGAAAATATTGAAGATTCAGATAAAACATCAAAACCTGAAGCCAAAAATAACAATTCGTAAAAGTCTAACCAAATTCTAAAATATCATAATCCATTAATTTTAGGAAAATGCCAGCACTGTTGCTTCCCAAGAGCTCTCGCACCTTAGTAACACAACAGCGACATTAGGTTTGACTTCCAGGTTCGGAATGGGTCTGGGTCGCACCCTAACGCTATGGCCGGCTTGAACTAATATTTTGCAAAGTTCTCTATTAATGTAACTAAACCTGGGTGTCTTCTTAATGACCTATAAATTATACAAAATGCCCAGAACGCTATGACGCATCGTGTTGCAGTGCTTGACAAGGAGTTATGCCAGCCAAAAAAGTGTGGCCTAGAGTGTATCAAGTACTGTCCAGTAAACAAGTCTGGTGCGGATTGCATCATACTAAATGAAGAGCTCAAAAAAGCACAGATTGATGAAAATATTTGCAACGGTTGTGGTATTTGTGTAAAGGTCTGCCCTTTTGATGCAATAACAATTGTAAATTTGGCAACAGAGCTTGCAACAGACAAGGTCCAAGTATGGAATAAACTCATTTAGACTCTATAAGCTACCTGGTCCAAAAAAAGGTGAGGTTGTTGGCCTCCTTGGAAGAAATGGGATGGGAAAAAGCACAGTTGTAAATATTCTAGCAGGAAACCTAAAACCAAACTTGGGAAATTATACAGAGCCTCCTGAGTGGGATGCTATTCTAAAGTACTATAGCGGAACTGAGCTAAAATCTCATTTTGAGAAAATAAAAGAAAAACAAATCAGGGCATCAATAAAGCCACAGCAGGTATACAATGTAGCAGAGGCCTTTGATGGTACAGGAAAGGAGCTTTTAGAAAAGTTTGATGAGCGTGGAGTCTTAAGGACTTTGGTAAAGGAGCTTGGGCTTGAAAATTCAATTGATCATAAACTAAAGGAGCTAAGCGGTGGTGAGCTGCAGAGAATTGCAGTGGCAGTTGCAGCCTCAAAGGATGTTGACTTTTATTTTTTTGATGAACCATCATCGTATAATGATGTCTACCAAAGAGCAGGTGTTGCAAGAGTAATTCACAGTCTTGCAAAGATTGGAAAAAGTGTTATGGTTGTAGAGCACGACCTTACATTGCTTGATTATCTAAGTGACTATATTCAGGTGTTGTATGGGGTACCAGCTGCATATGGTATAGTTGCAGGTGTTCTTTCAACAAAGGTTGGAATAAACGTCTTTTTGGATGGTTATCTTCCCAGTGAAAATGTAAGGTTTCGTGACAAAAAGTTCACATTTGATGCATCAACGTCAGTTGATGATTTTGTCCAAGGCGATGTGATAATCTCATATCCATTGCTTGAAAAAAAATATCCAGCATTTTCTGTCTCAATTGAGCCAGGCAAGGTAAGAAAGGGCGAAGTTCTTGGAATTATGGGCGCAAATGCATTAGGAAAAACAACGATGATGAAGATGATTGCAGGTGTTGAAAAACCAGATTCTGGTGAAATAGACAAAAAAGTAAAGATTGCATACAAGCCACAATATCTGACAAATGATATTGATATCGAAGTTGTTGCATTACTTGATAAGGCAAATGGCGGTCCCATTATGGGATCAATTGAAGAAGAGCAAATAATTGATCCTCTGCAAATCAAAAAACTATACAACAAATCTGTAAAAAATCTCTCAGGTGGTGAGCTGCAAAAGGTTGCAGTAGCGTCATGTCTTTTGCAAAAAGTTGACCTTTTTGCACTTGATGAGCCATCTGCTTTTTTAGATGTAGAAGACAGAATTGCAATTGCAAAGTTTATCCAAAAATTTGTCCGCTCCTATGGAAAATCTGCTATCATAATAGACCACGACTTGCAGCTTATGGATTTGATTTCAGACAAGATGGTAATTTTTGAAGGAATATCAGGTATGAAAGGAACTGCAACTAGCCCTCTATCAAAGGTTGATGCAATGAACAAGTTCCTAAAGTCACTTGATATTACCTTTAGACGCGATGAAAAAAGCCTCAGGCCACGTGTCAACAAAGGTGAGAGCAGGCTAGACAAACAACAAAAAGAGTCTGGCCGTTTCTATTACAAGAATTGACACGTATGCTAAAGCGTGCACTTGAAAGTGTGCTTTCCGAAAAGGAAAGTGCAGAGATTTTTTCTGCATTTGATCAAATTGGAGATATCATAATAGTTAGGATACCAGACTCGCTGCTTGGCAAAAAGGAAATTATTGGAAAAACACTACTTGCGCAGATCAAAAATGCAAATACGGTTTTTTGCCAGTCCTCGCCTGTTGAAGGCGACTTTAGGATAAGGGATTTGGAGTTTCTTGTAGGTGAAAACAAGACACAAACCGAGTACAAGGAGTTTGGTTGTAGGTTTCTAGTTGATGTAGAGAAGGTATTTTTTTCCCCGCGACTTTCAACTGAGAGAAATAGGATTGCCGATTTGGTAAAAGATGGTGAGACTGTAATCAACATGTTTGGCGGTATTGGAATGTTTTCAATAATGGCTGCAAAAAAGAAAAAGTGTACAGTTTACAATATTGATATCAATCCAGATGCTGCCAGATTATGTGAAAAAAATATTTCATTAAACAAGCTTGCAGGAAATGTAATTTCACTATACGGTGATGCAGCACAAATAATCAAAGAAAAACTAGAAGGAAAAGGGGACAGAGTATTGATGCTTCTTCCTGAGAGATCAGATGAGTTTTTAGATTCTGCAATAGATGCTGCCAAAAAAAATGGAATAATTCACTATTATTCACATATACATGCAGACAAAAAGATGCTGGCTCCCAAGTTATCAGAAAAACATTTTCTTGAGATTACACCAGTAAAATCAGAAATACTATATTCTAGGATGGTAAGAGCAGTTGGTCCCAGATACTACCAAACTGTAGTTGATGTAAAAATATCAAAATAAGATTATTTTTTTTCTTCATCGTCACTTATGATAGATGACGGACCTGATTTTGTAGTTGCCATGGTATACCCAATCCAGGAAATTACGCCTAATATTCCACCTGCTATCATTAAAACAGACAGATGGAGTACAATTGGACTCCATTCAGAAAGCATTAGCAAATACGCATATACAAAAAATGTAACAATACATAAAACAAAAATTGTAATTCCAAGCGCCTTGCGTCTTTGCATTGCGCTACAAGCCTGTCGGCAGTTATTTATTTTAATCTAGTAAGTAAACTCGATTGTCATAAGATAGGCGTCTTCGCCGTCACGATAGTATGACTTGAGTCTCTGCTTTATGATAAATCCCATTTTTTCGTATAGTCGTACTGCCTCATTGTTGCTGCATCGAACCTCAAGGTATAGCTCATCACACTTTTTTATTTGAACTCCCTTGAGTGATTCTTCGACTAGTGTGCGCCCGATTCCTTTTCTTCTATGTTCATCAAGAACTGCAACAGATACTACGTGGCCTTTTTTTACAAAGCCAAGTTTTTTAAAATTTGAAAACCCGTATTCAGTTTTGCACATTATGTATCCAATGACCCGTCCGCCGATTTCTGCTACAAGAAATGCTTCTGGAATCTCAGCAAGTAGGCTTTCATAGAAATAATCCGAATAGTGTTCAGGGAGTGTCTTCATGTTTATCTCCATGACAGATATTAGATCGCTTGCCTCACATCTTCGAATTACACAGTCGCCAATCTGTCGCAGTATTACTTGCAATAACGATGCTTTCAATTATCAAATATTTAATTATAGACTGCAAAAGCAATTAATGGACTAGTTTTAGTTTAAAAATGTGAGTGAACCAACACAAGCAGAAGTAATTTCAACTGTCTCATCAATCTTTAAAGTAAATAACATTACAAGCTCCCCTGAGAGTCTGAATTTTCAAATAGATGACGTTGATTTTAAATCAAAGTTTGTCTATCTTGCCCAGCGTCTAGAGCAAAGAGATCTAATTTGTAGAATGAAAAAGGATTCTTATGGAATCTACATACTTGTCAATAGGTTCCCACCTCAAAAGAAAGGATGGCTTTCAAAGTCATGGACTCCACGAATATTGTTTGGCATAGTTGTAGCACTGGTGATGATTGATGGGTACTTTAGAACAGAGGGTGCAAACTCGATTGTATACATTGGTGAGCCGATTGATATGGCAGTCTTGTACACATTTTCGCTTCTTGGCATTTTGGGAATTCATGAGGCAGGACATCTAGTTGCTGCAAAAATGCACAAGATCAGAACAACATGGCCCTACTTTATCCCAGGAATTCCAGTTCTTGGCATTCCAACGTTTGGCGCATTTATCCAGTCAAGAGGACTGACAATAAATCGCGATATTTTGTTTGATGTTGCAATTGCAGGACCCATAGCAGGACTAGTTATTGCAATAATTGTTTCAATATTTGGCGCCTACACATCACCTGTAATTGATGTTGAGACAGCAGACGAGTTGTTTGAAAGATCAGAGCTTGTCAAAATGGAAGATAACATATTGTTAACTCTAGCACTAGCAGTGTTTGGAAAGAGTGGAGCAGATACCGAAGTTATCATGTCTCCGATTTTGTTTGCAGCATGGCTTGGGTTTTTAATTACATTTTTGAATTTACTGCCTGCTTGGCAGCTTGATGGAGGCCATATTGCACGCGTTATATTTGGAGAAAAGTGGCACAGGATTGCAACATATGCTAGCATGGGAGTTCTTGTTTTGCTTGGATACTGGGTGATGGCAATGCTGATTTTAATGCTTAGCTCGCGTAGTCCTGGCGCAACACCGCTTGATGATATCTCGCCTCTATCTAAGAATCGAAAAAGACTCTATGCTGTTGTGATAGCTTTGGCAGTTTTGTGTGCGCCGTTACCTACTTCGATTTTATTTTAATAATAGTCGTGCACCGTCTGATACAACAACAACTTTTTGCCTAGCACCCTGCACCTTTAAGATGTGATTCATTGCTTGTGCTACTCCACTAAATGAGAGAATGTTTAATTTTTTCAAGTATAATTCAGGAAGTATAGAGACTATTCCAACTTGAAACTTTTTTTGAAGCTCAGTCAAAAACAACAGAGTTTCCATCCCGTTGATGTATTTAGCTGGTTTTTTTAGTCTATCAAGGCTCATTTGTCCTTCGATGTAATATTGAATTGCGCTAGAGCCAATTCCGTGAGTACATTCTGCAAGAAGTACTGCAAGCCCCTCGTTTCGTACTGCTTCACTACAGTTCCAAAGAGCTGAAAGTGATTTGTCAAATGAGTCATTACTTGATTCCTTTCCAGTGCTTATGAAAAATGTTCTGTGCTTTCCAATTTCTTTTGTTGCAGATTCTACAAATGATTTTGAAATAGATGTTGTAGATGAAGGATGGCCTATTGCCATATCAATAATTCCATTAGAGTTTGAGGCAATCTCTATTGCAAATATCTCAAATTTATCAACAAATTGTTTTGCAACAGAAATGTTTTCAACATCTTGTCCTGGTACTGGCAATTCGCCTTTTCGTTTCTCATATGCCAAAAGCATTTCTTCTGTTCCAAACTTTCGAAGAAGTCTTGTTGATACAGACTCAAAGCCAAACAGGCCATCAAATTCCATTTCGCCAATAAAAACAAGATTAGAGTTTGAAAGCTCAGGCTTTTCAAATTCCAAAATAGAGCTACCTTCTGGCAGGCCACCCTTTAATGCATCCATAATTTTTTTTTCTGCAAATATTCGTGGAATACGAAGTGATTTTTGCTCACATTTTGCAAAAAGCGCAAGTAGAGTTTTTTGTACTGTTTTTGAGTTATTCAAAACTACGATTTCAAGTGGCTTTGTCAGCTCAAGTGAGTCAAGTCTTGAATTGATTTCGGCGTCCTCGAGTGTTTTTCCTTCTGAGGCTAGTTGCTGGCCAAGGTTTTCTGCCTGGATGTCAAGCACGACGTCTGTTGGTCCATAGTTAAGCCAGATTTCAGGCATAGTTGAATCAAAAAACAAACCAAAATAAATCCAGCACAGTTAATTTTGGTGTGGAATTTGTAAAAGAGTTTGCTGTTTTTTTACATCAAAATAACGCGATCAAGTTTGGTGATTTTACGCTCACAAGTGGCAAGAAAAGCTCCTACTATGTAGATCTGAGAGTTGTTCCAAGCTTCCCACACCAGTTTCGCAAGATGGTAAAAGGCCTCCAAGCGTTAATTTCAGATCAAATTGGTTATGACAACTTTGACTGTATTGCGTCTGTCCCAACAGGAGGTCTTGTAATTGCCTCTGCTTTGGCAATTGAGACTGTAAAGCCACTTGTTTATGTCAGGACAAAGCCAAAAGAGCATGGAACCTCAAAATCAATTGAGGGCAAAATAGAAAGAGGCGCAAAAATTTTGATGGTAGATGATGTTGCAACAACTGGCGGCTCTGTCTCAAATGCCATAACTTTACTAAAAGATGCAGGTGCAAAAATAACTGATGCATATGTTGTTATAAATAGGATGGAAGGCGCAGACAAGTTGTTACAATCACAGGGAGTAAAGATTCATAGTCTAACTAACATCTTGGAGATTACAGAAATATTACACAAGGAAAATCTTGTTTCAAATCAAGTATTAGAAAATGTAAAAAATCAAATAAAATGATCTAGTCGTATATCATTAGCTTCTTTTCTTCAAGTGTTGTGTGCAAGTTATGAACCGCACGGTACACATCTTCTTCCTTTTTTGCACCAGTGCAAACCAGTTTTCCTGATGCAAACAAGAGCAGTACAGTCTTTGGATCAAGCATTCTGTGTATTAGGCCTGGAAATTGCTCTGGCTCGTACATGCTACGTGGCATTATTCGAGCGGCTGATTCAAGGTGGATTTTTCCTCCTAGATTTCCAGATGCTACCATGTTCTGAATTGTAACTACTGGATCTTTTTTGACTTTGATTTTCCCCTTTCTTAGCTGCTGTACTACTGTGTTTACAGCCTTTATTGCCATATCAGCTGATTTGCTTCCAGTACAGACCATCTTTCCTGAAGAAAAAATCAGCGTTGCAGTTTTTGGACTCTTTAGTCGATATACAAGTCCTGGAAATTGGTCTGGATGATATTCTGTTTCTGGAAAGTTTTTTGTGATTTCGTTTAGATCCATTCTCTGATCAACGGTTGCAGACGCAACTACGTTTTCAATGCTTACAATAGGTTTTGTCTGTGGCACTTCTCGTGTTTTTATAAAAAGGCTTTATATATACTGCGAAATTTTTTCGCGCAAATACCTCATAAAATCTAAGGCAGCTCAGACAAATGCCTTCACATCATTTTTCAGATATAACTCTGATTCTTCATTGCAGCCAACAATCCTAGTGTAAAACTCATTTTAAAACTAATGGAGTGGGCCCGAAGGGCTTCGATCCCTTGGCTCACCGATTATGAGTCGGTTACTCTACCAAGCTGAGTTACGGGCCCTACAAAAAAACAGCTTTGTTTTTCAGTATAAAATGTTATAGACACTAACAATAAGTCTCGTAACAACCATAAAGCAAAAGGTTTTGCGCAAAAAGTGACCTTTCTGCAATTTTTAAAAGGTTGTCGTTTTGAGAATTTCTTTGCAGTATATTTTGCCATGTCTGTGCATGTCTAATGTCTGCCTCCTTGTGAAGCTCAAAGTATTGTGTTGCATCATAGTCTGTAATGCCATAGAACTTGTGAAGACCATCAAGCTTTGTCTGGCTTATCTTTGGGATCTCTTTTTCAAGTGCATACATTGCAGCTGCGCCTCCTTCAAGTGAGTCCATAAGGGATGACATCTCAGATATTGCCTTTTTTGTCTTCTCAAGGCCTTCGTATTTTTCAAGATCGTTTTCTGAAACGCCCAAGGCTTTTGCAAATCTAGTCCAAGGTACGATGTGCTCAGATTCTTCTTTTTGGTTTGCCCTAAGTTCATCAATATTTGATTGAGGCGCATATTTTGCCACATTTGCAACAAATGACGGAACATGCTTTACAAGCTGATAGTATTCCTTTGAATAGCCTGAAAGTGATTCAACTGATAGCTTTCCATCAGACCACATTTGGTAAAATGGGTGTTTTAGAAGACTGTGTTGTTCAATTAGTTCATCGATTCTTTTGATTAGTGAGCTCATCTGATTTTATCCTAAAGTAGCTGATAATAAAATCTTTGGCAGGTTCCAAAAGATTTTATGGATAAAATAAAAATGCAACTAGGGCTCCTGTGGTGTAGACCGGTCAAGCATACCGCCCTTTCAAGGCGGTGATCCCGGGTTCAAA
>JBQTJY010000142.1:0-21212 GCA_052386635.1 Nitrososphaerota archaeon
TATAGATTCAACACAAAACTTTGCATCAAAGATTTCAAACCAAAATAATTCTGGCACAGTGATAATATCGCAAAGGCAAACGTCTGGAAAAGGCAGACTAGGGAGAAAATGGGCCTCACCCGCTGGAGGCATTTGGCTTTCTGTTATTTTGCATCCCAAGTTTGATGTTTCATATGCCACACTTTTTCCAATTGCATCATCACTAGCACTTTGCATGGCAATTGAAAAGACACTAAATCTAAAGCCTGAGCTCAAGTGGCCAAATGATGTTACGATAAATGACAAAAAAGTTGCAGGAATGCTTGTTGATATCTCAATTGAATCAAATCATATAGAGAATCTGATTTTAGGTGTTGGAATTAATTACAAAGTGGATACAAAAAAACTCAATTCATCTCTAAAAAACAGTGAACATTTCTATGGTGCTGGATCTTTATTAAAGAAAAGCCAAGAGGCAAATCCAACTAAACTGATACAGTCATTTCTTTATGAGCTTGAACAGATATGCAATATCTTGGATTATGGCAATGCTGAAAAGATAATCAGAAAATGGACATCAAAGTCATCCACCATAGGCAAAAAAATTACCGTTGATACTGCAGGATCTAAAATGAGTGGAAAAGCAGTCAGAATTGATAAGGATGGTGCGCTTGTAATATCAAAAAACGGTTCAGAACACAGACTTTTAGTTGGAGATGTAAATTACCTTAGAATAAGATAACCTAGCGCCTACGCTTTTTAGACGATTTTTTCTTTTTGGATTTTTTTACATGTTTTCGTTTTGGTTTCTTTTTTGCTTTCTTTTCTAATCTAGCGCGAGTTTTTTTCAAAAACGCCAGCTTTCGTTCAAGAACTGATGAAAGATATGCCTCTAATTCCTTGACATATTCTTCGTAGGAAGAAATAATCTGTGTTTTTTTCTCATTTACATTGGTAAGGTATTCATTTGTTCGTAAAATATTGGTAGTATTTATCAACTCAGGTATTGGTTGTGTTTGATTTACTGTCTCAAGTCCCTGATTTAACTGGCTAATTTTTTGTTTTATCTGTGCAAGTTTGTTTTCAGAAGACAACCTAGTTCAAATTAAAATCAGTTTATTAATTATCTTTCCTAATTTTTATGCTGTAATACCGGTGCTATGATCCCATGTAGCATAGTATTTTGGAGTTATCTCTAGAATTACAGAAAAACCGTTTTTTACACCATCCATTAGAAATTTTGCAATTTGGTTATCAAGACTGCCAGTGTATTTTACCATAATTTTTGATGCAATAGGTATGTTGTGCTCTATATTTTCAGAGATTTTTACAGTTCCCTTTCCCCTAACCCCTTTGTATGGGAATTTTTCATTATCAATGCAGAAATAAATAGAGTTATTGTTTTTGATGTTTTTTACCTTGCTTGATGATTTACTTGTTTCAACGTATAGTTTACCGCTTTCATAATAATACCAGACAGGATGGATGTTTGGTTCTCCTTTTTGGTCAATTGTCCCTAAAAGAAGGTTTAGCTTGCTTTTTGAGAGAAACTCTTCTACTTGGTTTTCTGTCAAGGCATTACCAAAACCAGGACTTGCATGTACAATCTTCATAACTTAAATTAAAAAAATTCTGATAAATATTAGTTGTTGTAGTATCATTTCTGGATTAGATTTATCTAAACCTATCAAAACTTTTGATATAATGTTTAGAATCATTCTATTCGTTTTCTTTGTATCGCTATCAATCATGATGCCATTTTCTGCATATGGCCAAGACAAGGAACAAGCCGAAGCCATGTTCAAGACTGCAACCGAACATTTTGCAAAAGGCGACTATAGCCAAGCAATTGAGCTATTTGATGATATACTTGAAATGTTTCCAAATCATGATCAGACCCTCAAAATGAAGGCTGTTGCAGAAAGCAATCTTGACTATCATGAGAGGTCTTTGATTAATTTCTATACTGTATTGCAAAGAAATCCAAATGACATCATGGCACTTATAGGTTTAGGAGTAGGTTTTGGAAACTTTGCAGAATACCATGAGGCAAAAAAGTACTTTGATAGGGCATATGAGCTAGCACCAAACAATGCGGTTGTTAAAAACTATAAAGAATATGCAGAAAAAGTAATTGCCAAATATCCTTACAAACCCACAGAAAAGCCAGAATCATTGGCTGCACTAAAAAAAGTGCAGATACCACTCTGGATTAAAAACAATGCAGGATGGTGGGCTGAAGGACAAATCAATGATTCAGATTTTCTAAATGGTATAGAGTATATGATAAAAGAAACGATAATTGTCATTACTGATCTGCCAAAGGCATCTGTTGTGGCTAGTAATAGTGTTCCAACATGGGTTAAAAACAATGCAGGATGGTGGGCTGATAATCAAATTACCGAAGATGATTTTGTAAAAGGAATACAGTTTCTTGTAGAAAATGGCATGATTTCTGTAAATGCTGGAAATATCAAAATGTCAGAGCAGGAAAAGGAAGCTGACCTTCAAACATTCAAAATGTATGTAAAAAAAGTAGCTACAACAGTTGAAAAAGAAAGAAGATACATTGAATTCCCTAATCCCAGTTTTGATGTAATCAAAAAGTTTTTGCGAGACTCTGAACAATGGAACTTTGCTCAACAAATTACCTCAGGCAATGAAAATTTTGCAAATCCAACATATCAGATAGTTGATGGGGTTTATGTTATAGAATACAAAATTTTTGTAAATAGTCAGCCCCCAGGGCTACCACTTGATCATGTAAGTACGATGGATGAGTCAATTACATTTTGGGAAGGTCAGAACTTTACAACATCAAAAGGTGAGCCTGCAAGAATGAAATTTATCTACACTAAAGACAGAAGCCAGGCAAATGCGTGGGTAACCTGGGTTGTTAGAAATCTTGGAGAAGGAGTACTTGGGCATGCAAATTATGGAAAAGGCGTAGTCGAAGTTACACTTGGCGATTATAACTGTGATGGAAGCTTTCAGCTATATGATGTCAAAACTGTGGAACTAATCATGACGCATGAGCTTGGCCACATCATTGGACTAAAGCATACAACCGACCCAAATGATATAATGTATCCATCTATAACACCAAGATACGCATACTGTTTATTATATTAGAAGTAAAAAGAAAGTAAGGTTTTAGCTGACATCTAGTGCACGAGAATGTTTTCGTGTATGAGGTCGCTCACCAGAATATTTTCGTCTCATATGACCAGAAGGTCGTCCATACAATAGCTCCAAAAACCATGACTCGTGTTCAACTTCTTCATCTAGAATGTCTTTTGCAATATCATATGTTATAGGATCCTTTCCAAGTGTCATCTTGCATACTTTGTCCCAGTTGATAATTGCTCCCTGTTCTGCCTTTAGGCATTTTTCTAAAATTGCTTTTAGATCAGTTGGGTTTTTTGGTAGTTGCAAAAATTCACAGCCAGAAATTTTTATAAAATGTGTTGCGTCATTTGGTAAAGAACCGCCTAGCTGGTATATTCTTTCAAGGCAAGACTCAAAATGACTAAGGTCTTCTAGTCTTGCATCTTCGATTACACCTTTGATTCCTTCACCTTCTATTCCAGTACAGTGTGCTCGCAGGTTTGTAAAGTAATAGTATGCTGTAAACTCTACTGCTGCATTGGTTACTAGCTGTTTTGTTAGCTCTTCGACGTTTATGCCATTTTGTTTTAGTACTTGAATTCCTACTACATTTGGCTTGTCAGACTTTGTCATATCCTTGTGGGTTTTCTCACAGCTTTAAAAATCGTTGTCTTGTAATGCACAGCAACTTTATAAAATCACTCAGTGATGCTACAAATTTTTGATTACAACAATTTGCAAAATAAAATAAACAAAATAAAAAATAATTTTTTTAAATTATGCAAAAATTAGGATTAACTAACTTTTTTGATCATCCTACAAGTTCTCATTCTATAGAATTAGAATGGAAATTAGCTCAAGCTACCCACGAATAACCATGAGACATTTGGTAAAAACTCTAATAAGGAAGCTGACCATTATTATATAGACTTTATGACCAACACAGTTGTTGCCCGTCAGCGGTGTCCAAGCTGCGGCAAATCTACAATGATCACTGATGAAAACAGTGGTGAGCTGTTTTGTGGTACTTGTGGTTTTGTAATATCAGAAAAGCTTGAAGACACAGGAGCTGAGTGGCGTTCATTTTCAAGAGACGAGGGAGACAGGAGTAGAGTGGGTGCTGGAACATCACTTACAATGCACGACATGGGTCTTTCAACCATAATTGATCCTGCAAACAAAGACTCTACTGGAAAACCGCTTTCTGCTACAATGAAAAGCTCAATTGAGCGACTACGAACATGGGATAGTAGGACGCAGGCACATGCATCATCTGATAGAAACCTAAGACAAGCACTAAATGAGCTTGACAAACTAAAAGACAAACTTGCACTAACTGATGCAGTTATTGAAAAAGCTGCATACATTTACAGAAAAGCAATGGAAAAAAAATTGGTTCGCGGAAGATCAATTCATGGACTAATGGCAGCATGTCTTTATGCTGCATGTAGAAATACAGAAACCCCAAGAACACTAGATGACATTGCAAACGGCATAAACATTAGAAGAAAAGATGTAGCTCGTTGCTATAGACTAATTTTTAGAGAACTGGAGCTAAAGATGCCAGTTGCAGACCCTGTGAAAGGTGTGTCAAGAATTGCAAGTACAGCTGGCCTTAGCGAGAAAGTAAAGCGAAAGGCAATTGAAATCCTAGATATGGCAAAAAAAATTGGTATGGTTGCAGGAAAAGACCCCATGGGTATTGCTGCAGCAGCACTATATCTTGCATGTATTAGCAGCGGTGAGGCAAAATCTCAAAAAGAGATATCTGTCGCGGCTGGGGTAACTGAGGTAACTATACGAAATAGATGCGCAGGCCTCAGAGAAATGCTAAAAAAAGAAAAGACTTGAAGCAAGATAGATGTCCTGGTCTGAGTGGCTAGAATTCAATAAAGAAAACATATCCAAAGTACCGCAAACATCAGGTGTTTTTCGAATGCATACTGCAATGAAGATGATGTATATTGGAAATGCCAAGAATCTTCAAAAAAGGCTAGATGAGGCATTGATTACCCCATGTACATCTGATGCCAAAAGATTTTGTTATATGGAAACTAGAGATCATGAAAAAATCAAAGACGATCTTTTAAATGACTATAAACAAAGACATGACGGAAAACTTCCAAAATGCATGGAAGAGCAATCAGCCTGAATTCTGTGGTGTGAATTTAATTTCTGAGTCATTTTTTGCAATAATTTTCATTTGACGCTGCTCTAAAAATTCTAGAATTGCTCCATTCCATTTTCGTATACTTTCATTTTTTGGTTTTTGATCTGAATGTGTAGCAATATAATTCTCATAGTCAACATACCAAAAGTCATTCTCAGAGTTTTGTATGTTAGTTCGCACCCACAAATTTGTGATTTGTATCACCTAATCAAAATAACGATAAATTAGTTATAAAATTTCTATTTGGTTTCTGAAATTGGAATTTGTTGACGGACCAAAAATTGCATCAGTGCTTCTTTTGAATACTCGATTCCATGTTCATCTGCGGTGTGCTTTCCAAATTCTTCTATTACCTTTGTACCATGGCCTTCTACAACAAATTGGCACTCAAAGCCATAATCTCTACAGCTAAGTTTTGTCATCTAAAACCGCATTTTTATTGATGTTATTTAAATCATTACCAAAATTTTCAGAGTCAGTATATCAAATATTTTAGATCACGTCATGTTCAAATCTATCCCAAGGATATACGATGTATTCGTCGCCTTTTGTTAGTTGTGCGTATATAACCTGTCTTGGGATCTTTTTCCCCTTTCTTGCAAACAAGGTTGCATAAACCAGATAAGCAAAGGTTTTGGCTCTTGGTAAAATTTTTTCGAATGTTTTTCCAGTATCATAGATGTCATCTACAAATAATGAACCTGTGGAATCTCATCTTTATCAACTAGAATTACTTTGATACCAAGCCTATCTGCTAAAAGTCGTGCAGGCACTAATCCACCTCTGCTTATAGTAGAAACGCTGTTAAATTGTAAATTAAGTGACTTCCACCTTCTCAGTAAGAATATCAGCTAGTGATTCAATTTTATCCCAGCTGACAAACTCTTTTTGATTCATATTTTAAATTTTATCTGACTCAATATATCGAAAGCGAAAATCAGACTCGTGAAACTAAATAGACTGAGTAGGACTGGTTTGTGCCAGTCGGGTTGACATTCATATTTTTAAAACTATACTTTGATGTGGATTTGACATTTTCATATACATCGCTGCCAATCACCAAAGTGTCCGGAAGTGCAAATCGGTTAATTTTGGCACATCGATTCACAGTAGAGCCAAAAATGTCCTTAACAGATGATGTGCTAACCTGAGCCAAACTAACTGTACCATAAGTCATGCTAACCCTGTATGCAATGGCTGGCAAGTGTTCCTTTTGTAGATTTGTACTTATTTTTTCATTTGAATCACATATTGTCAGGCAGCATTCTATTGCATTTAGAAATAATTGTAAATTAGAGGGTTTGATTTTAGAGAAATAAAATAGTATGGCATCACCTATATTTTTTACAACAATACCATCAAACTTTTTTACAATTTCTGCTACAGAGTTTATGAAAATTCCATAAAATTTCCTAGTTTTTTCTTCATCTAATTCAGAGGCAAGCATTGTTGATTGGATGATATCAATCATGCATACACAGCAGTCTTCGTTTTGTTTTGAAAACTGCAAAAGCATGTCTTCTTGTTCTTTGATTATTTCTTCTCTAAGGTTAATTGCCATAGCAGCCTCTTGTAGCCTTTTTGCCATAGAATCAAATGAAGTTGATAGTTGACCTATCTCATCGCTTGTTTTTATGTTGGTTCTAACATCAAAGTTTCCTTTTTCAATTTCTTGTACTGCCTTTTGCAGCTTTATCAGTGGATATGAGATTGATTTTGATAGGAAAAATGTAATCACACCCATTGCTAGTGTGATTACCAGTCCTGTCAGAAAGATCCTATCTTGAAGAATCAGTATAGGCTCTATGGTTTCTGACTCGTCAATTTCTGCAAGCAAAACAAACCCCAAATCTTTGGCACAGTACGATGAACCAAAAATTTTGACTTCTCTATAATCTGGATAAAAATCAAGTATTTCTTTTTCTTCTTCAAAGCATTTTCTTACAGGAGGTGTGTCAACTTTTTGATTGAATTCTGTGTTTTTTAGGAATCGGGATTCTGAGATCAGAATATAATCGCTGTTTACAACATAAACTTCACCTGACTTTCCAAGGCCACTCCTGTTAAGCAGTACGTCATCCATTGTTTTTGTACGCATTTTAGCAATTATAACTCCAATGGGTTTTGAGCTGTGATTATCATCTTTTGCAAAAATTGGCGTCACAACAATCATTCGTTTCTGGCTTTCTGCAACAGGCTCAAAGTCTACAAAAGAATTTTCCAATCCTGAAACAAAGTATGGATCTTGTGAAAAATCCTCACTTGAGATTTTTGCAAGTGAAAAGTATGCCTGACCTTGCCTTCCAAGTATCTTTACATCCTCAAAGCCAATTGAATATCCAACTAGCTCCTGAAATGCCTGAACTTCGATTAGAAAGTCTCTTCTACTTTCATCAATTTTGGTCTGAAAGTTATCTTTTGAGGCATTGTTTAGCTCATCTACTAGCACCTGAATCATTGGATCTGTTGCAATGATTTGGATTTGTTTTATCCTAGCATCAAAAAGATTTCTAAGTGAGTTGCCTCTTGTTGTTGATTCACCAAGTAACTGGTCACCTGTTTTTTGTTTTAGAACCTCGACTCCATATGTAAAGCTAAGATATGCGCTAATTCCTACTGCTACAAGCGATACAGACATTACCAAAAAAACAAGCTTTTTGCTTAGTCCAATTCTAATTTTTGGGCTCAATTTACCTCATTTTATAAGATATCATAATTAATTTGTAAATCAAATACAGGCAATGCGCGATTCATGTTTTATCGCAATTATAAATCGCTTTAATAGGCTATATTGATTCTCGGCTTTGATATTCAGTGATGGAAATTCACTTGTGTATTATTAATTACAAAAAATAATCCAAAAACATGGTTAAGCAATCTGTTTTGATTGGCATTGTAATAGGTGCTTTTGTCGCAGGCATTGGCATAGGGTATGGAATAGCTCAGCCAAATCAGCCTAACTTTATGCCTATGACCACTCAACAAATGCAGCAAATGATGAATAACCCAGATACAATGGCTAACTGGATGAATTCCATGATGAATGATCCTCAGCTACGCCAACAAATGTATGATATGATGCTACAAAATTCGCAATTTATGCAAGGCATGATGAATAACCAACAGTTTCAACAACAATGGATGATGCCAATGATGGGACAGACCCCTTAAAGCAGAAAATCATTTTTTGAGATATATGTAGGTGCACTGCATTGCAATGAAGTCCAACTCATTATATCAAAACGAATCTAATACTGTACAATGCAAACATTACTCGAAGGGAGAAAAATAGAGGAAGACGATCGAAAAGAAGCAATTCTTGAAATGATCTCTGACAAGTATTGTCGCGAAATTCTAGAGGCAACAATGGACAAACCAAAATCTGCCATGGAGATAAGCGCAGAGCGAAAAATCCCAATAAGTACTGTCTATAGAAGACTGCAAAGCCTTCATGACAACAAATTACTTGGGATATCAGGTACAATTAGCGCCGATGGAAAAAAATACTTTTTGTACAAAAGCAAAGCAAAGTCCATTTTAACTTCATTTGATTCCGGTACAATCGAAATCCAAATTGTGCCTAACACATTGATAGAAAGTTAGGTCATGTTTTTCTTTAAAATCAGATTTGAGAATAATGAAGGTGCTTAAAATGACTTTAGAAGTTAAAAAACTTATGAAAGTTCAAAAATTCCAGTCGCCAGTGGTTACTGTCAGTCCACATGTGTCAATTCACGATACGTTTGTCAAAATGCAGCATGGTTTTATAAAACGAATTGTAATTGTTGATGATAATAGGCCTGTTGGCATTGTAACTGAACGAGATATCAGTAGGTTTTTGGAAAATGACAAAACTGTTAGAGCACTAGATGAAATTCCGATTAGTCATGTAATGCGAAAAAATCCAATTAGCATAGCAGATGGGTTTGAGGATCACTTTGAGCAATGCACTACAAGAATGGTCACGTTCAAAATAGGTTCGATTGTAATGGTTGATTCTGACGGAAAACTGGTGGGCATTGTAACAAAAACTGACATTACAAAAGCATTTTCTGTAATTTTTGGTGGAAAATGTAGAGTCAAAGACTACATGAGTGAAAAAGTAATCACCTGTAGAGAATCTGACACACTAAGATATGCGTTAAACATGATAAATGCAAACAACATTTCAAGACTTGTCGTTACAGACAACAATGGTAATCCAACAGGAATCATAACTACAAACACATTTCTAACTCACAGTAGCTACTTTACAAACGGAAAAACACGAACACGTGACTATTTACTTCCTACAAAAAATGAATCTCAATTATGCGTCAGAGATTTGATACAAAAGGAACTAGTAACGGTTAACCCTGAAGAGGATCTTTCTACTGCTGCACATCTTATGATAAAAAATGAAATCAGTGGAATTCCAGTTGTTAATAATGAAAAGCTTGTTGGGGTAATTACAAAGTTTGATGTTGTTAAAGCATTTGCTGATGCTGGAATCAATGAAAGCCTTAAGGTAAAATACAAAAACATCTACTAATTCTGTAATGTTCTCTAATAGAACTGATGCAGGAAAACAATTAGCTAAAAAACTAGAGTTTGTAAAAGATGAAAACCCAATTATTCTTGCTATTCCAAGAGGCGGAGTTGTAGTTGCAGATGCTGTGGCTTCTGATCTTGGTTGTAAATTAGACATAGTTGTTCCACGAAAAATCGGTGCTCCTCATAATCCTGAGCTTGCGATTGGAGCAGTATTACATGATGGAAGCTATTTTCCAAATAGCGAAGTTGTAAGAATGCTACAGATTCCTCAAAGCTACATTGATTCAGAAGTAGGTGAACAAATGAAAGAGATTAAGCGTAGACTAATCATCTATCGCGGCTCAGTGGATTATGAATTAGAAGGGAAAACGATTGTTTTAGTAGATGATGGCTTGGCAACAGGAGCTACCATGATGGTTGCTGTCCTTTGGGTAAAAAAACAAAAGCCAAAAAGCATCATAGTTGCAGCTCCTGTAGGCTCCAGAGAGACCATACAAAAACTAGCAGGGATAGTAAACGAAGTAGTTGTGTTGTCTAAGCCTGCTTTTTTCAATGCAGTTGGTCAATTCTATGAAAATTTTGATCAAGTAGAAGATAGCGAAGTGAAAGAAATTATGAAGAAAAATTTCTATGGCGTCTAATTATCAGATTTGATTTCTAACATATCACATAATATGAAATTAATTTTTACGGAAAATTAATGATTGAACTAAAGCGCCACATAGGACTTTTTCAGCTGACTATGTATGGGGTTGGCCTCATATTTGGTGCGGGGATATACGTTCTCATAGGCGAGGCAACAGGCCTTGCAGGAAATATTGTCTGGCTGTCGTTTGTCATTAGTGCAATAGTAGCTGTATTTTCTGGGCTAAGCTATGCAGAGCTTAGCTCAATGTTTCCAAGAGCTGCTGCTGAATATGTTTTTGTAAAATCTGCGTTTAGAAATAATTTTATCGCCTTTTTAGTTGGATGGCTTTCTGCTATTACCTCAATTATCACCGCAGCTACAGTTGCACTTGGTTTTGGTGGCTATCTTGGGCAGTTTGTAGATATACCAATAACACTTGCTGCCATTTTGCTTGTGATTGGTCTTTCAATAGTTAATTTTATTGGGATTAGGGAATCTGCGTGGACAAATACCATCTTTACAATAATTGAAGCATCTGGCATTGTTCTGATTATTTTTATTGGATTTGCATTTGTTGAGGCAAAACATGTAGACTATTTTGATGCGCCATTTGGGTTTTCTGGCATAATTCTTGCGTTTGTTTTGATCTTTTTTGCATTCATTGGTTTTGAAGACATGGCAAATGTTGCAGAGGAGGTGAAAAATCCAAAAAAAACTCTGCCACGGGCAATTCTACTTGCAATTGCAATAACCTGTACAATGTATATTCTTGTTTCTTTTGCCTCTTTGAGGTTACTTGATTGGCATGAGCTTGGTGAATCTGGTGCTCCCCTTGCCGCAATAGCAAACAAGGCGCTGGGGCCTAGTGGACAAATAATATTATCATCAATCGCTCTTTTTGCTACAGCAAATACGGTTTTGATAACGCTTGTTGCAGGAGCTAGAATACTTTTTGGTCTTGCTACACACAAGTCTTTACCCCTGTTTTTGAGTCTTGTTCATTCTAAAACAAAGACACCGTGGATTGCAGTAGTTGGAATAATGTTTGCTGCAATTGGTTTTGCATTTATTGGTGATATAGTACTAGTTGCAAACATTGTAGTTTTTTCAGTTGTGATTACATTTGCGATGGTAAATTTATCAGTCATTGTGTTACGATATGTTGAACCAAACATAGAAAGACCATTTAAATCGCCATTAAACATGGGTAGGTTTCCTGTGCTTGCGTTTTTTGGTCTACTGTCATCAATTTACATGGGTTTACAATTTAAGATTCCAGTAATTGGTGTTGGAATTGGGATAATTGCTTCTGGCGCATTATTTTATTTTATTTATAACAAAAACATCAAAAAATTGCAAATCTAAATTTGTAATGTGATTAATACTATAACTACTCATTATTCAATGAAAAATAACGTGTTTCTAGTCAAGTTTAAGTGTGAAAAACGAAAACTCGTGAGTGTAAAATTAAATGAAACGAAAACCGCATCCTCCAGAAAAAGAGTCTACGCGTAGCATAACCTATAGACTTCCAGCCTATGTCGTAGATGAGCTTGAAACAGAAGCCATGCAAAAAAACATCTCGCAAAATGTCCTAGTAAAGCAGATTCTTGAAAAATTTGTAAATTGGGACAGGTTTGCAGATAAAATTGGGATTATTCCTATACCAAAAGAAATTTTGAATTCCCTTGGTGAAAGCATGGAAGGAGAACATATCAATCAGATAATTGATGCGTTAATACCGACAATCAAAGATGCAGTCATGTTTATCAAAGGAAAGTATGATCTGAAAAGATGTATTGAGACATTAGAAGACTATATGCGAGTATCTGGCATGCTATCAGATCATAGAATTGATGGAGACGTTCATCATTTTATTATTCAACACGATCTTGGAATGAAATGGTCACTTTTTACAGAGCAGTTATTAAAAGAGATTTTCCATTCATTCTTGCCAGAAAAGGCTTTGAAGTGCCAGACAACGGACAGCACAGTTATTGCATCAATCTCGCTTGGTTCTGATTTTTCAGAACATGATTATTAATAACAATAGAATTTTTTTGTCATAGTGGAGTTATTGGTAACTTGCTTTTTCTTATAGTTGGTTTGAAGCGTCGTTTTGCACGTCTTGAAAGATTTCTCAAGAATCGCTGATTCAGATAATCAAAAACCTGACTTAGATCCCATCCACTTTCACTGTGCGTGTATATTTTGTACGGTGTTGTTACGCGAATGGATACCTCATGAAGTTGTTTGCCTCCTGGTGTGTGTTGTCTTTTGATTGTGGCGCGAGCTTCGACAATATCACCATAAACTTTTTGTATTCGCTTTAGTGTGTTTGTAAACTTTGATATGACGATATCAGCGTTTGATGCATCATCTGGTAATCCTACGATGTAAAATGGAATTTGGCTCTCTATTTTTGCAGCAAGAAGACTAAGGATATCACGATATGTGATTATATCATGTAGTATTTCCCAGACAGATACAAGACTACACGTAGTATTTGTCTTGATCATACCGTCTATTATGGAATTCAGATCATCCTTTGGGCTACATTGTAGTATTCTAGTGCTACCAATGTTTCCAATTGATGATTCTTGTCGGCGAATCTTATCCATTCCAATTAATTTTTTACCTAATCGTTCTCGTGGAATTATTGTTTGGAGTACATGAAATGATGTTAGGACCTGTTTTACCGATCCTTTGTTTAGAATTGGGATATGATCAATTCGTTTTGTTGTCATTATTCTTCGTGCAGAGCCAAGCGAATCAGTTGAGTTGAGTGTTATTGGGTTTTGTGTAAAGATCATGTTTGCCTTTATCCATTTGTTGTCTTTTGACAAAAGCAGCTCAAGAATGTCTTTTGCGTTAACTTGTCCGATTATTTGATTGTCCTGTACTATAGGTACTGATCTTATACGGTGATGTGCCATTATGTTTGATGCCTTGTTTACTGTATCGGTTGGTTTTAGGAAAGGAACTGCGTAAAGATATGGTCTAATTATAGTATCTGATATATTTGATGCTGAAAGAAGTGCTCTTACGTTTGTAGAATAAACAGAATTTCCCTCTAGACAAAAAACATCATACACATCAGAGTTTGAAATTTGCTTTATTACATCAGATACTGTACTTGATGGGTGTACAATTGCTGGCTTTTCTGGTAAAGGTAATTTTGAATGGTAAATGTCCTTAAAATGTTCATAAATTGTATCTGCTAGCATGATTTTATCACTAAAGACCAATTTGACAGTTTTGAATTAAAATAAACCCTAGATTTTCACGACTGATATTCAATTATGGTATTCTTATCACACTTATTTAGTGTCTAAAGTGGACAGATAATTCGTTGATTATAAAAAATCCCGATATTAATCAGGTAATGATAAAAAGATCAGTTACCGTAAAGCCGTCAACCACACTTCTTGAGGCAAGAGATATTTTATTTAAACATAAGATAAGACGTCTCGTAGTTTTAAACGAAAAAGAAAATCCTGTTGGTATAATTACAGAAAAAGACATTGCGAGGTCGATTTACAATCTTGGGACAAGATCAATAAAATCAGTCAAAGTTGGCGATTTTATGTCAAAAAATCTGGTTACTGTTACAAAGGATAGTACCATCTATGACTGTGCAAAACTGATGCGGCGCCACAGAATTAGCTCTGTTATTGTTATAAACAAGGATGGAATACTAGCAGGGCTTGTAACAAAGACAGACCTTGTCTCGGTTTTTCTTACCCAATCTTCAGTCCCACTAAAAATTGCCTCTGTAATGACAAAAAATGTAATTACTGCAGATCCTGGAGACTCGCTTCTTTTAATTGAAAGTCTTTTGATAAATCACAGAATATCTCGTGTAGTAATTCAAAGAAACAGAAGACCAGTTGGCGTAATAACATATAGAGACTTTATGCCTGCCAAGATACCACATTGGATTGCCGAATTTGCAGACAAAAAAGAGCTTGAAGAATACCGTCGTAGATCAGTTCCAGAAATTACCGCAAATCAGCTAAACTATCTTTTGCCGTTTAAGGCAGTCGATATAATGGCGTCAAACCCGATAACTGTAGATGCAGAAGAGGATGTTGGCGTGGCAGCAATGCTCATGATTAGAAATAACATTAGTGGCCTTCCTGTTGTAAGAAAAGGATCGCTTGTTGGAATAATTACAAAATCCGATATTGTAAAGGCAATTGCAGAAAAATAGCTAGGCTTTCAAGCTTTGGTTCAAGACCAAATGATTTTTTTGTATTTACGCCACCTGCTAGGCGACCAATCTTTACATCAGAATCAAGCACGATTGGAATATCAGAAAGTTCGTTTGGTTTTAGTGGATAAACTATCTTTGTTTTAAACTCAATTATGCTTGGCGATTCTTTTCCAATTTGTTTTAGGATTCTTTCTTTGTGTAGTCTTGTAAGACGATCAATTATTTGTGATTTTATTTTTTCAAACTTTTTCTTTTCTTTGATTATGCTAATAGTACCTTTAAGCTGAAAGCCAGATAGTTTTTCTTTATCAATTACGGCAATACTGACCCACTTGTTTTTTGAAAAGTTATGAAATGTCTTGTGCTTGAATAACTCAAGCCAATATAGACTGTTGCCTTCTAAATGGAAGCTGGTGCGTGGTGAGATGTTGCACAATCCTGATTCATCGGCAGTTCCAACTATTACCATTTGTTGTGCAAGTATCATTTTTTTAACATCGTCTGGAAAAGTTACCATGTTTTGTTCGTGTTTTCTTTTAATAAAAATAGAAACGATGATTCCTATAGTTGATAATAAAATGACGGGAACGTATTATACGGCGTACCAAAGTACACAGCACTGGGTTATTACCTTGCGTTCCTGTCCACAGGTACAAGAACTTGCGCTCAAGTACCAACTTAGTTATGTTACTTAATCCAAATAAAGAAGGAACAAAATTATCAGCTTTGATAATTAGCTACCGATGATGTAATTATTACAACAAGTAAAAGGAATAATGATTATTAAGCAAGAGAAATTTTGATAGTTTTGTGAAACTTGAAGAAATTAAGAAAATCCTAGTTCCAATGGATGGCTCTAAAAATTCACTTCGTGGCCTTGATACTGCAATATATCTTGCAAGACAGTGCCATGCCACTATTACAGGCCTTTATGTAATGCCAATTTATCCAAAGTCCTTACTCTTAAAACCAATACCATATGAAGCCGAGCTTGTAAAGATTGCAAAAGAATTTCTAGAAAAGGCAAAGACGCGTTCTGCACAAAATGGAATTGTCTTTAATGATAAAATAGTCAAAGGACATGCGGCCGAAGTAATCTTAGATTTTGCAAAAGATAAAAAATTTGATCTTATTGTAATGGGTGCAAGGGGGATGGGTTCTGTAAAAGAAATCTTTCTTGGCAGTGTATCAAATGCTGTTGTTCATAAATCAAAGATTCGAGTTTTAATAGTAAAATAATCTGCCAACATGGGCAATTGTAGCCTAAAATGAAGGCAGAACAAACTGCAATCCTATACCTATAGCATATAAGATTCCAAGTAGTATGCCGCTATGCAAATTAAGTTTGTTTCTAAATATTGGAATAAGTGCGATTATTGTAATTATTGTGACTAGTATCATCTGATACTCTAAAAGCGGTGTGTTTGGGATTTTTTCAAAAAATCCCCGATATGCCATAGCGCCAAAAACTGCAACCGCAAGCAGCAGGGTGTTGTTAAGTATTTTGGAACCCAATACGTTTGCCACTGCAATCGAAGCACCCTTTGCGCCCTTTCGAGCCAAAATCATCATTGATATTTTTTCAGGCATCTCACCTGCAAGAGGTGCGATTATTATTGCAAGAACTACAACAGAGACGCCGCTTTCTATTGACAAATCTGTAAGAGAGTGCACAAAAGGTTCTGCGCCTACGAAAATTCCAATAGTACCTGCTACAAAAATTAGTGCTGCTTTTGCAAAATGTTTTTGTGATGTTTTAGTTCCATGATTATGGACCTCATTTTCAAGCAACAGTGCTTCTTTTTCTTGTTTTATTTCTCGAAATGCAAGATAAAGATACGCTGCAAAGAATGCTGAAAAAATTATTCCGTCGACGTAATCAAATCCGTCAACAAACATGATTGCTCCTGCAATTGCAGTTATAACCAAAAGTATGGTATCAAGTTTGAATTGTTTTACATCAATAAATTTCTCAGGAGCTTTTGAAAGTCGAGTTGTTGCAATTATTAACATTATTGATAGCCCAAGCGTCATCATCAAGAGATTGCTTCCAAGTGCAGCACTGATTGCTGTTTCATAAAATCCATCTTTTGCAGCATAAGCTACTATTGCGATCTCTGGCAGTGTTGTTGCAACGCTTAAAAGTGTACGCCCTACAAATTTTGCCCCCCATCTTTCTGCTAAATGTTCTGCGCCATATGACAAAAGCCAGCTTGCAAATATTAGCTCCCCAAGCCAACCTAGCAATAATGGTAAACTTGACAATTCTATTTTCTCCCCTATGAGACCCATTATAAGATATTATTTTGCTAAAATTGACCTATTGCTTTCACACTAAATAATTAATAATTGATTTTTATATTTGATAATCATCTCTTTGTTTTTTAAACTGCGTTGATGCCTGTCTTTTATGGCACACACGTTTGTCAAAGATATCATGCGGAAGAATGTCATTTCAATTAGTCAAGAGATGACAATCAAAGATGCTGCAGTAATGATGGATGATTCTAATGTTGGATGTGTTATTGTAACAAAGAAAAACGCACCAATAGGAATACTTACAGAAAGAGATTTTGTCAAGCGAGTTTCTGCAAAAGAAAAGCCCTTTTCAACGCAGCTGTCTGAAGTAATGTCAACACCACTCATCACAGTGTCTCCTGATGAATCTATTTGGGAAGCAGCTGAGATTATGAAGAAAAATAAAATTCACAAAATTCCTGTACAACAAAATAACAAAATAATTGGAATACTTACTTCTACAGATATTGTTAAAATTTGTAGTCTTGGCTCAGATTCAAGTATGCGAGAAATCTGCGACCAAATTCTTCTGCGCATATCAAAACAATAACAAAAAAAGATTAAGTGATTAACAATATAGTAACAATATGATCTGGGAGCTTGCAGTTATTGCAACAGCCCTATTGATAATTGGGCTAACTGGACAAGGATTGAAATGAGAAAAATGAGACATATCAAACCTACTACACAAAACGTGTTCTTTAATAGACAAAATATTAAGTGGTATGTTATAATTGGTGTCGCAATAATGCTTTGGACTATATCTGAAAGATTTTCGTAACTGATTTTCAAATCTGAGATTATACGCTGCTATTATTATAGAAAATAAATGAATTAGTATTGATCACATTTGCAGTTCAAATTAAAAAAGGATGCAAAAGAAATCTGTGTTAAAGACATAATGACAGAGGATGTTATTGCAGTTGAGGCATCAAATGCTGCTAATGAGGCTGCAAAAATTATGGAGCAAAAAAGAATTGGTGCCATAGTAGTAACAGAAAATGACACTCCTGTAGGGATAGTAACTGATAGGGATTTTGCCACCAAGATTGTGGCTCATGCATATCCATTTCACACACCAGTAAAGCAGATCATGTCATCACCACTTGTTGCAATTAGTCCAGATGAATCTGTTTGGGCAATAGCTGAGCTAATGTATACTCGCGGAATACGTAAACTTCCTGTGATTGATGACGATAAGGTAGTTGGAATTGTAACTGCAACAGATCTAGTTACACAATTTGCGGTTTGTACAGAAGATGATATTAGAAAAATGTATTATCATTCAATTGCAAGATTGTATGAGCCATGTAGGCCGTATGTGTAAAATCTTATTTACAAAATTCTAAGTGTGCTTGGCCGAATTTATCGCTCTCGTCTTTGCTTAATTTGCCATATTCACTGCTTGTTCTAAAATGTTCCAGTTCCTGGCAAGTCATATCATTCCATGTTTTTTTGATATTTTCTGTTTCTGAAATCATTTGTGATAAAATAGATAACATGCCAATGCTAAAAATCAAGCCAACCGCAACTGTCAGAATAAGGGTTGGATCTTTTAGTATTATTTTCAATTTAATCTAGTAATACTGTCTCGTTCATGTCCGTTTTTGCTACATGTGAGCCCAAAACTTTCATGACAAAGTCCCATGGCGTAATGATTTTGTCATCACTTATTGAACATGGTAAATCCTTTACAAGCATCTCTTCTGCACCTTTACTAATTGAAATAGAATGTGGAAAATTTGCAACATTTGATTTTGGCAATGCACCAATGTCTGTATCAAGTGCGTCTGGTTTTTCTTTTTCCCAAGAAAATAGGTACCCTAAAAGAGACCTGTCATCAACAATTTTGGTTTGCCCATTTTCATTTATTGCGATTTTTCTAAGATTTTCCTCAAACATAATTCGTAGTGTGTTTTCGATGCTAATTCTAGGATCGATGTAAATCAGATCAGATGCAATGGTATTTGCTGATCGCTCTACTCCCATTTTTGCAATAAATGGCAAAAAATCACGTGTTGATATTGTGCCTGCAAGTAGCTCGTTTTTCATGACCGGTGTGAATCCAAATTTTGAGTCTCTAAAGATCTCAAGTACATCTCGTAGTGTGAAGGTTGCTCTTACTTCTCTTACTATACTTACCATTACATCTTTGGCTGTTGCAGAAAGACATTGTGGAAATCCACTTTCAAGTACTTTTTTTAGAATGTGTGATGGGCCAATTCTGCCAATGGGTTTATTGTCTTTCATTACCACTATTCCACTAGTGTATAATTCCCTTAGTGGGATCAAAAATAGCGCAATGTTTTTGATTGGAGTATCAGGGGCTACAAATACAGTTCCTTTGTTGAAAATATAAGAAAATGCCTCTTGTATTGACATGTCAAGGATTTCATCTGCAGAAAGATTTGCCATTTTATAATCCCAATTTCATGTTTGTCATCTAGCGCATTTAATTCCTGTTATGATTATTGGAATTGATATTAGCATTAAAATGCAGTAGCCTGCATGTAGAGTAAATCTTGTGAATGTAAAACCAATAATGGCGATCTATTTATTGAGAATGCCTGTATCACTACCGTTATGAAAACAGAGTTCAATGACCCGCTATCCTATTACAAGCACCTGACTCTGTTTTGGACAGACTTGATGTATCTTATGGCAAACAAGCCAGCTTCACTTTTATCTGCAGGTCCCATGCGAAATTTTGCAAGCAATATCAAAAAAATATCATCTGAGATAATTGAGGCAAACGAAGACCTAGTCGAGTTTAACACGCATTTTCTAGAGTACTACAAACAGCTATCAGATGCTTGGAGTGAAGCACAAAAAAAAGTTAATGAAAAGATGCCGTCCATTCCAAATGATACAGAACAGCTAGAGGCCTACAAGCGAGTATGGATTGATATTTTTGAAACCGATTTTACCGAATTGTTTGATTCGGGAAAATTTGGTGAAAACTATGGAAAACTAGTAACAAGCGAACTTGAACTAACAAAGCATTGGAATAACATAATGAATGTGTTGCTTCAAAGTGCAAACCTTCCAAACCGAAACGAAATTGATGATGTGTATAAACAGCTTCATGATCTTAGAAGAAAGGTTGCAAACCTAGAGTCAGAATTACAACAAAAAGGTGAGCAGCGTGGAAAATGAATTAAAAATTGATCCAAGACTAGTTGAAGAGTTTCTAAATTTTTCAAGAAACATTGCAGAGGCACCAAAGCTTGTCCCAGCACCTGATGAGATTACACTTGAAACAACGCCATACGATGTGGCATATACTGAAGATAAGGTAAGACTGCTTCACTACAAGCCATTAACTAGCACGCAGAGTAAAGTTCCGCTAGTCATTGCATATGCAATTATCAACAGACATCACATTTTAGATATTCACCCAAAGAAAAGTTGGGTAAGAAATCTTTTGGAGCAAGGAATTGATATTTACATGATAGACTGGGGATCTCCATCAAATATTGACAAGTATCTTGACATGGATGATTATGTCAATGTGTATTTAGATCACTGCGTTGACTTTGTGAAACACGAATCTGGCACAGATAGTGTCTCATTACAAGGATATTGTACAGGTGGAACTCTTGCAACAATTTATGCAGCGCTTCATCCAAAAAACATCAAAAATCTTGTTGCTACAGCGCCTGTAATTGATGGGTGGAAGGACACTACAGTTGTTGGCAATATTGCAAAGCACGTTGATGTCGAAAAGATGGTCAAAACGATTGGAAACATGCCGCCTGAGTTCATGTACTATTGTTTTTCTATTCTAAAGCCATTTGAGCAGGGATTAGAAAAATACATCAATTTTTTTAGAAATATTCACGACGAAAACTATGTTGATAACTTTTTACGTGTTGAAAAATGGCTTGGAGACACACCACCTATTCCTGGTGAACTCTTCAAGCAATGGATAAAAGACATCTACCAAGACAATCTTTTGATTCAAAACAAGATGTATGTTGGAGGAAAACAGATTTCACTAAAAAATATCACAATGCCACTTTTTACCCAAGTTGCAGTTGGCGATCATCTTGTGTCACCTGAATGTAGCATGCCTTTGCATTATGCAGTTGGAAGCGAAGACAAGACTCTTAGAATTTATCCAACTGGTCATGTTGGCATGATTGCAAGCTCGCTTTCTCAGAAAAAAGTGCTTCCTGAGCTTGGTCAGTGGTTAAAAGAAAGATCTTAAAATAAAAAATAAAAAAATTTTTGGTTAGTCTACCTAACTAGTTATTTTTCTGGTTGAAGGTAGATATCCA
>JBQTJY010000143.1:0-3621 GCA_052386635.1 Nitrososphaerota archaeon
GATACCACTCGAATCATCAAACTTGAAAAGGATTATTCAAGACCTGATAAGGGAGAACGAATTAGAATAAGAATTGGACTAGATGTGGAAAAGATATCATTGGATAATGTTTTGGATAGACTACGCATACATGGAATAATTATCGAATCAAATAATGAATCCGTTCCAAAAGGATCCCATCATTCTTTTATGATAACGATAAATGAGAGCTTCAAATTAATTAAAAAACAATGGACCCCAATAGAAAAAAAATTACTACAAACAAATAATCAAAATGTTGGATTCTTGCTTGTTGCGCTGGATACTAGCGTATGTGGTATTGGAAGATTAAAAGGGACACATTTGCAAGTTATACCAAATATTTACTCAGGATCAAGTGGAAAACAATACAAAACTGACTTTAACATAGAACGATTTTTTGAGGATGTTCAAAAAGCTATTGCATCCTTAGTAAATAAAGGAGACCAAATTATAATTTTTGGACCAGGCGAATCAAAAAAAAGATTTAGTAATTTTCTACAAAAAATATCAATTGGTAATGAGTACAAAAATCAGGTTATAGATGGAATAGACTCTGGAGGCGAAGATGGACTATACACATTTACAAAATCACAGTCAATGAAAGAGATAATGTCTGATAGCAAACTTGGCAAAGTTTTGTCTATTATTGATGAAATAATGCTTAGAGCTAACAAAAAAAGTAAAAAATTTACAATGGGGTTTGGTGAGACATTAAAAGCTAATCAATATGGAGTCATAGAATCACTTGTATTTTCTGAAAAGATCATACAAACTGAAGATGAAGAAAAAGTAATTGAATTGCTAAATGATGTAGAAAGTAAGGGAGCTAAAGTATACGGTGTGGATTCAACTACTGATGCAGGTTTGAGAGTTTCTGGTCTAGGAGGGGTTGTATCTCTCCTAAGATTTGCTTTGGAATACTAGTTTGTTGAAGCAATTAGCCATTTTAGATATGATCTATTTAGAGAACTAATTGTGATCTCAGCTATCTCTGGAACTTCGTATGGATGTGTTTTTCTTATCTCGGTTTTTAATTTTTTAATATTTTTTTTAGTTGTTTTAAAAATAGCAAGATATTCTGAAGTATTAGTAATTTTTTTCTTCCAGCTATAAACTGAGCTAATTTTAACAAAATTAACACATGCTACAATTTGTCTTTTTACTAGTATATTTGCAATTTTTGTGATTGATTTTTTGTCTGGATATGTTGAAACTATTACTGCAGGTTTCACAGTAACTGATAAATGTACGTGATTAAAAAAAGTAGCAATTAATTTGGAACTTGATTTTATATCAGATAATTCGATTATCTATGTACTAATAGCGTGGGTTATCATTGTTTTAGTAGCAAAAGGCTTAAAATTAGATAAGCGTGGTTTTGAGATAAAACCGTATAGTCTAACATACAAAAATTATCAAGTACAATCTGCACTAACAAAGATGTTAGGCAGGACTCGTAGAGGAATTCGCATATTTGCAGATGTAAGTGTTGTTGCTGGTTTTTTGATGATGGGGTTTGCCTTTTGGTTTTTGCTTTCTAACATATCTAATTTTTTCGTAAAGCCAACGGAATTTGCACAACTAACTGTATTAATACCAGGAGTCACTTTAACATCGTCTACAGCTATTGCTTATTTTTTATTATCAATACCAATAGTTTTGGTAATCCATGAAGGTGCACATGGTATTGTTGCTACACTAGAAAAGATAAAGATCAAAACAGGTGGTTTTGCAATTTTTATTGCAATGTTTGCAGGATTTGTCGAACCCGATGAAGAAGAGTTTAACAAAGCAAAAAGAATTTCAAAACTTAGAGTAATTGGTGCTGGTGCTACTTCAAATGTAATTTTTTCGTTTGCGCTTGGAGCAGTATTGCTTACTAATCCAGTTTTTGCAATTGTAGTGCCAGAACCACTTTTAGGTTGGTTTTATGAATCACCTGAAGGGGTTCTAGTTTTATCAGTAATTCAAGGAAGTGGAGCTGAAAAAGCAGGATTACAATCAAATGATATCATTACAGCCATAAATGATATTTCTGTTATAACTCCACTCGATTTTCAAAAAATTGAGTTAAATCCAGGAGAAACTGTTACTGTAACAATTCTTAGAGAAGAAAAAGAATTACAGTTTCCAATAATAGTTACTCCCTCTCCTGACGATCCTGAAAAGGGATTGATTGGTATAATGAGGGATAATTCCTTTGCTTACAAACCAAGATACAATGTAATAGAATGGAATAATCCACAGCTTTCGATGTTTTTGCTTTGGTTATGGATGATTTCTTTTTTTATAGGAATAATCAATATGTTGCCTCTTCCAATACTTGATGGGGGCAAATTCATTCATAGTATTATTGAAAAAAGGATTTCAGAAAAATCTGTTAATGGATTCATGTGGAGCATTTACGCTTTCACCTTTGCGTTATTTGGATTAAACATTGCCTTATCTTATATCAAATCTGGTTGGTTTACAATCTAAAAATTAATTATAACCTATTAAAAAAACAAGCATGAAATGTAACAAATGTCAAAATTATGCAGTTTTTTCAAGAAAATATTCAGGTGAAGAGCTATGCTCACCATGTTTTTCAAATTCCATTCTTAGGAAAACTGCAAAAACCATTTCAAAATTCAATATGATAAGAAACAATGAGCTTGTTTGCGTGGCAGTATCTGGTGGCAAGGATTCACTTGCTTTGTTACACATACTTGATAAAATGTCTAAAACTCATAATTTTAGAATAAAGGTTGTAACAATAGATGAAGGAATACCTACGTATCGAAATGAGGCATTAGAAATAGTCAAAAAATTTTGTGCAAAACTAAATGTAGATTATTCTGTATATTCCTATAACGATTTATTTAGTATTACACTTGATGAGGCCATTCATATAAGAGAAAACAAAAAAATTTCTTCTTGTTCTATATGTGGAACATTAAGACGACGAGCCTTAGACTATGCAGCGAGGGATATTGGCGCAAACATAATAGCTACTGCTCATAATCTTGACGATACACTCCAAACATTTCTCATCAATATGCTTTCTGGAGATATCAAAAAAATTGGATGGATGGATCCAGATACATCAAATAGTACTATCAGAAAAATAAAGCCATTTTGTGAGATTTACGAATCAGAGATTGTATTTTATGCTTTTACTAATGAAATTCCTTTTCAATCAGAACATTGTCCTCATATGAACGAAGGAATACGAACTGAAATTCGTGAATTTCTCAATTCTTTAGAAAAGCAACATTTTGGAATTAAGAATAATTTGTATAAATCAATTCTTAGAATATCACAAATCGTTAAAGATTCAAACTCTAACCAAAAACAACTTTGTATGAACTGTGGTAACGAATGTACTGGAAAAATTTGTTCTGTATGTAACCTGATTTTTATGTTAAGAGAAAAGCAAGCCTAATGCAAATATAACATTTAGGTTAACAATACTATGGTAGTAGGTAGGATCAGGGCGCTAGCCGTGCCCTATTCTGAAACCGGCTACATGCAGAGATCAGTAACTGCTGGGTAAATCTCTAGACAGATAGTACTCGCTTAGTAGGCTGAAATGAAATCACGCCGAGGCGGGTGGATGTA
>JBQTJY010000144.1:0-26894 GCA_052386635.1 Nitrososphaerota archaeon
CATTTTATGATACTATCATTAAATCATCAACTATAATAATTTACATTTTTGGTAATTTACACCTATCAAGCCTTAAATAATTTCATTTTTGTTCCTCATTAATGAATTCTAGAAACCGCAAGTATGCTCTTTTACTTATCGCAGCAATCGCAGTCACGGCAACAGGTGCAATGACGCAGGCATTTGCACAATCAGTAAACGATGGAATGGACGGCTATGTAAAAGGAACCAGCGGAATTTACACAGGAAACGCCAATGAATGTTGGTATCAAGATGAGGAAGGTAACTGGAAGTTCTGTAGAACCGATACAGGTGATACAGCATGGATACTAAGTGCCACATCCCTTGTACTGTTCATGACTCCTGGTGTAGCATTCTTCTATGGCGGACTGACAAGATCAAAGAATGCAGTAAATGTCATAGGAATGACCTTTATTGTAATTGGTCTTATCTCTGTCCAGTGGGTTCTTTGGGGATACTCGTTAGCATTTGGTCCTGTAGATAATGACGCAAACCTGTACATGGGTTCGCTTCAATATGTCGGATTCAATGATGTATCTCACTATGCACCATTAGGTGCACCTGGTCCATGTCAAGGCACATGGTCTGACGCATTCCGTATGGATATGCTAAGAGATGATGCCCAATGTGGTCAAGGCTGGCCAAATACAATTCCTCACCAGTTGTTTGCAATGTTCCAAGCAACATTCGCAATTATCACACCATCACTAATTGTTGGTGGATTAATTGACAGAATGAAGTTTAGTGCATTTGTATGCTTTATACTGGTATGGGCAACATTCGTTTATGATCCTATAGCACACTGGGTCTGGGGTGGTGGATGGCTCTTTGCAGGAAAAGCAGATCTTAATGCTGACCTGTCTCCAAGCTTCCCGCTAGACTTTGCAGGTGGTACAGTCGTACACATTACATCTGGATTCTCTGCACTTGCAGCCGCATTAATTCTAGGCAGAAGACTAGGATATGGCAAGGTTCCAATGGAACCACACAGCATACCAATGGTAGTATTGGGTGCTTCCATGCTCTGGTTTGGCTGGTTCGGATTCAATGCAGGAAGCGAGTTAATGGCAGACGGTGTTGCAGTTAGTGCTTGGACAGTGACAAACACTGCCACAGGTATGGCATCATTGACATGGATGTTGATGAGTTGGGCTCATACAGGTAAGCCAAGCATTGTAGGTGCAGCATCCGGCGCAGTGGCAGGTCTTGTCGCAATTACGCCAGCATCAGGATTTGTTGGACCTATGGCATCAATAATCATAGGAATTGCAGCAGGTACCATCTGTTATGGATGTGTTGCATTCAAGAATGCACGCAAATGGGATGACGCCCTCGATGTATGGGGAGTACATGGAATGGGTGGTCTTACAGGTGCTATACTGACAGGAACACTAGCTAGTCCTCACATATGGGATACCGGTGTAGGTATTGGTGCATGGACAGGAACTCCAGAAGGCTATGAGCAGCAAGGAATCAACATAATCGGCGCTGCAGCTTCCATTGGATATTCATTTGGTGTTACAATAGTAATACTAAAGATAATGGATGCAATATGGCCTGGCGGAATTCGAGTCACTCCAAAAGAGGAAGAAATCGGACTCGATCTTGCACAGCACGGCGAACGAGCATACGTAAACGAGTAAAACATCAAAACTCTCTTTTTTCCTTTTTATCTTAAAAAAAAAACAAATGAATTTACGTTTTATAGTTCGATTAAAGACATGTTAATTCAAGCAAGCGAACTTGCAAGAAAACTTGATGACCCTAATCTTCTCATAATAGATGCAAGATCCTTCAAGGAATATTCAGAAGGCCATATTCCTGGTGCTGTAAATTTGGATCTTTTTGCATTTCATTGGTTTGATACAACAAAGCAAGGCATTGAGTCATTTAACAAACAGATGCAACAGCTCTTCTCTTTTGTTGGCATTACAAATGAAAAAAAAATAATTTTTTATGATCAAGTATCTGGGATGCTTGCTGCTCGCGGTGTCTGGCTATTGATGTATTTTTCACATCCTCAAGTATTCATGTTAGATGGTGGCATGAAAAAATGGAAAAAAGAAAATCTGCCACTTGAAACAAAAGCAAATGGCTTTAGGCCAGCAAAGTTTTCAGGCAAAATAAATTCCGAGCTTATTGCAGGCTTTGAATACATCAAAAAAAATCTAAACAAAATACAAATCATTGATGCAAGAGCTCATGACGAGTATGATGGAACTGTTATTAGGGCAGCAAGAAAGGGGCATATTCCAACTGCGATTAATGTAGATTGGAACCTTAATGTTGCAGAAGATGGAACTCTAAAAAAAGAAAATGATCTTTCAGAATTATACAAAATTCCAAAAGACTCTGAAGTTGTAACATACTGCCAGGGTGCATACAGGGCAGCAAATGCATTTTTGGCATTAAAAAAAATTGGTTTTAAAAAAGTTCGAGTATATCTGGGTTCATGGACAGAGTGGGCAAACAGACTGGAACTTCCTGTTGAATAATCTACCAGCACATTACATTTTTTAGTCAAGCATGAAACAAAGCTTGTCATGACAGATCTTTATGAAAAGGCAGCAGAAAATTTTCTAGAACTTGCAAGTCATCAAAGATTGCAAATATTGTTTCAGCTTTTAGAAAAAAAGTCTACAATTACTGAAATGGCAAAAAGACTGGACACAACAAAGCAGGAGGTCCACCGCAACTTTACAAGATTAGAGAAAAGCAAGCTAATCGTCAAGGACAATGATGGCAAGTATACGCTGACAACTTTTGGAAGAACAATGTGTACACAGGTACCACCAATTGTATTTCTGTCACAAAACATGAAGTATTTTGAAGATCATACGTTTGGCGATATTCCAATAAAATTTGTGATGAGAGCAGGCCAGCTTGCAAGCGGCCAGCATGTAAAAGGCGTAGCTAAAGTGCTTGAGCAGTGGAAGACTGTCTACAAAAATGCAGACAAGTACATCTACGAGTTGCTATCTGAAGTGCCACTAGATCTTATAGAGCCGCTAGTAAAAAAAGTAAAAACCGGTGTAAAGTTTCAATATATCTTTTCAAAGTCGGCAATTGTGCCAAAAGGCAGGAAGGAACTCCTCACAAAACTAGGATTTTCTAAACTAATTGAGGAGGGGCTTGTTGAGCGAAAAATGAAAGACAGGGTTGAGACAATGGTGATTTTAAATGAAAAGGAGGCATGTGTACTGTTTGCAGACCTTAAAGGTGAATCTGACCTAAGTGAGATGTTTTACAGCAATGATCCCATGTTTCATGAGTGGTGTCTTGACTACTTTAGGTACTGCTGGTACGGCTCTGATGTATTTCAGGAAAGCAAGCTAAAAGAATGAATTTACTTTTTCTTCCATAAAAGCTGGTTGTAAACCATTTCAGGAACAACTTGCTTGAACTGCTTTGATCCGCCACCATACCACTTTGTAAAAAACTCGTACAAGTGAAGTCTCAATGACTGTATGTATACAATCAGGCCTTCTATTATCATGATTCCAATATTTCCACCAATAATTATTGCAAGGGCGCCACCTGAGCCCATGCCGCCAAGATGAACATATGCATTATTGACAGTTAACAAAAGTGCAGCATGTACTAGTAACATGATGCCAAGTCGTGCATAGCTTATGGTGTGTGAGAGGCATTCAACAGTTTTTCCAAGCAAAACTTCCATGACAGCACTTGCCATGTCTCCTCCCTCTTCTGGATGTTTTTTGTTGTGAAGCATGCCACCAATTATCATCAATACAACGCATCCAATTACTGTAAACACTGCAATTCTTACAACAAGCCAAACTACTGCCCAGTCGCCAACCAGTATGGTAATCCATGGTACAGCTTCTGTATGTGTTCTAGAGTACATGTTCATTACATCATATCCTGATCCGATTGCTGCCATCATGACTGCAACTATTCCAAAGTACATGACCAAGTTTGGTATTGCCTCAAAATACATTGTAGTGCGGTGACCCTCTCTCAATAATTTTTTAATTCGCAAAAGAAATGCCCAGACCAGGTGTACTATACCTAAAAATATTGATACTTTGAGAATTAGAATTACTTGCTCAAAGGTAAGCTCTGCAACACTTACTACGCCAATAATCCAAGAAATCGAATGTAGTGGCCCGCCTTCATGTAAAAGATCTTCAAACGGAGCCAGATGATCAAGATGAAATCCAAACGCCTCGCCTGTAAACAGCCCGGCAATTGCAGCAGAGAACCCAGATATGGCAATTAGCATTCCCCATCTTGCCAGTGTTCCCTGTCCTTTGAACTTGAATAAGAGACCAAACCCCATAAGTAAAAGTGCGTGACCCAAGTCGGCAAACATTATCCCGTAAAAGATTGGCCACATTAGCGCAATCATTGGCGTAGGATCAGGTTCGCCTTTTTTTGGTATTCCCTGGCTTTCTGTAATTACCTCAAATGTTCGAATCCATCGTGTATTATGTAAAAGAGTAGGACTCTGCTCAAGTGCCTTTGAGTCTTTGATTGGTTCTGTTACTGATGTCCACTGCTTTGTAACTTCCTTGAATTTTTTTTCCATGGATTTTGGAATATATCCTTGAATCATTGCAAACTGCTTTGTTCCACCAGGCTTGCGTAATGTCTCAAGAACATCTTTAGCTACAAGTGCAGCTTCATGTAATGAAAGGATCTCTGTACGTATGCTGCTTTTTATTTTTACAATCTCTTTTGTAATTAGTTTTTGCTTGTCAAGCAGCTCCTTTATTTTTAATTCAGCAAGTGTGTATGCCTTGGCTGGTATCTGAGGATAGCCTTGTGGGATGGAAAAGGGGTTTGCGTTAAGGTTTCGTAATACCTTGTTTACTTTCTCAGAGTCGCCTGCGCCTGAAATTACAAATATTGCTGCTTTTTCTTTTGTCTCAAGATCATATTTGTAGATTGTAATTCCTTCCAGAGAGCGAGTGATTTCATTGTAATCAGCAGAGTTTATGACAAAAATATTTGTGTAAAAATACTTGCCTAGTCCTAGGTTGCTAAGGTCAATGTTTAGCTTGTTTGCTACCTGAATAGTATCTCTTAGAGCAGTAAATTCTTCCAATGATTTTTTTATGTCGTTACTTTCCTTGAGAAGACCTGCGGCTTTGCTAATGACAGATGGAACTTTTCTCTCCAAGTCATCAATCATTGCTTCAAGTTCACGTACTTCGTAGTTTTTCTTTTTTATCGCAAAGCCCTTAAAAACAATCTCCATCATCCCAACTCGCAAGGGAATCTGCATGCCTTTGATTACCTCATCTATCTGCTGGAATGCCTTTTGTGCCCTGAGAAGAAGATCATCAACTTCAGGCGTTAGTGTCTCGTTTTCTGTCTCTATTTTATGAAACCACTCAAACTCGGTAAGACAGGAAATTGCTTTAGGTGACTCCATTCGTGGTAAGATAACAGTTCCAACCAAAAGTTCTGTAACGGCCAATACTGGCTCGTTTTTTTATGATAGTTTAAAATCTTTCTAAAGATAAAAAATCAAATGTCATAGCTGGATCAAACAACTTTCTGTTTAATTGTGATTATATTTTTTGAAACTCCCAAACATTAAAATCCACTAATTAACGGCTTTTCGTTGGCCTTGGACTCAAAACTAGAAACCACTATTGACAAAATATTAACTCAAACAACTACCGAACTTTTAACCACACTTGAAAAAACTTTTGATGAATGCAAAGAGTCCTTATCAAAATCATCTCGCTCCCTTGAGCAAGAGTATGACAGAATCCTAGACGAAGGAAAAAAGGAATCAGAAAAGCTTGAAAAGCAGATAATTGGCAGCTCTGAACTGGAAGCAAGAAACAAGCAGCTCCTACTGACTGCTGAATCAGTTGACAAGGTCTTTGAAAAAGCAATAGAAAAAATTCAAAACATAAAGAAAAATGAGAATTATCCAAAACTAATTTCCACACTAATTGATGAATCAACAAAAGCGTTAGGCACTCAGGAAATTATTGTTCTAACAAACAGCAAAGACAAGGATGTAGTAAAGTCAGTTATCTCAAAATTTCCAAAAGCAGAACTGTCCTCTGAGACTATCACCTGTATAGGTGGAGTAGAGGTAAGATCAAAGGATGGTACGATGACATTTAACAATACAATTGATTCAAGGCTTGAGCGTTTGAAGCCTTTAATAAGGAAAGATATTGCCACGAAATTTGGCATAGGGAACTAAAATGGCAGCAAAGGGACGAATTGTTTGGGTAAGTGGCCCTGCAGTAAAGGCAGATGGCATGGCCGATGCAAAAATGTATGAAACTGTATCTGTCGGCGACGCAAAACTAATTGGCGAAGTAATCAGGCTTACAGGCGATGTAGCATTTATCCAAGTATACGAGTCAACAAGCGGCCTCAAGCCAGGCGAGCCTGTTGTAGGTACTGGCAACCCGCTTAGTGTTTTGCTAGGGCCTGGAATTATTGGCCAGATTTACGACGGAATCCAGCGTCCACTAAAAGATCTTTCCAAAGTTTCTGGCTCTTTTATTGGCAGAGGAATCACAACAACTCCAGTTGATATGAAAAAGAAATACAAGTTTACACCAACAGCCAAAGTTGGCGACTCTGTAGAGTCTGGAAACATAATTGGTAAAGTTCAGGAAACTGATTTAATTGATCACAGCATAATGATTCCCCCAGATCATCCTGGCGGAAAGATAACAAGCATTGTTAAAGAAGGCGAGTATGATCTTGAAACTGAACTAGCGATTACAGAAAAGAATGGAAATAAAATTCCAGTAAAAATGTATCATAGATGGCCTGTTAGAAAACCGCGTCCTTATCAAAAAAGATATGATCCAACAATTCCATTGCTTACAGGCCAGCGAGTAATTGACACATTCTTTCCACTTGCAAAAGGCGGCACTGGCTCAATTCCTGGCGCATTTGGCACAGGAAAGACAGTAACACTGCACCAGATTGCAAAGTGGGCCGATTCCCAAGTTGTAGTGTATATTGGATGTGGCGAGCGAGGAAACGAAATGACTGAGGTGCTAGTAGAGTTTCCACACCTCAAAGACCCACGTACCGGCAAGCCATTAATGGATAGGACAGTTCTTGTCGCAAACACAAGCAACATGCCTGTTGCAGCAAGGGAGGCAAGCATCTACACTGGCGTAACAATTGCAGAATATTACAGAGATATGGGAAAAGACGTAGTTTTGGTTGCAGACTCGACAAGCAGATGGGCAGAAGCGCTTCGCGAAATGAGTGGAAGACTAGAAGAAATGCCAGCAGAGGAAGGATATCCATCATATCTTGCATCAAGGTTGGCAGAATTTTATGAAAGGGCAGGAAGAGTAAAGGCACTTGGAAGTCCTGACAGAAACGGCTCTGTCAGCCTCGTTGGCGCAGTATCTCCATCTGGTGGTGACTTTACAGAGCCAGTTACAACACATACAATGAGATTTATCAAAACATTCTGGGCGCTTGATGCAAAGCTTGCCTACTCTAGACACTATCCATCAATTAACTGGATGAACAGCTACTCTGGATATCTGTCTGATATAGCAAAGTGGTGGAGTGAAAATGTAAGTGATGAGTGGCTTGGCCTACGGGGCGAAGCATATGGAATCTTACAAAGAGAAGATACACTAAAAGAAATTGTCAGACTGTTAGGTCCTGAGGCCCTACCTGATGAAGAAAAATTAATTCTAGAGGTAGCAAGGATGATAAAGATTGGAATTTTGCAGCAAAACTCTTTTGATGAAGTTGATACGTATTGCAGTCCTCAAAAACAATTCAAACTGCTAAAACTTCTAGTCCAATTTTACAAAAATGGACAGCAGGCACTTAGAGACGGAACAACACTTGCAGATATCCGTGCCATGCCAATAATTGGTTCCTTGCTAAAGGCAAGAATGGAAATCAAGGATAACGAACTAGCGAAACTTGATCAGCTTGACAAAACTATGACTGAGCAATTCAAAAGCATAATGGGGGTTACGGTAACAACTTGAGTAAACATGGCGGTGTGCAGTATAGCAAGATTGCAGAAATCAAAGGACCACTTGTTATAGTTGATGATGTAGAAAACGCAGCATTTGATGAGCTTGTCGAAATACAAACAAATGATGGCGAAAAAAGACTAGGTAAAGTTCTCGAAGTTGGAAACGGTAAGGCCATTGTCCAGGTCTTTGAGGGAACTACAGGACTTTCCGTTTCTGGAACCAAAGCTAAATTTGTTGGAAAGGTCATGGAGATGCCAGTCTCAGAAGAGGTACTTGGCAGAGTATTTGATGGACTAGGAAGACCAAAAGATGGCCTGCCAGATCCAATAGCTGATAAATTTTTAGACATTAACGGCGAGCCAATGAACCCAGAGCAGCGAGAGTATCCTCGTGATTTTATCCAGACAGGAGTTTCAGTAATTGATGGAATGCTTACACTGGTACGAGGACAAAAACTGCCAATTTTTTCAGGCTCTGGCATGTCACACAATATTTTAGCTGCACAGATTGCCCGCCAGGCAGCAGTTGTTGGAACATCAGACGAGTTTGCTGTAGTGTTTGCAGCAATAGGCGTGCAGTATAGCGAGGCAGAGTACTTTAGAAGAAGCCTTGAAGAGTCTGGTGCCCTAAAAAGAAGTGTACTATTTTTGAATCTAGCAGACGATCCTGCTATAGAAAGAATCATCACTCCTCGAGTTGCACTCACAGTAGCAGAGTATCTGGCATATGATCTTGGCATGCATGTGCTCGTAATTCTAACAGACATGACAAACTATGCAGAGGCACTACGAGAAATCAGCGCTGCAAGAGAAGAAGTGCCAGGAAGAAAAGGATATCCAGGATATTTGTATACTGATCTTTCTACAATTTATGAGAGAGCAGGAAGACTGCGCGGAAAAAAGGGAAGCGTTACACAGATGCCAATTCTATCAATGCCTTCTGATGATATTACCCATCCAATTCCAGATCTTACAGGTTACATAACAGAAGGACAGATTGTACTTGGTCGTGACCTGTTCAGACAGGGAGTCTATCCACCAGTAAACATCTTGATGAGTCTTAGCAGAATCATGAAGGACGGTATTGGTGAGGGAAGAACAAGAGCCGATCATCAGGAAATTTCCAACCAAAACTATGATGCATATTCAAGAGCACAAGAGGTCCGCGCACTTGCAGGCATTGTAGGAAAGGCAGGACTTACTGGCGTTGATCTAAAATATCTGGGATTTGGCGATGAATTTGAAAAAAATTTCCTCTCACAGGCAATTGATGAAAACAGAACAATTGAGGAAACACTTTCCTTACTATGGAAGGCAGTATCACTCTTGCCAAAAAATGAACTAACCAAAGTCAAAGACAGATACATAGAACAACACTATAAGGAAAGATAGCATCTATGTCGTTTGGACAAAACGTAGCTGCTACTAAAATTGAATTACTAAAATACAAGCGCTCAAGCCAAGTCGCTTCAATGGTTCAAAAAATTCTTGATGATAAGAGAAAGGTATTGCTAAAAAACATTGAAGAAATGATCACAGAGGCAACAAAGGCAAGAGGAGGTATCTGGGAGCCACTTCAAGATGTGTATAACTCGGTAAATGAGGCATATTTGTCGCTTGGAACAACTACAGTTGATTCAGTAGCACAGGCAGCCCCTGCAGTAATGCAGGTTGATGTTAATGTCAAGCGTGTAGTTGATGTGACAATTCCTGCGCTAAATGTTGCCGAAAAGGACATAAAGTCAATGCCTTATGGCTTTGCTGATACTAACGCATCAATAGATAGAGCAGCAAAGCAGATCAAAGTAATGCTTCCAAAAATATGCAAGGCAGCAGAGTATGAAAATTCAATTTTTAGCCTGGCAAAGGCGCTAGAAAAGACACAAAAATTGCTAAACGCGCTAGAAAATGTAATAATTCCGCAATATAGGCTCAGAATTAAATTCATTTTATCTACGCTTGAAGAAAGGGAAAGAGAAGAGTTCGCAAGGTTAAAAAAAGTCAAGGCAGCGATAGAGAAGAGAAAATAATGGCAAAAGACGAGATCAAAAAACTATTGGATAACTCAAAAAGAATCTTACAACAAGACTATGATCATTTTGAAAAAACAATCAAAGATGATCTAGCTAATTTCAAGAAAAAAACACTTGATAAAGTTTGAATGCAAAATTCCCTTCTCATGATTTAAATATGGAGATTTAAGGAGGTCACTTGACAATGAAACTTATCCTATATGTTCTTTGGGCAACATTAGGCATTTCTGTTATCGGACTAGCTGGTGTTGCATATGCTCAAGAAGCTGAAGGTGGAAGTGCAGATTCTGGCTCAAAACTTATTGGTGCAGGTCTTGCTTTTGGCCTTGCAGCCGGTGGTGCAGGTGTCGGACTGGGTTATGTCGGCTCAGCAGGTCTTGCAGTAATTAGTGAAAATCCAGCACTACAGTCAAAGGTATTCATATTCATAGGCATGGTAGAGTCCATTGCAATCTATGGTATAGTCATGATGTTTATCATCTTGGGCCAGTAAAATAAAACCAAAAATTTTTGAAAATTATTTTTTGATTGTTTATTTGTATTTTAATTGATTTACATCTAATAGTCTGCTGCAGTAACGACATCGCAAAACACGGCCTTCCTTATCAATTACATCCATAACAGACTCGATGTGCTCGCTGCTGTTTGTGACACAATCAGGATTGGAGCATCGAAAAATTCTTTCTATCTCATTTGGAAGCGAGACGCGTCTCTTTTCAATCAGCTTGTAATCTTTGATAATGTTTACAGTAGCACTTGGGGCAATTACAGCAAGTTTGTTTGTGTCATCATCTTTTAGAAATCTATTTTCTACCTTGATGATATCCTTTTTTTTGTACTTGCCACTTGGAACATTAAGTGCTATTGTAATTACACTTCCATCTTTGCCGTCAATACCTAGTGCATCTAAAACCTTGAGGCCTCTTCCCTCATCTATGTGATCAATCACTGTCCCTTCCTTAATACGACGAACTATAAGCTCTGATTCTTGCATCAGAATACTTTGTATAGTCACCTGTATATATCATTGAAAGAATGAACGAGTTTTTTCAAAAAGATATAATTTCTGTACGAGATCTAAATAAACAAAAACTTGAGGTAATTTTCGAGGCCACAAATAAAATAATATCTATGGATCCAACCAAGCGCCGAGAGATCGCAAGAGGAAAAACACTGGGATATCTTTTCTATGAGCCAAGTACCAGAACTCGTCTAAGCTTTGAGGCTGCCATGGCATTAATTGGCGGAACATCACTTGGAATTTCTGATGTATCATCTTCTTCAACTCAGAAAGGCGAAAGTCTTGCCGATACAGTCAAGATAATGTCAATTTATTCGGATGCACTTGTTTTGCGACACTCCCTTGATGGTTCTAGTAGATTTGCAGCCGAGGTCTCATCAAAGCCAGTAATTAATGGCGGAAGTGGGACAGAAGAACATCCAACACAGGCAATTCAGGATCTTTTTACAATTAAAAAGGAAAAAAACAAAATCGATGGTCTTAAAATTGGCATAGTTGGCGATCTAAAATATGGACGAACGGTTTACTCGTTATTACATGCACTTGGAAATTACAATGTCGAAGTACACCTAATATCGCCTCAGGCACTAAAAATCAGACTAGACTCTACATATGATATCAAAAAACATCTTTCCTTTACAGAATCAACTTCGCTTGAAGAGTATATTGATGATTTGGATGTAGTTTATGTGACAAGAATACAAAAAGAGCGATTTCCAGACGAAGAAGAGTATCTAAAGGTAAAAGGAAGCTATGTCATAGGGCTTGATATCATAAAGAAAATGAAAGAAGACGCAATTATCTTACATCCTCTGCCAAGACTGGATGAAATTTCAGTAGAAGTTGATAAAACAAAACAGGCAAGATACTTCAAGCAAGCTGAATATGGAAAATATACAAGGGCAGCATTGCTTGGTCTTCTTCTTAACGAAAATGGATTTTAGAAAAACTTGTCTTGTTAATTAACAATAATCCAATTATTGATACAAAAAATACCAAAAATATAACGCCAAACTCTGGAACAACAACCAGACCAAACTCTGTGCTGGAACCACTTCCACGTATGTTATCAAATTTTATTATTGTTGGACCTGACTGGCCATCCAAAAATGTATACTCTTCATAGCCACCTCCAACTGTTGCCGTGCCAGATTCTTTGTGAATCTCTTTTCCGTTCTGAATTATCACAAAATCATAGGTAGACTGTCTTAATGGCTCCCCTGTAGCACCACTACGTATTGTAAAAATAAATTTTACATTCTTTTGCGGCTCAATTACAACTGGCTCCCATGACAAATCAACTTGAAACTCCTCATTTTTTGTAAATGATTTTAGCGGAAACTCTACAGTCTGGCTTGGCTCTAGTGTAAACTTGATACCTTCTGGGACATCATCACCAGACTTTTTTAATTCATTTTTTAAAAATCTCAAGTGATCTTGTAACAGGACAAAGTGTACAATTCTGTCATTCTCATCAGAATAGTCGTCAATTGTCACAGAAGACTTGAAGAGCTCAATGCCGTTTACCTTACCAGTATAACTTGGCGATAAAAATTTTGCAAAGTTTTTTGGAAAATGAACCTCTTCATGAATAACTGGAATATGTGATATGTTTTTCTCGCTCCAGTCAAAAGGCATTTCAAACTCTAGTACATTTTCATCTGATTTATAGTCAAAATACGAAATATTATCAAAATAAGACGTAATTTGAAATGATGTATCATCTTCATAATAGCCAGTTTGTACTGTACTTACATCAACCATATGTACTGAATCCTTTAACATACTTGTTTTACCATCAATTGATATTATTTCAATCTCAAAATGAAATAATCCACCCTTGTCAAAAGTTGGAGATAATATCTGAATAGGTTGAGTGCTAGCATCCCATGCACCAAAAGAGTTTTGTTGGCCTGATATTTTGGATTCAGCTTCTGTTGTAATCATATCAATTGACAAAGAACCCTGTGGTGCAAAAAAATAATCACGAACAATTAATTCATTGTTATGAAAGACAGCTAAACGAAGCGTGATGTTTTCTACATTTTCACCAGTCTCTTTATCATATGCGTTAATTCTAATTTTTTTATCTTCAACCTTATCAAAATATAACGGCAGCTCAACATTAACTAGAATTTTTCTTCCATCAAAATCAAATGTTGTTGCATCTAAGCCAAGGCCATGACCATATACATTACTGATAAAAAAGGCAGATCCAACTAGACAAATTAATACTATTTTTACTAAATTCATTTTCTAGAGCGTAACCAGCTTTACGTTATCCATCTTTTTGTTTGTTTGAAAGTCTTTTGTAATTGTACAAACCCTTTCGGCATCTCCGTCAAGTATGAAAAGCTCCATGCACTTGTCACCTTCTATCTTACTATGCAAGTGTGTTGTAATTAGGTCCTCAAAGCTGTGTTTTATTCCAGAAACTATATCATCAAACTCGTCGTTATGAACTACCAATAATATTGCATGTACAGTTCCTGAAAGAATCCCTTTTTGTTTTTCATCTGCTACAAAACTTCGAATCCCTGCTCTAATTGCCTCAGATCTACCTGAAAACCCCATTGACTTTTGCAGCTTGTCAAGCTCAGTTAGTATGTCATCATTTAATGAGATTGATACTATCGGCATGGTCTCGCTATTATTAAATATCTTATAAATTTAGTAGCTAAAGTTATTAACTTTTCTTAGATTTATTAATAACATCAAGGCGCCTCAGGCGTGGATACACAAACTAAGGCAGCCATTATAGCAATTGCAATTGTTATTCCGCTTTCAGCTCTTGCAGTTTGGAATTTGGATAAATCTGTAATATCATATGCGTCAACAAACACAAATCAAAAAATCATTGTAATTACCTCGTTTTATCCACTTTTTGAATTTACAAAAAAAGTTGGTGGGGACAGAGCTGAAGTAACGCAACTAATTCCATTTGGAATAGAGCCACATGACTGGGAGCCAACAGTAAAAGATCTTCAAAAGATGCAACAGGCTGATCTAATTGTAATTAATGGTATTGGTTTTGAAAACTGGGCAAACGATTTTGCTTCAATAAATACAGATGTCATTATAGTGGATACAAGTAAAGGCATCACTACAAATGAAAATAATCTAGTCAACCATCCCACTGATCCACACATCTGGCTTAATCCTGTGATGGCAAAAAAACAGGTTCAAAACATTGCAGATGCATTAATGGAAATAGATCCTGCAAACAAGGAATACTATAACACAAATGCAAATTCCTACATTTTAAGACTTGAAGGGCTTGATGAAAAAATAAAACAGGAATTATCGCAATGTACAAAAAATGACTTTATCTCATTTCATAGCGCATTTACATATTTTGCAGATCAATATGGACTGGTTCAGCATTCAATACTAGAGTCAAATGAACCACATGACGAGCCAACTTCACAAAATCTTGAAAACATGATAAATCTTGCAACAAGTTTAGACATTGATGTGATATTTACAGAAGAGGCAGTAGATACTAGAACATCAGAGGTAATTGCAGATGAGATTGGTGGCACAGTACTGGTACTGTCTCCACTAGAAATTGGCGATAAAAATACAGATTACATAGAAAAAATGGAACAAAATCTCTTGCACCTAAAAGAGGGTTTGTGCAATTGAACGCAATTGAAATAAAAAATCTAACTGTAGACTATGATCGTCTTACAGTAATAGATGATGTTAGCTTTTCTGTAGAACAAAATGATTTTCTAGGCATAATTGGCCCTAATGGAGCAGGAAAAACAACGCTTTTTGCCTGCATGCTAGGAATGCTTCGTAATTATAGAGGCGAAATCTCGTTTTTTGGCAAAGACATACGAAAATCACGAAAATATCTTAATGAAATTGGTTATGTACCACAAAAGCCAGTTTTTGAAAAAAACTTTCCAGTAACTGTACGAGAGGTAGTCAGAATGGGAATGAAAAAGCCAGACGAAAAACAAATTGATGATGTATTAAAGCAAGTTTGGATTCATGAGCTTGATCATAGAATAATTGGTGAGCTATCAGGTGGTCAGCAACAGCGTGTTTTTATCGCAAAGGCATTAGCTGATAATCCAAAAATTTTGATCCTAGATGAACCGGTAACTGGCATTGACATACAAAGCACAGAAATTTTTTATAGCATACTAAGTGAGCTTAACAAAAAGCAAAACATTACAGTAATTTTGTCATCACATGACCTTGATGCAGTGAATCGTCTTGCAAACAAGGTTGCATGTTTGAATAAAACATTATTCTTTCATGGAATATCAGATGAATTTTTCAAAAATGATCAACTCTTAAAACAATACTCAGAGTCTTCGATGCAGCAACACATGCATCATCGTGATGAAAAATGAGCTTTGATATTATTTATTTTGGTTTCATGCAAAGGGCTATCATATCTGGCATAGCAATAGCTTTGCTGTGTTCAGTTGTTGGTCTGTTTTTGGTCTTGCGAAGATATTCCTTGTTTGGTGATGCAGTAGCTCACTCTTCATTTGGTGGAATTGCTGCAGGACTTTTGGTTGGAGTATATCCACTATGGACTGCATATCTAGTATCGCTTGCAAGCGCACTGATAATAACAAAGATTCGTCAGAAATTTGATATCTCAGGTGAGGCTGCAGTGGCAGTTTTACTATCATCTGGCATTGCAGTAGGACTAATTTTGATAAGCCTTTCAGGCGGCCTTACTACAGATATTTTCAGCTTTCTTTTTGGAAGCATTTTACTTGTAAGTACAGAAAATACAATCCTAATTTTGTCTCTTACAGGCTCGATTTTGATTGTAATTTTGCTTTTGTACAGGAATCTGATCTACTCTACATTTAATGAGGAACAGGCAAGGGTAAGCGGAATTCCTGTTGAAAAGATAAACTATCTTATTGTCTTTCTTGCAGGAATAACTGTTGTAACATCGATTCAGCTTGTTGGAATTTTGCTAATCTCTGCACTGTTTGTAATACCAAATGTAACTGCGATAATGTACAGGCGCGGTTTTAAGCAAACTGTACTTGTTTCAATATCATTTGCTGTTTTTTCTGTTGTAACAGGAATAATTCTTTCTTATGTTTTTGATATAACACCATCTGGTGCTATTGTTCTTTTGCTGATTGCAATATTTGCAGCTACACTTGGCATAAAATCAAGTGGCTTGATTGCAAGGTTGACAGCATAATTTTTGCCACTAATTATCGCGTGACTTTCATTATGTTACCATTCATCTATTTTGCTTCAGGAATTACTACTATTTCTTCAGCGTCAAATTTTTCTGCAATACCTTTTTGCAGCGAATTTACAATGTTATTTACCTTATCCAAAGTCATCGTTTTGTCTAATAAAACATGTATCTGTATTGATAGTGTGTGACCCATTGGTCGTAATAATACATTTTCCACAGAAATCTTGAATTTTTCTTCAACAAACCGTATTATTTTATCTTGTAACTCTGGATTTTTGACTGCATCCAATAGGACAAGTGTGGATTCTCGTATGGCAGTATATGACATAAAGAAAATGTATATTGCTATGATAATCCCTCCAACAGAATCCATATACGGTATTCCAAAATAGCCTGCTAATACACTAGCAAAACCAACAAATGAAGCAGAACCATCTTTTATGGAATTTTTTGCATCAAGATTTAATGATGTGAGATTATACTTTTTTGCAACTCGTCTAACCATAAACGCTCTATGCAGTGAGATGCTTCCTGCGGCTAGTAGTGTTACCATTGTAATCTCTGGATGTATAGTCTCAACTGGGTGGATTATTCTCTCATACGCATGATATATGATGAAAATTCCCAAAATTGCAATTATTATCGCAGCTACAAATGCAGTAAAGCTTTCAATTTTTGCATATCCAAAATGAAATAATTTGTTTCTCTGTTTATGTAACATTTTGATCCCAAACCAGACAATAAATGCCACTAACGAGTCAGCCATAGAGTCTAGACCATCTGCTAGTAGAGTTAGACTTTCGGTGTAAAGAGAAATTAATACTTCAGCTATACCAATACCAAAAAGTGTCCAAACCGAGATCCAGGCAGCACGACGAGCATCTGCAAATATTTTTAATTTATCCAAGAATTATGAAAATAGTTTGTATGCCTACTTATTAAATAATAATTGATTCATTTCTTATATTAATAAAAGAATCAACTCATTTCTAGTATATGAAAACGAAGGTCATTATTTTGGTTATTCTAGTAGAGAATCAATTCTTCTTTTATCACGAACACTTTTTACAAAAAATAGTGATGTAGCTATTACTCCCATCGCAATTAACGGAGACACAAAATCTACATACTTTATCTCAATTGTTTCAGCTTGAGCTTGAACTGGTTGAAGTGAAGTTTCTGTTATCTTTACGAAACCAATTTTGTTTCCTTGTTGTTCAACAAACCAGACATTATTCATATCATCAGAGCTCATAAATTGTGTAAATGATTGTTCGGTTGGTAGCTGTACCTCAATTAAATTATCATTTTGCGGATCATACACTCCAAGTTTGTCTACAGTATGTTGGGCAAACCAAATATTCCCATACTTGTCTTGTGTCATGCCAAACGGCAGCGAGTTAGAGTCTGGTACAGATATTTTTTCAAAAGTTTCTAGTGTAGTATCAAATTTTACAATACTTGGTCCTGTATGCTCAGCTATCCACAGATTTCCGTCCGTATCAAAAAACAATGCCTCTGGTGATTTTAGTGGACTGGAAGGCACGAACTCTTTAATTTCTCCAGTTTCTGTATCCAAAACACCAATCTTTCCTGCCTGTGATTCTGTAAACCACAAGTTTCCTTGGGCATCTAGTAAAAGTGTAAAAGGTCCACCTAATTCTGTTGGAATTGGATATTCTTCAAATGATTTAGCATCTTGATCATATTTTATCAATAGATTTTTGTCAAAAACGGCAACCCAGATGTTATCCCCATAGTCAGCTTCCAGCCCTACTATAACACCATCTGTATCAAGCTGGATTAGCTCAATTTTTTCTGTACTATGATCAATATAGCCAATTTTTTTGCTTGGTGGGTCTGTAAACCAAATCTTCCCTTGACTATCCATAGCAAGCATTACAGAGACTTGCCCATCAAACTCAAATGACTCAAACTCTTGATTTTCTAAACTAAATTTCCATATTCTTGGCTTTGATGGGTCACTAATCCAGATAGAATTTTTTCCATCAAAAAATGGATAAAGTGGCTTTGCAGCTTCAGGAAACTCATACTCTATTATTTCGGTTTTTAGCTGCTCTAGTCTTGGCTTGACCAGTATATCCAAAGTTGTTACCTCGTTTGCATTTTGTGTGCGCAACGCTTCAATTTCGATTTGCCAGCTGCCAAAAAATCCAAAAGTCAAATCTCCTTCATAACGTATAGTAGAATCACTTTCATCTTTTACCTCATTTACTATAACATCGATTGGTGCAATGTTTCGTTGAGGATTTGATACTTTGATCTTTAATTCACTAATGTCACTTAGAGGATTCCCATTAAAATCAGAGACTGCAACAGAAATTGTATTTGTCCCACTTGAAAATGGTGTTATAGAAACATCAAATCTAGCTTGGTCTGCAAACTGACTAGTTGAAAAACCATAAGTTACTTGCTGAGCTTGTACTGGATTAATTTCCCCAGCAGGAAGAGAACCATTTACCAAAAGCGCGACAACGCCAAGTAATGTAATGCCAAGCGCTGATTCAATTTTCAAGGATCTGCAGAGTCTTTTATGAACAAAAATAGAATCTGATTTTAGATTTTTTTCAGCACTTTTCTGAATTTTAAACTGGTTATAGCCTCCAATCGTTATCATAAACGCAGCAATGGTAATTTTTGCAATTATCAGCATGCCATAAGTTGACTCTAATAGCAAGCCTACATCGCTTTCAAGGAACCATAAAAGAAGCGGTCCTACTATTATTATGATTCCAACAGAAATTACAAAAATAATAGAAAATCGCGGAATCAATGACAGCGAAAACTTTTCTTTTTTATCACTATCCAGCTTTGAAAGTGTAGGCAGTAATGCAAAGCCAAAAAATATGATGCCGCCTATCCAAATTGACGCAACTAGATTATGCACATAATCTAACACTATTGCAGGCTGGTGCTCACTTGCAACCCCATGACCAATCATTGTAGTAGTTGCAATCAAAGCAAGAGAAAACACCAAAATTGGAATATGGCCTTTCATTGTAAGTCTTGGTTTGCGTTCTATTGCAAACCACAAACCAAGTAAAACGATAGTTAAACCCATTCTAATTATCCATGTGTTTCCAAATGAAGTTTGAAGTGCATCTATCGCAGATACTTGCAATCGTAAGGTCTGAACAAAGAGCATCAAAATGTTTGATGCAAATACAATGATCAGGCCAAGTCCAATTAATTTCATAAAATTATGGTGGAAGGTTTGTTCGATTTGCTCAAATTTTTCTTTAATTAATTTTCTTTTTTGTATATTCCAAATTAACAAAGATGAAATTATAGCGCCAAGTACAATTGTCTGCCCTACAAGACCTGGATACCTAGCTCCCGCTTCGGGGAAAAATAATGTCTCTGAGCTTCCTTGTTGCTCAATCAGATTAGTGTCTATTCTTACATTGCCTACACCAAAAACAAAAGCATAATCAACTAGGTGGCCATCAATTTTTGATAATACTTTGCTTGTAACAGTATACACTCCCTCCTCTAATGGCGGTGTTGTAACCACAAGAGAGTCTTCATCTTCAAAATATGCTGTATCTTTGTTGTCAATTTGATTGCCACTGCTATCGAAAACTTTGAGTTCACTAAAATCCCCCTCTAGTGTCTCTGAATAATGAACAACTATCTGCGTAATTCCTGGTAAAACATTAGATGACTGTGCAGGATCTGTTGTCACTGTAAACGGATGTGCATCTGCAAGAGGAAATCCTACACTTGAGATTAATAATAAAACTAGCAAAAATTTCTTCATAATTTTTCAAATCACACTTGATAATTTAAACAATTGAAGGATTTGATGTTTGTACCATCTGAGTAAAGATAATAACATGTTATGATGGTTGCAAACTGTGAATCGTTATCTACTCACAACGATAGCACTTTTACTTTTTAGTTCAGTATTTAGTGTGGCATTTGGGCATAAAACAGTAAACGTAGAACAATATGAGATAGTAGTTGGCTGGGGGAATGAGCCTCCTATAGTTGGTCTTAGAAACTCTATAACATTTGAAATAAATGAAATTGAATCAGAAAACGTAAAAGCTGGTGTGGTAAATGCTTTCAAAAATCTGCAAGCAACAGCCAAGTCTGGTGGCATAACTAAAACATTGGATATCAATTCTGATCCAAGACCAGGACACTATTTCTCTGATATCATTCCAACAAAAACTGGTACAATTGAAATTGATTTGAAAGGCGAAATTAACGGAGTAGCAGTGGATGTATCTGTGCCAGTTGAAGACGTGGAAAATACAGCAGTACTTGACTTTCCACCAAGCACAGGCTCATCCGGCCAAGACGTTAGTGCACTAAAAAATGCCATGTCTTCACTTCAGCAAGATGTTTCTGACATTAAATCAAAAATTGGTAATATGGATACAAATTCGGCCAACGTTAATGTAGAAACTGCATACAACTTTGGTGTTTTTGGTTTGGCACTTGGCGCAGCTGGTGTAATCTTGGCGATAATTGCCATGATAAAAAGAAAATAAGATTTTGGAAGTTTTAGATTCGTGGAATTATTTTTGATCTTGTACTCATAGCTATGATGCTTACTATGGCTATGCCAAGTATCATAACTGCAATTGTTCCAAACTCTGGAACTACAGTAAACATAACTACATCGCCCATTGGTCCAGTCTTTGTGTCAATACCAATGCCTTGAAGTGTTATTGTGATGTCTACAGGATCACCAGAACTTAGTGCAGCTGTAGTATGAGAAACATCTCCCATATGTTCATGTACAGCCGCCATTTCTAGAACAGAAGTACTTCCTTGTGCTGCCATAATGTCATAGTTTATGTGTTCGATAACATTTCCAGTTGCGGCATCAGTAAATTCTACATTGATTGTCATTGCCTCACCAGTTGTTGGTGTGGATGCTTCAATTTCGACTTTAACTGTACCATCAGCTGACATGCCATAAAGTTCTGTCATGCTTTCCATCATTTCCTCTTCTTCCATCATTTCTTCCTCTTCAGCCATTGCTTCTTGCACAATTACTGTTCCAGTCATCCAGGGATGAACCATACAAAAGTATGGATATTCACCTGCAGCATCAAACTTGTGTGAGAATGTCTTACCAGCCATAAAGAGAGTACTATCAAATACAGTTCCTACATTGTCTGGATCTACATTTAGATCTCCACTTGTAACTGTATGAGGAGCAGTATCATCATTTGACCAAGTGACTTCGCCACCAATATCCACTGTTACTTCAGCAGGAATGAAACATTCGTTTGTTGTTTCACATCCAGGTACTGAAGAACCAGCTGGAATGCTAACGGTTTCCTTTGCATGATCTGCAAAAGCTGGAGTAGCAGTAACTATGCCAGCCATAACAGCCAAAAAGACGAAGATTGTACCAGTTGTTGTAATCTTCATTGGTGTTGGTACTAAGATAGGCACATTAAAACCCTTTGATCGTTTTTTAAAATTACAAAGTTATTTTCTACCAAAGCTAGAAATCTTTGTTATTATCAAGGCAGGAATTGCAAAATACATTCCAAAATTTAATAAAATAACTCCAATCCCATATCCAATTAACTCTCCCTCAGAATCAATATCGACATAGTCCAATACTGAAAGTGTTGTAATCAATGGAGTTATTGCAATCTTGACTGCCTCTTTAAACACAGGACTTTGTCTTTCCCAATCTGCAATAGTTGGAGAAAATGTATAGTAAAATGAGTTGAATGCTGACATAAAGGCAGCTCCTGAATGTGTACCAAGTACTATATCATTACGAATTTCCCGTAGCTGTTGTACCTGTAGAGCAAGCTCAGACCCATATGTAGCAGTTGCAATCAAACAACCACCATTTTGTGAATTGCTTGACTGTGCTTCAGCTACTGAAAACTTGAATGATACAGTTTCTAGTGGAATAGGTTGGAAAAGTATTCCTTCAATCTCAATTAATGCAAAATAATCTCCAGCTGTACTTACTTCTAGAGGAATTTTTATTGAACCGACTGCCGTATGAATAAGCTGCGTAGGACCAAAAACAGTTTCGCCCTTGCTTGTAACTGTTACTCTATAGTCAATATGTTCTTGAATTTCGTTAGTTTTTGTGTTAAGAAAATCAATTTGCAATTTTGCATCATCACCAACACGTAGCTCAGCTGGAATTGTACTAAAACCTACATTGAGTGTTCCCTGATCAGTTGGTAATACTTGAGAATCATTTTGCGCAAATGCAGGATAGAAAATGAAAGGCAATAAAATCAAAAAATATTGAAATTGCAACAACGTTTTGATTTTTTTAGTACATAATAAAATTTGTACCACATTATCACTAACTGTAATTTGTCGCGTTTGATAATTTCATCGTATATTTAAATAAGGAATTACGACAAAATCAATCATTGTATAAACTGATTATTCTGTTTTCACTAGTAGGACTTTCCTTTATTCCATTGATTGCAAATGATGTGTATGGTCATGGCTTGGGCATGGATATGGCAGCACCAATAAGTTTTGCAGGAATGGATGTTACTGTCAGTACAATTCTAAACCCGCCAGATATCACAGTTGGTGATCTTATCAATGCTAACATGGCAATACGATTTTTTGACACAAAAACAGATCAAAATCTAAAAAGTGTCACATATAGGGTAGAGATTTGGCGCAGTGGCGAGCTGTTAGCTAGAAACCTATTCTATGATGCAGATGGCGAGCTAAACGTAAAACTAAGACCAAAAAGTGGCTGTACCGAGGTTGAGTTATGGAAGTGTTCTACATACTATGGATTTCCAGACCCAATCAGTGGTGGTCTGACTTCACAAGGCAGTGAAGTTCCAGTCATTACAGGTCCTATTTTTGACAAAGGCGGTCTGTATAACATCAAAGTCCACATAGAAGGAGCAAGTAGTCCTAAAACACAGGTAGCTGAGGTTCTAACTTATGATACATTTGTAAGCATTGCACAGGAGCAGGACTTTTTTATCAAAACCGCACAAGCACAACAAATCCCAGTAAGTGTGAAAACTTACTATGATGATGTTGAAAATTTCAAATTTGATACAAAAGACAACTCAATTTCCTTTGATATGCCCTTTAACTGGGATCCAAACTATGTAAAAACAGTTCAAGTAGTCCATGAAGAGATTCATGTTCCAAAAAGTTTTACCACTTATGCTGAAGGAAAACAGTTCAAGGGTTTAGTAGATAATATCGAAGTCGACAAGAGAGTCCTGCTAATTGATCCATATTCATATGATGATTCAAACGTAATTCATTTTCTAGTATCTGGAACTGAACTGCAACGAATCAACAGCGAGCTTGGTATGCCACACCACACTGATAAAATAATGTCATTTAAGCTTGTACCACAAAGCCAAATATCAAAAAATTCATTTGAAATAAAATTTGATTCTGGTGCAACTGCACTCATATCATGGGACAGTAGCTATGGTGCAGGAGATAAAATTCCATTTGAGATTTCATTTTTTGATGAAAGTGAAAAACTTCTCAAAAACATACACTATGGATTTACAATAACTGACAAAAATGGAAAGGAACTATACGCAAATGTAGGAACAGATCCAAAAATGCCAGGAATCATGGCAAGTGAGGGAATCGACATTCAACAGCTGACAATACCTTTGCAAGACATTCACAAAATCAACTTGGCCATTTTTGGTCAGGGAATATACTATGATCAAAAATATGCAGGTATTGCAAGTGGAATTTTTGAGGTAGGGCCAAGCACATCTCCTAAATCAAATGAAATCACTATACCAAAATGGATTAAAAACAATGCAGGTTTTTGGGCAAATGATCAGATAACTGATCAAGACTTTGTTTCAGGAATTCAATATTTGATAAATCAGAAAATAATTAAAATTCCTCCTACTACCGCAGGCAGTGGTACAGATACAAGCGTAATTCCAAAATGGATTAAAAACAATGCAGGTTTTTGGGCAAATGATCAGATAACTGATCAAGACTTTGTTTCAGGCATACAATATTTGATTACAAACGGAATAATCAAAGTCTAAGAATAGCAGGAATTCTTAGACATATAGGTTGATTTTTCTAGGAGAAGATAAAACACTCGTACAATGCTTCCACTGAGAGACGAAAACCCTCATCCACGAGGATACAAGCCGGTACTTACCATTCTCTTAATCATAATCAATGTTATCATATTTGCATATGAGGTAGCATATACAGGACAGTTTTTTGAGTTTACAAACGAGCAAACATTTGAGTTATTCTATGACTGGGCGACAGTTCCTGACTGTGTTACTGGTTCTGCTCAAGTATCTGTTGACTTTGGTATGGGACCACTGCAGGTTTCTTGTCCACCAATGCCATTGACCACACTAATCACGTCGATGTTTATGCATGGTGGCCTGATGCATCTTGGTGGAAACATGCTTTTTTTGTGGATATTTGGCGATAACATTGAGCTCAAGTTTGGCAAGGCCAAATTTCTTGGAATTTATTTGGTGTGGGGTGTGGTTGCAGGCCTTGCACATGTTGTTATAGAACCAACTAGTCCTATACCTGCAGTAGGTGCATCTGGTGCAATATCTGGAGTGCTTGGTGCATATCTTGCGATGTTTCCCCGTGCAAAAATTACGACATTTTTGATGATGGGATTTTTCTGGAGAATGATGCACATTCAAGCAAAATGGTTTTTGCCTTTTTGGTTTATCTTTCAGAATCTTTTACCATTTTTGATTGGTGGCTTTGGTATTGCAGGGGGAGGAGTAGCATACATGGCTCACATTGGTGGATTTGTAATAGGACTGGCAACTGGCATGTTATACAAAAAAACACATGGTTCTGAATTTACATATGGTACAAGATATGGATGGAAAGGAGATTACTGATTAGGAATAAATCATACCATATTTTCATGTATTCATGCCGTTAATAACAGTCTCACTATACCCTGGAAGAAGCCAACAACAAAAAGAAGAGTTTGCAAAGGCAGTAACAAAATCAGCAGTTGAAATTCTTAAAACAAAAGAAAATCATGTAATTGTTGTTTTTGAAGAAAATCCAAAAGAAAACTGGTTTATGGCAGGAAACCAGCTGTAATTCTTTTTATTTTATTCATTTTTACAAAACATGATGACAAAGATTGCTATAGTACAGCTCAAGGCATCAACTCATAAAAATCAAAACCTAACAAAAATTCTAGATTACATCAAAACTGCGGCAAAAAAAGGAGCAGATCTATGTGCGTTTCCTGAATTTATGATGTTTTACACAAATTCATCACAATCAGCTGCAAAACTTGCAAACCTGGCAGAGACAATAAATGGAGAAATTGTAACATCAATTGCTAATTCAGCAAAAGAAAATTCTATTTTTGTAGTAGGAACTTTTTATGAAAAAAGTAGGAAAAAAAATCGTGTTTATGATACTGCATTCTTGGCAGGAAAATCAGGTAAAATATTGTCTACATATCGTAAAATCCACCTTTATGATGCGCTAGGATTCAAAGAATCAAGCAAACTGACAGCCGGTTCTAAAATTGCTAGACCAGCAAAAACAAGTTTAGGTAAACTTGGAATGATGATCTGCTATGACCTAAGATTTCCTGAAATGTCTCGCATCTTGGCATCATCAGGCTCTGAAGTCTTGATTGCGCCATCTGCATGGGTAAAAGGAAAGATGAAAGAAGAACACTGGCTGATAATTAACAAAACTCGTGCAATCGAAAATGGATGCTATGTAGTTGCACCTGATCAAGTAGGAAACATTTACTGTGGTAGGAGTATTGTAGTTGATCCTTACGGCAAGATACTGCTTGATATGAAAAAACGACAGGGAATTGGAATTGTAAACATATCACTTGATGAGCTAAAAAAGACAAGAAAGGCTCTTCCCTTGCTGCAAAACAGAAGAACTGATCTATACAATAATTTTAAAAATTAGAGTTTTCTGCTCTGGCAAACAAAATTTGAACACTGCCTTGACCACTTTTGTTTTCGGCTATAACGGAACAATACAATGGGCCACAAGCACAACTCACAACGAATTTTGGTTGCACGAAGCTTGGCTTTTTGCAAAAGAGGTGACGAGGCTCGACATCCATTATAATAGTTTGAACAGCCCATGAATCGTTTTTTTGTTGTACGTGAACGAATTACCATTAGCTGGCCAACATGACACTGCGGACAGTCAACCAGTCCATTTTTTGGCGAATTTGTTCCTAAAATTATATACTTTTTCTTTTTTGAAGACCAAGACAGATATCCATTCTTATCAAAATACTGCATTATCTCGCTTCTAAACACATTAGCTTTCTTTTCTGTTGACTTTACAAAATTTCGGGAATTTGTTATGCTAGCTGGAATAGCTTGTACTGTGTTTTTTGTAACTAACATGTTTTGTTTCAATGATTTATCACAACAAAAATGGTTGAAGAATTTTTATAGGGATTCTTGTCAGCGACAATTGTGGAAAAGGTCTGTGTTATTGGTGCTGGAAGCACAAAATATGGCAAATTGCAAGAAAGCATTGCAGACATTACTGTCCAGGCCTCTGTTGACGCAATAGAAAGTGCAGGAATTGAACCAAAAGAAATCGATGCTGGCTATATCTCAAATGTTTTTGGTGTTGCAGACAAGCAGGTACACTTGGGTCCTGTAGTAATGAGCAACTTGGGAATATCTGAAA
>JBQTJY010000145.1:0-1947 GCA_052386635.1 Nitrososphaerota archaeon
AGTTTTTTTAGTTGGAAAATTGTTTCAAATTTTTCTTCACCAAATTGCTCTTCAGTTTTTTTACCAATGCCAGGAATCTCTCTAATTTTTAACGGATCTAGAAATTTTTCTACACTATCAGATGTAACAACTGTCAGACCATCAGGTTTTTTGTAGCTTGACGCAATCTTTGAAACAAGCTTGTTTGGCGATACTCCTATAGAACAGCTCAGCTTTACCTTTTCTCGTATGGAATTTTTTATCTGTTGTGCAATGTGACTCGCTACAGTATAATCTCCATTTGTTCGATTTGTTATATCCAAATATGCCTCATCTTTTCCTACATACTCGAAAATATCTGCAAAATTTTTGATAATCTCCATTGCCTTTGAGGAAATTTCTGAATAGAAATCAAAATCTGCAGGCAAAAACACAGCATCTTTTATGGCTTCCAGTCTTTTTTTAGCAAATTTTATCGGCATTCCTGATTTTACGCCATATTTTCTTGCTTCATAATTTGCAGTGGCGATGGCGCCACTATCTCCTCCCCTGTCAGAAAATATGCAAACAGCTACTGGCTTTGTCTTTAGATGCGGTGATTTTATTTCCTCACACTGTGCAAAAAAATAGTCAAAATCAACATGCAAAATGATTCTATGCATTGCTTTTGATTGGCATGAAATCCATATTATGATATCGTGATAGTCTAAATATTATTTTGATTTATGGTTATTGTGATAAACCCTGTATCTGTTGAGACAGACGGTGTAAAGATTCGTCCAGAGCACATGGAAAAAGAAAAGCTATACCACTGCATTTTTAACAACAAGATTTTGGTTTTTTACAAAGATGCGCAGGATCTTTTGAATTGTTATGAAATCGAAGAAGCAGAGCTAGTTGAAAAGATAAAAACTTGCAAAAATGATGAGGTAGAAAAGTTGTTTGAAGAATACATTGAGCAAAAAAAGCTCAAACATTAAATAAACAGAAAACCAATTCTAGGCAGCACATCATGAGCGGAAAAAAATCAAGAGATGCAGACGAAATTTTCTCTCAGTTTGAAAAACACAAAGAAGAAAGTATAAAGCCAGAAGAAAAAACTCAGCAAGAACCTTTACAAGAACCAGAACCTAGCATTGTACAAGAAGAACCAGTCATCATTCCTGAAGAGCCAGATGAACCACAATCAAGTCAAGAGCCTGAACCTGTTGTTGACGAAGAAGCAGTAAAAACAAGAAACGTAATTTTTGTTGGAATAAAACCAATAATGACTTATGTTACTGCAACACTTACACAACTTGCAAGCTCGCCAACTGTTACAATCAAGGCCAGAGGAAAACGCATTACTCAAGCAGTCGATGTATCCCAGATGATTGTAAAGAGAATGGATTCTGTAGGATACAAGGTAACAGATGTTCGCATTGCTTCAGACTCGTTAGTGTCACAAGATGGAAAGACACGAAACGTCTCAACAATAGAAGTTGATGTTACAAAAGTAGACAACGCCTAAAAGTTAACAAAATATATTTGCGCTCAAAATATTATAACCTACACTCTATAATGAAATTTATGAAAAACGGATTTTTTTCTATTATAACATTAATAATAATTACACCCATTACAATTTTTTCGAATGATCAGGCATATTCACAAATGCCAAACATTGATACTTCGATTATAGATAAGACATCAGATCTTATGGATAAAAGTGAACAAGTGCTAGAAAAAACTGAAACTGTTGTAGAAAAGACAGGTGAAGTAGTAGCAGAAGCTAAAGATGCTACGGGATCATTAAGTGGCGGATGTCTAATTGTTACCGCAACATTTGGCTCAGAACTCGCACCACAAGTACAGTTCTTGCGAGAAATTAGAGATAACACAGTACTATCAACTGCATCTGGCACATCATTTATGACTGCATTCAACTCATTCTACTATTCATTCTCACCAGCAGTATCTGATCTTGAA
>JBQTJY010000146.1:0-26574 GCA_052386635.1 Nitrososphaerota archaeon
GAGTTTTCTGCAAGAATTGTTGCTGGAACTAACCTCTACATGGATGGTTCACCATATACTACATTGATTTATGATGAACCAATGAGCATGGGAAGACGAATTGCCCGTGAGGTAAAAGAGGCAGAAAAAGCAAATCAGATAGAAAAAATCACTACCTGATTCTGAATTTACCTATTTTTGTCACAAGTGTTACAATTACAATCATTGTAGTAAATACTAGTAGTGCACCTAGAGGAAATTCTGGAATGACCTGCGTTCCTATAATTTCGATTTCTTCAGAATCTGCTGGAACAAAAAAGTGCAATACTGCTACATCATCTTGTGTAGATACATTATAATCAACTTCGATTTGGTCTACTAAAACTGCAAATTCATTACTTTCTGCTGAAATTAAATTTTGTGGAAGTGTAATTTGAAAAGTAGAATCTTTTACTTCAGTTATTCCAACCAACAATGAATTTAATTCATGATCAATTGCCATGGCAATGACTTGGCCATCAAGTGAATATGCTATCTCGAATGTTTGATCATTAGTATTTAACATGTATTTTGATTCATCTGCATATGTTTGATTTTGTACTAGAAGAAAAGTTATAAACAAAAACAAAATTAAAGATTTTATCATAACAATCAGTTTATTCTAATCCAACAAGAACTGCAGATTACTTTTACTTTACTATAGTTGATTTTTGCTTCATTTCTGCAAGCGCCAAGCCGCCTAGCAAATTATCCCACACGTATGTTTCAATAAGATATGTGTCAGCAGCCTTTGGAACCCATGTATGAGTTATGGTAGTTGCATGCCTAGATGGAAGTGCTGTTAGCTGCCAAGATACATGTATGATTTTGCCTTCTGAGTCTTTTACTTGAATAATTGACGCAAATGAATGCATTTCATCTAATTCATTTTTTACGTCATTTGTAATAATGACTTTTTCACCAACATCGAAAGGATTTGTTATCTTTTCGTCACTTGTATTCTTGAATGTTATATCACTTACAGAAAATGAATTTAATGACAAACCTGCCACCTTAGCAGTTGCAACAACTTCCAGATCATCACTTTCCGCATATGGTTCTGGCAATGTTTTATCTACATATTCTATGTAAATTGTATCCCCCGGAGTGACAAACAACTTGTTTGGACCGCGTTCTTCATTTGTTAGCTCAAATGTGATTCCAGGATCATCACTTGTACCGAATTTATAATAAACATCAAGCGGCATTCCTGCGGTATCAGTGTCTGAATATGCTCTCAAGTCAAGATTTAGTTTTCTTTCATCATACACATCGACATCGTAGAATTTCACCTTAACTGTGTCTTTTGGAAGGTAAGTTTTTTTGTCAAATTCGAGTGTTCCAATTCTCCAACCATATGATGCACTTTTTAGAATAACTTGATCTTCATTATATTCCCAAAATACTGTAATTCTTCCTTCCCTGCTAGAGCCAATTGTCAATGCTTCTTCATTAATTGCCCCCTTGTTTGATGGATTACAAGAGCTTCCGCCTCTAATTCCAAACTGGCCTGTGCCATCAGCATCATGTCTAAAGCCAGTAAGTTTGACACGACCCAAAAATACTCCTGTATTTGGTCCAGTTTCTTCAAATTCGCATGGACCATTGACTTTTTGAATATCAGTATATGCACCAATTCGGTTATCATTGGTATTTCCAATTACTTCTACTTGGTTAGGATCTTCATTCCATGCAGGTGCAAAGATCATCACGTTAATCTTTCCATACCAAGGATAATTTTCGTATGTTTCATTTTTTAGACAATCTTTCAGGGTTTTGGCATTTTTTAAATGACCGCAAAAAAACATATCAATTCCGGGATTATTCATATCAGGTTCTCGTTCAGCAAAAATTTGTGATTGCGATGTTACTCCAAAAAATGCAATAAGGGCTATCATTTGCAAAAAAAGTAATACTTTTTGAAAATACAACATATGCAATAACAAATGTCAGGGTTTAAGATCCACGTTCATTCTTACATCATAAAATAAATGTGTAGAATGTTTTTCTTCTAGAATTATTAAAAATTTATTTTTAGATTCAAGCTAAAACCACATCGATTAAGATTACACGCATCAATATAATTTAAAAAATCTAGTCATGACAGAGTCAATCTGTTTCTCTACGCCAATAGCAATTTGTACGTAAATGAAGCCAATTGCAGATTATGGCTAGACTTGCCATGACTTGATCAATGCATGCATGTGGATTATGGTAAACTGATCATGCAAAGATCAAAGAGTTGTATCGAAAAATACCTATTAAGAATATTTGTAATTCTACGATCATAAAACATCACAATAAAATGAACACTAGTCTTAATTTTTATTAAATAAATCGTTTTTCATGTCACAGACAGAAATTATTAAAACACCATGGGTTCTTGTGAGTGTTTTAAAAGAAAACATTCAAGAAAAAGATTTGAATCGTATAACGCCACAAATCGAAAACTTGATTGATGAATGGCATTCCGCAGGAAAAATAATGTGGTCTGGTCCATTCAATGACAACAAAACCGCAATGACGGTATTTGAGACTACAGAGCAAGAGGCAAAGAACTTTTTATCAAAATATAGCAATGCTTGCTCAGGTGTACTTGAATGCTACATGTACCAATGGGATGCAATGCCAGTCCTCTCACTGTTGTCAAAAAATTAACGTGTACAAAACAGGAATGTTATGCACAATTCCTAGTTTTTATGTTTTCATAATACATACAATATCTCAGAAATTGTAAAACTTATGATAGCGGATTACTGGTGTACAAGTCTTTTTCGTAATCTTGTACTGATATAATCCATTGTAAGGGCAACAATCAATATTGCAAGAATAAACGGTGCAGCCTTTCCGTAGTTTAGACTTTCAAGATGATGTATTATGTAAAATCCTATTCCACCAGCTCCAACTAAACCAAGAATCGATGACTCTCTTATGCTGTACGATAACAAAAAGAGATACTGGTTGCTTATGTATGGAAGTGCTTCTGGAATAGTCACGTATTTTGCTACTTGTAATCTTGTGGCGCCCAGTACATTCATTGTATCATATGCAGAAAGGTTTTGTGATTCATAAATTTCGTACAGATATTTGCCGCCTAAACCCATGATAAAGAAGGCTATTGCAAAAATACCTGCAGTTGGTCCGAGGCCAACTACTACCACAAGCAATATTGCCCACAAAAGAGGCGGTATCGACCATAGAATTCCCAATATTCCACGAAAGATGGTGCTGATAAAAAGAGGCGAGATATTTCTTGCCGCAAGTAATGCTGCAGGTATAGATAGACCAAATCCTATACTTGATCCAATCACTGCCATCTCAAGTGTCTCAATTAACGATAAGAACACCTTATCTGCAACACTAAAATCCATTACAAGAAGCTCTTGAATTACTACAAGCGAGTTGTTTGCATCACCAATTATTGACAGAGGATTAAATCCTAAATGTACTGAGCTTCCTACAATTATCAACAATAATGCAAGCCAAGTATATTGAAAGCGGCTAATTGTCATAAAGCTTCACCAGTGTATCTTTGTCGATATCCTTTGATGAGATGCAGTTTTCAATTCTGCCATTATTCATAATAAAAATTGTATCACTATAGTTTTTTGATATATCAGGATTATGATGAGTCATCAGTAATGTTATTCCCATTTTTTCTCTAATCTCACTGAATATGTCCATGACTGCAACTGCTGCCTTGAAATCAAGACTTGCAGTCATCTCATCTGCAATAATCATAGAGGGTTTCTGAATAAGTGTCCGTGCTATTGCCACTCGTTGTTTTTCTCCGCCACTTAGATTTTTTATCTTTGTGTCTTTTAGTGCAGTTACCTTTAGTGTATACATTAGTGAATAAACCTCATCAACGAGTTGACGTGGGTACATTCCTGTTATTGAACGCCAACGTGGCATTCTTCTTAACGCACCCATCATAATATTTGAAAAAACACTCAATTCATTAACTAGGCCTAAATTCTGAGGTATGTAACCAAGAAGTTTGCGCCTTTCTTTATCAAGATTCTTTTTTCCTAAAAAATAGAGTTCGCCTTTTGTTGGCTGCAAAAGGCCAAGTGCAATTTTTATAAGCGTAGTTTTGCCCGCACCATTTGGTCCCATTATTGTTACGGCTGTTCCTTTCTTTACATCTAATGAAACACTTCTGAGAATTTCTCTGCCATTAATTGAGAAGCGGACATTGTTCATACTAAGAACGTTGTCAGCGTTTTTTTCCATTATACTTTCTCTGTGTATTTTAGGCCAGTTATTTCTATTGCTGACTTGAGAGTGCCAAGATGCTGGTCAGCACTTGTCTCTCTAAATCCTACAAATATTGCAGATACCAGTTTTCTCATTATCTGCTTGCTCTGTTCGTCTTTGCCAATTTCAAGCAAAGCGTTTTTGATGTTATCCTTTACTTGTGGGTCAATATCTTTGCTAAATACAACGCCGTGTGATGGTATTGGTCCTTGTTCATGTATTACTTTGGTATTGTCTCGCACTTCACGATAGAGCTTTTCACTTACATCGCCAGCAATTATACTGACATCTACTGTATTGGCCTTTAGTGCTTCCCATGCCTGACCATAGCCGCCTGCAAAGACCACGTCAGAAAAGTATGTTTTTGGATCAATCTCTTTGCCACTCTCAACTGTCACAAGACCAAGGTCTACTAGACTTTTCATTGGTGTTACATAACCTGATGTCGATAGAGGACTAGGGAATGCTGCCTTTTTACCTTTAAGATCCTCAAGTGTGTTGTATGGTGAGTCCTTTGGTACTACCCAATACGAGAAATAGTAAGTTTCTGATACAAGATCTTCACCTATTACAACTTCTCTTACTTCTGCAAGATCAAGTGTTGCGCCAGCTTTCTGAACAGCAAGATATGATGGCCATGCGCTCATAAATGCAAGGTCTGCCTTTCCAAATCTCAAAGCCTCAACTGTGCCAGCATATGATGTTGGAATGTATATCTGCACGTCATACCCTGTTTTTTCTTCCAAGAATTGCTCAAGATCTTTTGCTTGTGATTCAATATCAACTGCAGATGCTGTTGGTTGTATAGCAAGTGTAACAACAGTCTTAGTGTCAATTGGCGCTGATTCTGTTTGTGAGCTTGTGCTATCTGTAGCCACAAAGATTCCAAATCCTATGCCTATCCCAGCAGCTAATATTGCAGGGATTATTGCATAGAGATTGTTCATGTTTTGGTTTGTAAAACATCGTTATATAATTAGCAAGGTCATTCTACATTATTAGAATGACAGCTTAGACCGTGTTAGGATACAACTCCAACACAGGTTCTGTATCCTTTATCAAAATATTTACTTGAGCAATTCTACTTTTGTATAGCTTAATCTTTTTGCCACCAGAAAAAATAAATTTGTTAACTTCGATTAGTGCCAGTTCTTCTAGCTGAGAAAGTGTTTTGTATATTGTTGATTGAGATATGCTAAGCTCTTCAGATATCTTTGTTGCATCTTTTGCTTCATCTTTAATTGCGAATAATACTGCTCTTGTACAAACATTTGTTAGAGATTCAATGATTTTCTGAGTTACATCAAACTCACTTAGCTGGATTATGTTTGTCTTTGACATCAAAATCACATCAGATTAATTTGGCGCTAAATTGAGTAGAGGCTCTGGTTTTTTTATGCTGATATCTGCCTTACTTATTCTGCTACGATAAACCTTGAATCTACGTCCTTTATCAGAAATCAACCATCTTTCTACTTCAACAAGTGTTAATTCTTCAAGATCAGTTAGTTTTTTGTATACGGAACTAAGCGGAATTTTATATTTTTCTGCAATCTCTGCTGCAGTTCTACCTTTTTTAATTATTGAAAATACAATTGTTCTTGATTCTGCATCAGCTAGTGCCTCAATTACTCGTTGTGTAATATCATATTTTTTTAATTGAGGAAGTGTCAGGCGTCGTCCCATTTTGTTACCATCAAGTTTCTTTGTTATTTAAATAATACTGACACATTCTCATTCTATATCATGAGAATGTGAAAATTTTAAAAACTAGCTAACTTTTGTTTCAATTTTTTTATCTGGGTTGTATTTTTGCCACAATAATCCAAGGATAATGGCATTTGTTACCCAAAACACAGTTACTGCAATAAATGACATGGCTCTAAACCCGTTTACTAGCTCCATTGACGCTGTAATTTCGTCTGGATTTGGCGGCATTAGTACAAAAATGACGGTAATGTATACAGCATAGCCTGCAAATGTCAGAATCTTTTTTTGGCCTAGTAATTTTTTGTAAACTTTGTAAAATCCAAGTGCCCCAAACCCAGATAATGCAATAAATCCCAAATACATTGCACTGCGCAGTACAATTGTTTCTGGATCTCCAACTGTTGGAGGATTTGCAGGGTATTTTAAGAACGGAATTAGAAACAGTGTAGCCCACATAATTGATGCCAAAGTAAGCGTTTTCTTTACACTATGACCTGAAGGTAAGGCGTTTCTTGAATAAGCAAAAACAATACCAAATAATGCTCCAACCGATGTTCCAAGTATTGCCCCAGCTAATATCTGCCCACCTTTTTGCCAAGTTCTATACGCATCATATTCTATCCAAAAAGATGGCGTGTCTTGTGCTTCGCCAGATGCAAACAGGTTTTGGTTTTCAATTGCTATTGCGCTGTCAAGAAAGGGTTCAACTATGACAAGATTAGTTAGTCCGTGAATTATCCCTGCTGAAAAACCCGATAACAAAACTAGTGCAAGAAATAGAGACGTTTTCATAAGAAACTATGTCCTAGTGACAAGGAAAGCCTGCTGCATGTCTCATGTCATGGGTAAGTTCGTGAATGAACATCTCATCAAATGCCTTTTCGCCCATGACAACACTCAAAATATGCCCCTGATCATATCCTACAACAAATAATCCAATTGCAAAAATTGTAGCAAGTATTGCAACCGCAAGTATTGGAACACCAGATTTTGAAATTGAAATCTGTTTTGAATAAGACATTGAAACATACTTTGTATTTGCGTATTTAAGTTCTTGGACAATTTATCCAATTTATATATAATTTATCAGAGCTTGATATCAAACAGATCGCATAGATCATATGCTAAAAATTTTAAAAAACCAAACATTTTACAATCCAATAAATTTCAAGAACATATGAAGAATTACTATCTTCTTGCAATTCCCGCAGCAATAGGAATTATTGCTGGAGTTTATCTGTATAACGCATCTTCTGAATCAAAAACTACTGATGAAATCAATCTAACTCCAAGTACTCTAATTGAAAACGGCTCACCTATTTTAGGCGATGAATCTGCGCCGATAACAATTGTTGAATGGGGTGACTATCAATGTACATTTTGCTACAAATTTCATCATTCAAGCTTTGAGGTAATCAATTCAGAGTACATACAAACAGGCAAAGTCAAGATGGTGTTCAAAGATTTCCCACTAAATGGTCCTGACTCTGTTTTTGCCGCAGAAGCTGCATATTGTGCAGAAGATCAAGGAAAGTATTGGGAATATCATGATATGATATATGATAATTGGGCTGGTGAAAGAACGGGATGGATTACAAGGGATTCATTAAATGGTTTTGCCGAGTCTATCAGTCTAGACCTTCAGAAATTTAATTCATGTTTGGTTGAACACAAGTACAAAAACAGAGTGCTAGAGTTGGAAAAGTTTGCAAATGGAATTGGAGTCAGAGCCACACCTACATTTTTGATTTTTGATGACAAAAAAGTAATCAAGATTGAGGGAAACCAACCAATTGATGTGTTTAGAAAAGCTATTGAGGAATTTTAACCAAAACAAATATTTCAAATTTATTATATTATTTTTAAGTCAACAAAATCTTTTTAGAAATGCTTTATTTCTTTATAATACTACGAGCACAAAAAGTAGATTTTTCTGCAAAAAAGAGTGTTTGTAAAAGCTTTTTTGTAAGTGGCAATTTAACAGGTTGTCTTGAAATTATTGATTTTAATAATCACATTATTTACGTTATTAATAATTCAACCATTGCCATCTTTTGCAAAACAAGTAGAAACTGTAGATGTACCTCCAGGGAATATGCAAAGTTTGGAATTTGATCTAGTGGCTGGTGAAAATTTTATTGGCTCATTCACTGTTTCTGGCGGATTTGCCAATGACATTAAATTTTGGGTAGCGAATCCTGTAGATAATCACATTATTCTACGACAAAATGTTGCCGGAGAAAAAAGATTTGCATTTACGGCAGATCAAAACGGTCGATATACGTTATTTTTTGATAACTCCTTTGCAAGAGAAAGATCTAAGAAAATTACATTGACATATGAAATTACGAATCAACAATCAAAACCATTTTTTGGGCTACCTAATATTGGTGGAGGTTGTCTAATCGCTACTGCAACTTATGGAACAGAGCTAGCTCCACAAGTTCAGATGTTACGAGAGATTCGTGATAATTCAGTACTTGACACAAAATCAGGTACCGCGTTTATGATTGTGTTTAACACACTCTACTATTCATTCTCTCCAGCAGTAGCTGATTTAGAAAGACAAAATTCATTATTCAAAAAGGCAGTAAAACTGACAATAACGCCATTGATTGTAACACTATCATGGTTACAACATGTTGATGTTGATTCTGAAATAGAGATGCTAGGCTATGGTGTTGGCCTAATATTGTTAAACATTAGCATGTACTTTATAGCTCCAACAATTATACTATCAAGATTAAAATCAAAATTTTTGTAATCTGTAGTATGATGACATTATTACTTTGAATCCCAAACCAAAATTAATATTCAATTATTTAAAATGAGATAAAATGGGAAAAATCGCAATTCAAAAACAAGATTCTGTTAAACTATACAAAATAAGAAAAATCCTAGAGGAATTATCGCAAAAATCAGGTAGGGGAACAGAACTAGTTAGTCTCTATATTCCACGAGGAAAACAGCTACATGAAGTAATAAACAATTTACGAGAAGAGCAAGGGACTGCTGATAACATAAAGTCAGATCTTACCAGAACTCATGTGGTAGATTCACTGTCACGAGTAATTCAGAGATTAAAGCTTTACAAAGATACTCCTGAGCGAGGATTGGTAATTTTTTGTGGTGCATTACCGCCAGAGAGTGGAGGACCAATTGGCAGCGAAGTCATAAAACTATATGAAATTGATCCACCAAAAGAGCTTACCACATTTCTATATCGTTGCGATGATCATTTCCATGTAGATATTCTAAGAGATATGTTAAAGGATGATAACTTAATTGGATTTTTGGCAATTGATACAAAAGATACTGGATGGGGATTATTACATGGGGATAAAATCGAAGTGTTAGGTGAAACAGGCTCTGGCGTTGCAGGAAAACACAGACAGGGAGGACAGTCTGCAAAAAGATTTCAAAAACTTAGAGAGATGGAATTGACATATTATTTTAACAGAGTTGCAGAAACAACAAAAGAGTACTTTATTGATATTTATCCAGTAAAGGGGCTAATAATTTCAGGACCAGGACCAACAAAGGAGGATTTTATCAATAACAGTTACCTTGACTATAGACTACAAGAGAAAGTCATAGCAACTATAGATTCATCTTATTCAGGATCAGAAGGAATCCGTGAAGCCTTTGCCAAAGCAGGAGAAATTTTATCAGATTTTAGAATGGTTGAAGAAAAAAAACTAGTTGATGATTTATTCAGACATATTAATTCGCGCACAGGACTGGCTACCTATGGACTAAAAGAAGTCATAAGACTATTGCAAAACAATGTTATTCAAACCTTGATTATTACAGATGACACAAATCTTTACAGATTAGAGATAAAATGTAAGCGATGCCAAAATATTCAAGAAACTATAATTGAACGACATCAACTGATTCAAAAAAAGACTGAGCTGTTAAATGCGCCTTGCCCAAGCTGTAAAAGTATGGATTCAGAGGCAACAGAACAAGACATCGTTGACTATCTGGAACTAATTGCAGCTAAAAATGGTACCAAAATTTAAGTAATATCAGGCAAAGCAGAACATGGCGCTATGATTTCAAGTCTTGGTAAAGTAGCTGCCATTTTACGTTATAACCCCAATCAATAACACATACGAATTTGCCTTGCAAGTTCGCTTAATTCTTCATCTGTTGCAATTCCTCTTTTTGTCCAAATTGTACCTTTGGTTTCATACCGTGGTATGATATGAACATGAACATGAGGAATGATTTGTTTTGCAGCACGTCCATTGTTTTGGCCTATACTAAATGCATCTGCATTTGTTGCCTTTAGAATAGCTTTTGCAATTTTTGGAATCTTTGCAAATAATTCTCCAACACTGTCTTCTGACATGTCAACAATTTTTTCATAATGTTTTCGTGGCATCACTAAAGAATGTCCTACATCAATTGGATATTTATCTAAAAGTGCAACATACTTTTCATCTTCATAGATAAAGTAGCCTGATTTTTTTCCTTCTAATATGTCACAAAAAATACAATTCAATGTAAGAATTCAATTTCAATATTTTATTTATTATTATGGTATCGATTGAGTTAATTAGGGTACAGATTGAGTTTTTTTATCCATGGGAAAAAAAGCGAAGGAAAACAAAGATGAGAGAGAAAGTTTTGCAGCAAAACGTGCAAAAGAAAAACGACGAAACACGCTAATTGCTATAGGTGTACTTGCGGGGGTTGCAGCAATTGTAGGATATTCAGCTTATAATTTTGTTAATTTAGGATCAAGCGGACCTGGCGCACCTCAAGGTGCAGGAACTCTAGGCGATGAGCATGAACATGCATCGCTTTTAGTGCGAATCTTTGGTGACAAGTTTGATTTTTCAGTCCCAGCCTATCAAATAAAGAGCAGTTGGATACACTTTGAAGGACAAGATGGAGATACGATACACAGACATGCCTCAGGTGTAACTCTAGGATACTTGTTTGATACGTTGAGAATATCACTAACAGATCAGTGTTTTGTATTCCCAGATGGAAGAGAGTTTTGCACAGACGATGAATATTCATTAAAGTTTTATGTAAACCACAACCAAGTTCCAGACATACGAAATTATGTTTTACAAGAAGATGATAGAATTTTAATTTCATATGGTAATGAAACGCCAGAACAAATCGAAGCACAGCTTGTTGAGCTTGACTCACAGCAAATTCTGAAATAATCTTACGTGTAAAGAAACTCTAAATTATAGTCAGCTAAAATCAATGTTGCATAAAAATGGAAATTTCTAGCAGGAATGTAGTAGAAGGAACTGCTCGTGCACCACACAGAGCAATGTACAAAGCCATGGGCTTGACAGACGATGATCTAAACAAACCTTTCATAGGTGTATGTCATACTGGAAACGAAGCAACTCCATGTAACATTCACTTGGGAAGATTGGCACAAAAAGCAAAAGAAGGAGTAAGTGCGACAGGTGCAACCCCACGAGAGTTCAGCACCATAGCTGTAAGTGATGGGATAGCCATGGGCCATGAAGGAATGAAATCATCTCTAGTTAGCAGAGAGATTATTGCAGATTCTATTGAGCTTATGGTAAGGGCTCATCAGTATGATGGCATTGTTGGAATAGCTGGATGTGACAAAAGTCTTCCAGGTACAATGATGGCAATGGCAAGATTGAATCTTCCATCAGTTTTTGTTTATGGTGGAACTATATTACCAGGCATGCTTGATGGTAAGGCACTAACTATACAGGATGTGTATGAGGCAGTTGGTGCATATGATGCAGGACAATTAACACTTGAAGCACTAAAAAATATTGAAAATTATGCATGCCCAAGTGCTGGCTCGTGTGGTGGAATGTTTACTGCAAATACAATGGCATCAATAAGCGAGGCTTTAGGCATCGCATTGCCAGGAAGTGCTAGCCCTCCAGCAGAAGACATGAGGCGAGAAAAGATGTGTTATGATACTGGAGTAGCAGCAGCTAAACTAATAGAGTGGAACATAAAACCTCGAGAGATTCTAACGTTTGAGGCATTTGAAAACGCAATAACAATGCTAAATACAATTGGTGGCTCTACAAATGCAATTTTGCATTTACTCGCAATATCAAACGAAGCAGGTGTAAAGTTAACTTATGATGATTTTGAGAGAATCAGAAAACGAACGCCGCACCTTGCAGATATGAAGCCGGGTGGTGGATATGTAATGATTGATCTTGATAAAATTGGTGGAGTTCCATTGTTGTTAAAAATGTTGATGAAAAAAAATGTGATTAATGGAAATGCACTAACTGTAACAGGAAAAACTCTAAAAGAAAATATTGATTCAATGCAGATTCAGATGCCTGAAAATCAAAAAATTGTTAGATCAATAGATTCACCAATACATAATGTTGGTACTGCGGTAATTTTGCATGGCTCACTTGCACCAGAAGGGGCTGTAGTAAAAATTGCAGGTGTAAAAATGTCAAAATTTACTGGTAAAGCAAAAGTGTTTGATAGAGAAGAATACGCATTTGATGCTGTTGCAAAAGGTGACATTGATGAAGGTGATGTTGTAGTAATTCGTTACGAGGGACCAAAAGGAGGTCCAGGCATGCGTGAGATGTTAGCTGTGACTGCAGCACTTGTAGGACAAGGATTAGGAGACAAGGTAGCGTTAGTTACAGATGGACGATTTTCTGGTGCAACAAGAGGTTTAATGATTGGACACGTTTCTCCTGAAGCTTTTGTTGGTGGGAACATTGCGCTTGTAAAAAATAATGATGAGATAAGAATTGATGTGGAAAAAAATGCTGTTGATTTAATGGTATCAGAAGAGGAGCTTGTAAAACGAAGAACCCAATGGACTCAACCAAAACCAAACTATACTAGTGGAGCCTTGGCAAAATATGCATCACTTGTAGGCTCTGCAGCTCAAGGTGCCATTACAAAGCCTATCTAATTACTCATTTTTTACTTGGCTGATCTAGGATAATGAAAGTCGCAGAAAAATAATGTTCCATGATGAGTGGTTTTTGCAGTCAAGCTAAAACCATCCTCAAGCCCTTTTCCACATACATTACAATTTGTTTGCAAAACCGTTGTTTTCAACTGTGGTTTTTTAGCGCCAAAATTCAGATCATTGTGTAGAAGTCGTTGTCTTTTTTTCATTGTAATCTGTTGGCTCATAACTATAGATCGGCATCATTGCTTATAAAGGTACCGTACCTTACCGTAATTAATAGCCAAAATTTGAGTGTGAAGTGTCTTTTTGAGGAGGTTTCAAAATTTTAAATATGGTGCACAAGTCCTGTTCTGGCATGGGTGGCCCTATTTGGACTATCAAACCTTAAAGTAATACCCCTAGAGGTAACTGGCAGCCAATTTGAGATATATAACAAAATTTCTCGAAATTACTCGCATTCATTTCTTTTTGAATCATTAACAGGACCTGAAGAACTTGCAGAAACATCACTTATTGGGTTTGATCCATCCACTATCATAAAGGGTTATCATGATAAAGTTACAATCGAATCAAAAGATGGCAAAATAGAAACAATTCAAACCGATGATCCATTAAAAATTCTAAAACAAAAAATGGGAAAAATTTCAGAACAGTCTTACCGCTATCTTGGCGGAGCAGTTGGTGTAATCAATTATGACGCAATAAGATTATGGGAAAAGATTCCACAATCTCATAAAGTTGATGAGCCATTAATGGAGTTTGGAATATACACTGATGGTATTTTGTATGATAATAAAGAAAAAAAATCACTCTACTTTTATTATGATAAAAATAGAGTTGATCAAATCAAGATTTCAGATACCTCGTTTGAACAATTTAAAATTTCAGACATTAAGGTAAATCTTGATAGCAAGGGTTTTACAGATATAGTCAACAAGACAAAAAAATACATCTATGATGGAGATATATTTCAAGGAGTATTATCAAGACGATTTAGTTTTGAAGCGTCAGGGGATCATCTCAAGGTGTACAAGCTGTTACGAGCCCTAAATCCATCACCATATCTGTACCATATGAAAATGAAAAATAGAATAATCATTGGTTCTAGCCCTGAAATGCTAATTAGAGTAACAGGAAATATTGTAGAAACATTTCCAATTGCAGGTACAAGAAAAATAACAGACGATGAATCAAGAAATGAGCAGCTAAGACAAGAACTGCTCAATGATGAAAAAGAAATTGCCGAACATACTATGCTTGTAGATCTTGGGAGAAATGACATTGGTCGAGTATGCAAATTTGGCTCTGTACATGTAAAGGAGTTAATGGAAATCAAGCGATTTAGCCATGTACAACACATGGTAACTCATGTCGTAGGGGAACTAGATGAAAAATTTGACATGTTTGATGCGTTCAAGGCTGTTTTTCCAGCAGGAACCGTATCAGGTGCACCAAAGGTAAGGGCAATGGAGATAATTGATGAGTTAGAACCAGAATCAAGAGGCCCATATGCTGGAGCAGTTGGCTATTTTTCATTTAATGGATGCTGTGATTTTGCAATTGCGATAAGAAGCATATTTTTTGATGGTAAGAAAGGTTTTGTTCAAGCAGGAGCTGGAATTGTAACTGATTCTGTTGCTGAAAATGAAATTAAAGAAACAGAACACAAAGCAGAGGCAATGTTAGCTGCATTAAGAGAGGCTGCAAAATGAAATTTCTAATACTTGATAATTATGATTCATTTGTTTACAACATTGCACAAATACTAGGTGAACTAGGTGTCAAATCGGATGTATTTAGAAATGATAAGATTACTCTAGAACAAATTCAAAAAAATAACTATGATGCAATAATAATTTCTCCAGGACCAGGTAATCCTGAAAATAAAAAATATTTTGGGATATGTTCTGATGTAATTACAAAACTTGGTCCAACAAAACCAATACTTGGTATTTGTTTGGGACATCAGGGAATCATAAGCTGTTTTGGTGGTAAAGTTGTAAACGCAGGAAATGTACGACATGGCAAGACAAGCCCAATTAAACACTTTGATGATACCATTTTCGAGGGAGTAAAAAATCCATTTCGTGCTACTAGATACCATTCATTAGTAGGCGACAAAACGATAATCCCTGATTCATTGAAAATTACTGCTGTAGCTGAAGATGATGGTGAGATAATGGGAGTCAGACACAAAGAACATCTAATTGTAGGAGTGCAATTTCATCCAGAATCAATCATGACAGTAGAAGGCAAAAAAATACTAAGTAACTTTTTGAAGATGATACAAAAATGATTACAGAAATAATCACAAAAGTGGAAAAGAACATCAATCTATCATATGAGGAAATGTCAAAAGCAATGAATGAAATTCTGAGTGGATGGATTTCAGATGAAGAAACTGCAAGTTTTTTAAAAAATCTTACAATAAAAGGTGAAACAGACGATGAACTTCTTGCAATGTTAGACATTATGCAAAAATTTGCAACTAACATATCTCCAAAATGTAAAACTCCGCTCATTGATGTTTGTGGTACTGGCGGTGATAATATGATGACATTTAACATATCCACTACAGCCGCATTTGTAATTGCAGCCGCTGGTGGAGCAGTGGCAAAGCATGGGAATCGTGCAGTATCAAGTGTGTGTGGAAGTGCCGACATTTTTGAGTATTTTGGCTATGATCTAAATGCGTCACCTGAACGAATTACTCAGATTATTGAAAAATTTGGAATAGGCTTTATGTTTGCACAAAAATTCCATCCTGCAATGAAAAATGTGGCAAACGCACGAAAAATGATTGGCACAAGAACTGCATTTAATCTGCTTGGCCCATTATGTAATCCAGCAAATGTAAAAAATCAACTTATTGGTGTTTTTTCAGAGAACTTTCTTGAACGAATACCAAATTTGTTGATGAAAAAAAATTCAGAGACAATAATGGCTGTAAGATCAGAAGATGGAATGGATGAATTATCTACAACATCAAAAAATCATGTGTGTTTATTAAAAAATAAAAAAATTCAAACATTTGTTTTAGATCCACAAAAAGTTGGTCTTAAAAAATCTGAAATCAAACAACTTCAGGTAACATCAAAAGAAAACGCGATTAATGCTTTTGTATCAGTGCTAAACGGTTCTGCAAACAAGGCTATGATAGAAACCACTGCACTTAATGCAGCTGGAGGTTTGATTGTTGCAAATATAGCTGATAATTTCTCATCTGCGGTAAATATTGCATTAGATACATTACAAAGTGATAAAGCATACAAGCTGTTCAAAGAATTCATTTCCTTTTGTGGTAATAAAAGCATGCTAAAGGAGTTAGAAACATTATGAAAAATGTATTACAAAAATTGATTCAAAATTCTCAAAAGGCAATTGATGAAGGGGTTTATGAAATTACTGAAAAATTACAAAATTCACAAATGAATTTAATTGAGATGATTAAAAATAGCAATCATGCACCAATCATTTCCGAGGTAAAGTTTTCTTCCCCATCGTTGGGAAAAATTCGTACCACATCAGATCCAATTGCTATAGCAAATTCAATGATAAAAGGCGGGGCAATTGGCTTGTCAGTTCTTACTCAACCATATCTTTTTGACGGGTCGCCAGAATTTTTTGTCAAAATACGACAAAATGTAAAAGTGCCATTACTAATGAAGGATGTTATAATAGATAAGATCCAAATAGATGCTGCCCAAAAACTAGGAGCAGACTATATTTTGCTCATAGAATCACTCTTTGATAAAAAATTTCTAAGGGAAATTAACGAGTATGTGGATTATGCACATAAAAAAAATCTCAAAGTGCTAATAGAATCACACACAAAAACTGAGTTTGAAAATTCACTGAGAACTGATGCAGATCTGATTGGTGTCAATAACCGAAACCTTAACACTCTTGAAATAGACATAAAAACTACAAAAATTGTTCTTGATGGATTTGATAAATCAAGGATGGTTTTATCAGAAAGCGGCATAGAAGCTCCTGAAGATATACGATTTTTACATGATTGTGGTGCAAGTGCATTTCTTGTAGGCTCTAGCATAATGAAAAGTGATAATATCGAAACATTTGTGAGACAATTGGTGAACGCCTTATGAGGACAGCACTTCCAAAAAATGGCAGATTTGGTGAGTTTGGTGGCAAATATGTACCAGAAACTCTGGTTCCAGCAATTGAGGAACTAGAAGAAAACTATCTAAAATTCAAAAATGATAAGGGTTTCAAAAAGGAACTAGACTATTATCTTAAAAATTATGCTGGAAGACCAACGCCGCTCTACTTTGCAGAAAATCTAACAAAAAAAATTGGCGGGGCAAAGATCTATCTAAAAAGAGAAGATCTTCTCCATGGGGGGGCACATAAGATCAACAATACACTTGGGCAGACGCTTCTTGCAAAAAAAATGAAAAAAAAGCGAATTATTGCAGAAACTGGCGCAGGCCAACATGGCGTAGCAACAGCTATGGCATGTTCATGTCTTGGCATAAAATCCGAAGTCTATATGGGATACAAAGACACAATCAGACAAAAACTAAATGTTTTTCGAATGAATCTTTTAGGCTCAAAAGTACACCCAGTAAAATCTGGCTCTCAAACCCTCAAAGATGCAATAAATGAAGCAATACGTGATTGGATTACAAATATAGAAACAACGTACTATCTGTTAGGTTCTGCAGTAGGTCCACACCCATATCCAATGATGGTACGAGACTTTCAGGCTGTAATTGGTGAAGAGATAAAAAAACAAATGAAACAAATTGCAAAAAAAATGCCTGATGCAGTGATTGCGTGTGTTGGAGGGGGGTCTAACGCAATTGGTACGTTTTATCCAATGTTAGATGATGATGTAGAAATGAGTGGGGTAGAGGCTGCAGGACGTGGTCTTAGAACAGATTATCATTCTGCAACACTAAATGCAGGCAGTAAGGGAGTTTTACATGGCATGATGACCTATTTACTGCAAGATGAAGAAGGTCAGATTAAAGAAACGTACAGCATTTCTGCTGGACTTGACTATCCAGGGGTAGGCCCAGAACATTCGTATCTAAAAGATGCCAGACGCGTAAAATATAGCAGTGCTACAGATGATGAAACAATCGATGCGTTTTTGTTGCTTACGCAAAGTGAGGGAATAATCCCTGCATTAGAATCCGCACATGCAGTAGCTGAGGCAATAAAAATTGCAAAAACTAGATCAAAATCAGAATCACTTGTTGTGACCTTGTCTGGACGTGGTGATAAAGACGTCGAAGTAGTAGAAGAATATCTAAAGAAAAATGTCAAGAATTCAAGATAAATTTAAGGAGCTTTACTCCAAAAACGAAAAGGCGTTGATTGGATATCTGATGACAGGATATCCAAATGAAAAAGATACGATTTCGGCTATTCGTGGTTTGATTAAAGGCGGTGCTGATATAATTGAGCTTGGTTTTCCATTTTCTGACCCACTTGCAGATGGGCCAGTAATACAAAATGCCAGTACCACATCATTAAACAAAGGCACAAAGCTTGCAAAGTTTTTTAAAATTTTAAAACAGATTAGACGCGAAACAAAAATTCCACTAGTGTTAATGACCTACACAAATATTTTGTACAGTCGTGGTTACGACAAATTTCTTTCAAAGGCAAAAAAGTTAGGAATTGATGGAATCATACTCCCTGATATGTCAATTGAGGAATCAAATGAATATCTCAAGACTGCAAGAAAAAATCGCATAGATACAATATTTCTTGTGTCTCCAAATACAAATAAAGAACGAATAAAAAAGATTACAAAGGCAACAACTGGATTTTTGTATCTTGTTTCAATGTATGGAACAACTGGAATGCAAGGAAAAATTCAAAAATATACTATTAATGCAGTTAAAAATACAAAAAAAATTGTAAATGGAAAAATTCCTGTAGGAGTAGGTTTTGGCGTATCATCTGCTAGTGATGTCAAGCGTTTTGTATCGCTAGGTGCAGATGCAGTAATAGTAGGAAGTGCGTTTTTGAGGCTTATTGAAAATACTAGATCTAGTAAAATAGAATCAAGGCTTGCCTCATTTACTAGAAATTTAAAGCAGGCAACAAAATCATAAATTCCAAATTAGAAGATTTCTTTTGGAAAACGATTAAAAACAGGATTCTTCATACCCATATGTGCAGACAAAATTTATTTTCATAACAGGTGGAGTTATGTCTGGCCTTGGCAAAGGCGTAGTTTCATCATCTATTGCAAAACTATTACAATTATCTAATCAAAATGTTTCATGTGTCAAAATTGACCCGTATCTAAACTATGACGCAGGAACAATGAATCCAGTAGCACATGGCGAAGTGTTTGTCACCGAAGATGGAGGCGAGTGTGACATGGATATAGGAAACTATGAACGATTCTTAAACCAAAACATACCTAAAGCACACAATATTACAACTGCCCAGATTTACTCAAGTGTAATCGAGGCAGAAAGAAAAGGCGAATACCTTGGTGCCTGCGTACAGATAATTCCTCATGTAACTGATGCGATAAAAAATCGCATACGAAAAATCGCAAAAGACGAAAATCTAGATATGCTTGTAGTTGAATGTGGAGGAACAGTTGGAGATATTGAAAGCCTACCATTTCTTGAAGCGCTAAGACAAATGAGGGTAGAAGACGGACCTCAAAACGTCCTTTTTGTGCATGTGACACTTGCGCCATCGCTTGATGTTGTAGGTGAACAAAAAACAAAACCAACGCAACACAGTGTTCAGGAATTACGAAGAATAGGTATCCAGCCAGATATGCTTACTGTGAGATGTACAACACTCCTGCAAGATGTTGCCAAGAAAAAAATTGCCTTGTTTTCAAATGTTTCTGTAAATGATGTCTTTTCATGCCATGATGTCCCGTCAATTTTTATGGTGCCACAGACATTATACGACCAAGGAATAGTTGATCTTATCTTTAAAAAATTTGCAAAGGTAGGACTAGTAAATGCATCTGCAAATTGGGATAAATGGAATTTTATTGTAAAATCACTACACCCTGCTGATAACAAAGTAAGCATAGCAATGGTTGGAAAATATGTTACCTTAGCAGACAGCTATGTGAGCGTAAATCAAGCGCTAGTACATGCAGGAGCAAAGATTGGGAAGGCAGTATCTATTGAGTGGATAGACTCTGAAACACTAAATGGAAACATTGAAAATTTAGCAAAGTTTGATGGCATTTTAGTTCCAGGCGGATTTGGAGTACGTGGCTCTGAGGGAATAATAAAAACAGCGAATTTTGCACGTGAAAAAAACATTCCTTATCTTGGAATATGTTTTGGGTTTCAGCTTGCAGCTGTTGCATTTGGAAGATATGCTTGCAAATTTGATGATGCGAACTCTACTGAAATTGCACCAACTACAAAACATCCAATAGTTGACTTGCTGCCAGAACAAAAAAATGTATCAAACATGGGAGGATCATTGCGACTAGGCGCAAATCAAATTAATGTAAAGGAAAACTCACTTGCACACAAAATCTACAAATCAAATCTAATTACAAAAAGACACAGACACAGATATGAAATTAATAAAGAATACCTAGATGAGTTAACAAAAAAAGGGATGAGTTTTTCAGCTGAAAGTGACAATGGCAAAAGAATGGAGATATTGGAAATTCCTTCACATAGGTTTTATCTTGGGGTGCAATTTCATCCAGAATTTAGTAGTAGGCCTGGCTTTCCTGAGGCATCATTTGAAGCATTTGTAAGGGCTGCGTCTGGTAGTTAGCCTAGTTTTGCGATCTCGTAAATTTTTTGCCTTGCATCACGCATAGATATTTTTCTTTTCACGTATCCTTTTTCCAATAGATGACTAAGTGCAAGTCGTACTGTTCTATCTGGCAAAAGTGTCTTTGTTGCCAATTCCTTTTGTGTCATTGCACCTTCATATTCTAAAATTTTTAAAAGCAACTTTGAGCTTGGCGGCATGTTAAGCAACTCTTCAGCAAGTTTGACTTTTTTTGCAAGCGCAGAAACTGCTGTAGAATCTTTTTTCATTCGTATTATATGTGCAGATGGAACAAACTTTGTTGCTTCTACAGATTTATTGACTCTGAGTCTGTCAATTCCATCCAAAACAACCTCACAATAGATTCTTGCAGAAATGTCGTCGATTTCAATCAAACTGATATTTGATACAACAAGAGGTCTGCGTGTAACATCAAGTGAGTTTACCGATATAATTCCAAATACTGCTGAATCTTGAAAAATTACAGGTCCACCAGCAGACATTGAATATGCAGATGAGCCAATGGGTGTTGAAATTATCACACCATCACTACTATCATGCCATACCTCTTCACCATTTACGCGCAAGATGTGTTCCATTAGCATCGCACTTTTTGATGCAAAAACAGCAACATCGTTTAGTACTGGATATACTGCCTTTCCATCTATCTTTACACTAATTCGTGGCACTTCTTCTATTTTGTAGTCTTGTTTTTTTAATCGATTTGCATAAGCTGGAAATTCTTTTAGATCAATTTGTGCTAGAAAACCGCTTGATTCTGATTCACTTATACCAAATACTGGAATTGTTGAATCAGTATTTTTGTGAAAGTAATTGCGAACGCCTCTGTCTCCACCTAAAACTATTATACAATCGATATCTTTCGGTTTTGATTTTGGCAATATGTAAAAGGATGTAATGCCACGGTCGTCTAGCTCTTTTTTTATCATCTTTGAGGCAGATTCGCTTAACCCAACTCCTGCTATACCAACTTGCATAGTGCAAATACAAGAACATGTACAATAAAAGCCTAAACTTGTTTGAATTTTACAGTATTATAGAAATAAGAGCCATTAGTTTCAATATCATTTTTTTCTGGAATTTTTTTTAATCCCAATTCTTTTGTGTCAAGTGCTGCCTGAGCTGCTCCGCCGGCAAAACATAGTGCCCAAAGAAAATCATTTTCCTTTAATAAAGTACAGCAAAATGTAGTAAAAAAAATGTCTCCTAGTCCTGTTGTATCATATACTTCGTTATTTGGTAAGGTAATTGAATATATTCTATCATCTGAAAGAAGCGATATTTCTTTTTTATTTGTAAGAAGAACGTGTTTTACTCCTCTTTTTTGTATGTTTTTCATATCATCAACTGTTGCGCCATCAGACAATGCCATGATCTCATCATAACTTAGCTTGATAGTATTAATTTTTGAAAGATCGATGTTTGTTTTTTCAAGAAATATTTTTTTTTCAGAATCTACTCTCCGTAAAAATCCTTGTGGATCAAGGAAAATAAAATTACAGTCTTTTTTTAAATTTTCAAATGTTGATGGAGATATTTCATCAAATACTGGACTTACCAAAAATCCATCTGCGTTTGAATTATCATATTCGATAGGTATACATGTATTTGCAAGATACATTGTTCTATCTGCACCAGATAATTTGATTGTGAACCTAGTTGTGGGTTTGTTTGATTGTGCATTATTATATGCTAATTTATTTTTTGCAAGATACTCATCATGTGGAAAATCAGGACCGAATTTAGTATGAAGATTAACATCAAATTTTAGTTTTCGTGCAGTAAGCCCACCATAGCACGCAACACCGCCTATCTGTTCTGTTATAGTGTCACCAAACTCAATTGTATCAATAGTACAGTGGGAGAAAATATCTAGTTTCATCTGTATTTAGAAAATTTTCCTTGATTTAGTTTTTTGTCTTTATTTTTTCAAAACACGACTTGCATAAAATTTGTCCTTTGAATACTACCAGTTCTACATTTGAGGTCAAGCAGGTATGACATAACCCCCTCATGTTTTGTCAGATGACAAAGTTGCTTAAATCTTTGGCACAAGAGTAACAGCAAAAAGTAGTTTTTTTGAGTAACTTTTACTGTATTTTTCTAGTACAACATATTATAAAGAGGGGGTTTGATGTATCATCATGCCATTAAAACGTGCAAGTAGAGGACGCAAGAAGGGCGGAAAAGGTTCTTCAGACCGTATCCAATGCACAAACTGTGGCGCTACTGTTCCAAGAGACAAGGCAAAAAAAGTAACATCGAGATTAAACTTGGTTGAGCACAGCCTTGCAAAAGAGCTTAGGGCACAAGGAGCATACATTGCATCACCACGTGTACTAAAATGGTACTGTATTTCGTGTGCAATTCACTTTGGAATACTGAAGATTCGATCAGAAGCAAGCAGACGAAACCGCGGCAGACTATACTAATTTAACTAAACTTTTTTGCAGTTACAATAACTCTTTGAATAAATGTAATTGCTGCTATTATTACAACAATTATCACAGCATATTGCATAAAGCTTGCCATACCTATTATTGCAATAACAAGCAATCGTTCTGCTCTTTCTCCAATTCCAATGCCTTGAAGTTTAATTCCAACTGACTCGGCTCTTGCACGAGTGTAGCTGACAAGTAATGATAGAGTAATTGCTAAAAATACCAAGTATGGTTCTGTATAGTTTCCAATTAAAATTCCAAGAAATATTGCAACTTCGGCAATCTTATCAAATACAGAATCAAGAAATGCGCCTTTTTGTGAGGTTGTTTTTGTAAACCTAGCTACTTGCCCATCAACTATATCAAAAAATCCAGAAACTAGAAGAAGTATTCCACCAATTATCAATGAGTATTCTAGTTGTAGTCCATAAACTATAGCTGCTACAAAGGCAAATCCAAGGCCTATTGCAGACCAGAAATTTGCAGACAGTCCTGTTGCCGAAAACCCACGTCCAAGTTTTTCTAGATGAGGCTGAAGTGAGTTTCTTAGGTTGTTTAACATTTGATTCAGCTAACTTTCATGAATATATAAGAAATAACGAGTAAATTTTCATTTAATATTCATTGCAATAATTGCAGACATTAGCCTTGCAGCAATTGCTGCTGTAGAACCATTGTCAAATTCTGGGCACAGTTCAACAATATCTGCTGCTATAATTTTCTTGTCTTCAAGTGAGCATACCATGTCATATAGCTCTCTTGATGTTATTCCTACGGCTTCAGGATTGCCTACTCCTGGTGCAAAAGCAGGATCCAAAACATCCAAATCTATGCTAACATACAATTTATCAAAAACTGATGCTATATCTTTGATCATCTTAACTGCTTTTCCATCTCTGATATCCATATTCGAGATGCTTTTGACGTTATGTTCTTTTTTGAATGCAAGTTCTTCTTTCACATAGGATCTTGCCCCAACATGAGTAATTGTATCAGAGCCCTGTTTTTCGATTATACGTCGCAAGTATGCAGCATGACTTAGTTTAGTATTAGCATATTCATCACGTAAATCATAATGTGCATCAAATACAATGTATCCTGTATTTTTTGGAAAGCATGGATATGTGCCTAATGTTATTAGATGCTCACCTCCCAAAATAATTAGTTGCTTGTTTTTTGAAATTAGTTCTGTTGTTATTTTTGAAACCATGTCTAACATATGCGTTGCAACTACAGTGTGGGCAGTATTTCCTAAATCTTGGATGTTAACAGACTCTAAATCAACATTAAATTGTGGCATAAAAATTTCGATGTTGTTAAATGAACTTCTTATTGCATCAGGACCAAATCTTGTTCCAGGTCTAAATGAATGGGTAGAATCAAATGGTATTCCATATACTATTACAGATGCCTCTCCACCTTCATTTGGGCTAGTGATTAACGGATTTTTGTTTAGGTATAGATCAAGATAGCTCATCTTCAAACACCATTATACCATAATTTGTGGTCTTTCAGACACATGTCTTGGAAAATTGAGCTGTGAAAACGGTTTTCCCTCAATCTGTTTTTGAATTTCTAAAACAAAGTCATCCATTGATATTTCCTTTACCGCGCCTGATTCTCTATCTCTAACATTGAGATTTTTAGAGCTTATCTCCTTTTCGCCAATGACTAGGATGTATCGTATCCATTCAGTTTCTGCATCACGTATTCTTTTTCCGATGCTTTCGTTTCTATCATCAATATCAACGCGAATGTTTTTGCTACCTATATTATCTGCTAATTTTTCACAATATTCAAGAAATTCAGGGTTTAATGGAATTATTCTAACCTGCGTTGGTGCAAGCCATAGTGGAAAGTGGGGTTTTCTTCCTTCTCTAGAGTCTTTTGCTGCCTTTTCAAGTAGTGCGTAAATTACTCGCTCGATTGCACCGCTTGGGGAATTGTGTAAAATTATTGGAAACTGAGGTTTGTTTTGTTCGTCAACAAATGTAATGTTGTATCTTTGTCCATTTTCTACATCGATTTGATCAGTAGAAAGGGCTGATGCCTTGCCAAGATTATCAATAAAGTTAAACTCCCACTTTAAGACAAAGTAAAAAAATCTTTCTTTCCACATCTCAACAAGTACTGGTTTTCCAATTTTTTTGACTGTTTCTTCAATCAATGATTTGTTGTCATTGTAAAAATCTTCGGTAAATCGTATTGCCATCTCATAGTCAGATTCTTCAAGGCCTAGTCCATGTATTACATTACGTGACAAGTCAAATCGCTTTCTAAATTCCTCAACTGCCTGCTTCATATCTGTGCAAAATGCATGACAGTCAGGCATTGTAAATGCCCTTAGTCTTCGAAGACCTACTAGCTCACCTGATTGCTCTCGTCTAAAGCTGTAACGAGTAAGTTCGTAAAGCTTTAGCGGCATTGTCTTGTATGATAGTTGAAAGTCTGTTGCCATAAGAAATTGACCAAAACATGCAGCGAATCTCAAAATTAGATGCTTTCCTTCAGAGTTTATGTTGTATTGTCTTGCAGGAAATCTGTTAAAATAACTCTCAAGACTAGGGTGATGAGAGTCATACATTATTGGAGTCTCTACTTCTAGTCCACCGTACTCGTGAATTTTTTCATTTACGTAATGTTCGATTAATGATTTGATTAGTCTGCCATTTGGATAAAATCTCATATTGCCTGAATCAGATGCTGGCTCATAGTCAGCAATTGCCATTTTTTTCATTAGCCTTACATGTGGAGGAGGCTCATCGACTGATCTTTTTTTTGCAGCTTCGTATTTTGCTAAAACTTCTAAATTCTTGTGTTTTGAAAAATTAAAGCTTCCAATATCATGCATTTTGCCATCAGGAGTCATTATATGCCAAAATGACTTGATTTTTGATTCAGTTTTTAGCGCAGTTGATGAATCATCAATGCTTTCTTTTGTAATGACTTTAGAGTTTTCAGCCAGAGGATGGCCCTTGACTTGCAATTTGTATGACTTTGTCCACCCAAATGGTGCACGATACACTTCTAGATCAGATGCAAGAGATGCCATCTCCTTTAAGATAGAAAGTGCGATAGTAGGAGATGCTAAAGTTGAGCTTAGATGTGCGTACGGGTATAAGAGAAGTTTTTGGCAGCCAATTTTTTGCATCGAGTTTTTAATTTGTAAAATAGCGTTTGTTGCCACTGTTTTATCATCGCCTTCTTCAATTGCAACAAACGCAACTACAATTTCTTCAAATCTTTTTGGCGTAGGATCGATGTCTTCTGCTGATGAAATCTCTTTTTTTGTTGGATTGTACTCTATATTGTCACAATGTAATTGTAAAATTCGCATATTTTGACACTGAATATGTAATTGAATTAAGTGTTACGTAAAAAAGTATAACATTGAGTGTTTGGAACCAGTTAATTGACTGATTTAGCCCCATTCTGTTGGTAAGTTTTGAT
>JBQTJY010000147.1:0-2619 GCA_052386635.1 Nitrososphaerota archaeon
TTTCTGCCTCTTTTACCTCACGGGCAATTCGTCTTCCCATGCTCATTGGTTCATCATAAATCAATGTAGTATATGGTGAACCATCCATGTAGAGGTTAGTTCCAGCAACAATTCTTGCAGAAAACTCGAATGTTTTGAAAATTGCATTTTCATCATAGACTCCCTCAATGCAAAAGGGCCCATTCATGCCAGGTGGCACAAGTTTTTTTGCTGCTATAACAAAACGTTCACCCATAGAATACACTTTATCTAGCAATGATTCACGCAAAACCATTGGGCTGTTTCCAATTATATTAAAAGATGGAACATTATCAATATCCATTTGTTCTTGTGCAGGAATCCTAGCTAGACCTTCAATATCTGACTCGTGTCTTTGATCAATTCCAAAAAATTCGATTTCATCTTTTAGTGGAGAGTAAAAGTATTGCAAATATGCCAAAACCCCGGAAACATATTCTTGTAGGTAAAGATCAGAATCGCCTTTTATGATTCCTTGCTTGATTAGTCTGTCACGCTTTTTCATGTAATCTTTTTCGTTTGTTGTAAGAAAGTATCCTTTTCCACCTGCTGCACCATGACGTTTTGCAATAACTAATCTGTCGATTTCTTTTGGACTGGAGATTGTTTTTGGTACATCAAGAGTTGCCTCTCGCATTAGTTTTTCTTTTAATGCACGGTCCGACTCCCATTTTAGAATATACTTGTTTCCAAAAACCGGTGTCTTGATTGATTCAATATCTTTTGAGCTCATCTGTGCGATCAATGTTCCATGTGGTACAAGGATTGCATTGTTTTTTTCAAGAATTGATGTGCATTTGTTATCTAAAATCTCACCAAATGAATCAACTAGGACAAGTTCATCAATAAAGCCGAATCTGCGGTATAGTTTTTCGCGTTTTTTTTCAGAAACTAGGATTGTTTTTAGACCCTCGTCTTTTGCGCCTTTTAGAACCTGTAGGGCGCAATGTGAACCTAGAGTAGCTATTGCGGCCAAAGCGATACAAAAACTAGCAAATAAACGTCTTAAGAAGGATGCAAATTAATGCCTGATACGTACTCGAATAACTCATCTATAAGCTTAATTGAGATTATGGGTTTTAGGTCCGCAGGAACAGATTTTAGGATAAAATCAATCATTGACTGATTTTGAGGAAGTTAGTCTGAAAGACTAATCCATTACAACAAGGATTGAAACTGGTTCCAACTCTTGGTATGTCTTCACCGGTACCAGTCTGAAAGACTAATCCATTACAACAAGGATTGAAACTAATAGTGAGGGATTTAAGCTCAGACTGTCACGGCACAATCATAGATGATCCCTCATAACCCGATGTTGCCGATTTTTCCAGATTTTATACCTGATTTTATACAACTAACATGCTAAATTACGTTATATGACACAGTACGATAAAATCAAGTGTCTTAAGATTGCATGCATAAAAGAACGATTGTGCAATCGCAAAATATCATACGCTGCTGCATATGCGCAAATCCGTGAGGTTCTGAACCAATGACTAATTGTTTCATCGCGGCTTGAAATCTGTCGTTTTAGAACAAAACCCAAAATTTAGATTATCTGTAACATATTATTTAACAGAATTTGGTTAAATTAATGCTAAAAATTCGTAAAACACAGAACCTTGGTTTATTCTAATTATTATAATATTTTAAATGAAGTAAAAGAGAATAGACTAGTTTTTTAATTAATTGATATTTTGATACCTATTAAATACAGTGAATTTTCCAACTATGTCAAGCTATGATAGATACTAAGTTAGGAAATTTACGCAGAACTCACTATTCAAGTGAGCTTGATCCATCAAAAGAAGGAAAAGAGGTCACTGTTATGGGTTGGATAATAAGCGCAAGAGGCCATGGAAACATTTCATTTGTAAATATACGTGATAGTCAAGGCGAGATTCAAATTGTTGCAAAAGCAGGCGACTGCCCTGATGAGCTCAGAGAAAAACTAGCTAAACTAAAAGAACACTCATGTATTGGTGTTGTAGGCAAGGTAAAATCATCAAGCAAAGCACCAAGCAGAGTAGAAATTATTCCGAAAGAGTTGCGAGTATTTTCAGAAGTTGAAAAGATTCCACCATTTGAGCCACATGCAAAGACTGTAAAAAACATAGACACACGATTAGAAATCAGAGCAATTGATCTAAGACGGGATGTTTTACAAAAAATATTTCTTGCAAGAAACCAAGTTTTAAAATCAATTCGTGATTATTTTTATGAAAATAGTTTTGTTGAAATCAACACGCCAAAAATGATTGCAACTGCAACAGAAGGTGGTGCTGCACTGTTTCCAATATTTTATTACAACAAAGAAGCATTTTTGGCACAAAGCCCCCAGCTTTACAAAGAACAGCTTACAATGAGCTTTGAAAAAGTGTTTGAGATTGCACCAATTTTTAGAGCAGAACCGTCAAGAACTAACAGGCACCTATCTGAGGCAATCTCAATAGACATGGAAGAGGCATATGTTGACTATAACGACATATGAAGCGAATAGAGCAAATAATCAAGACTACAATTAGGACAGTCTCAGATTATGCAAAAGAAAACCAAGACTCGGAATTTGTAGTTCCGGAACTGCCAGATGTCATTCCACAG
>JBQTJY010000148.1:0-4298 GCA_052386635.1 Nitrososphaerota archaeon
CTAAAAAACAATCTCAGAGCAGCAATAAAAAAATTAGTGAGCTCTTCTGGTATTGATGAAGAGCTAATCAAAGAACTAGCACGTGATGTTCAACGTGCCTTGCTACAATCTGATGTAAATGTAAAACTCGTTCTTGAAATTACAAAAAATCTAGAACATAGATCCCTTAATGAGACTCCTCCTCCAGGTCTTTCACGCAAAGACCACATTGTAAAAATTCTCTACGATGAGCTATCAAAACTTCTTGGCAATGAGACCGAATTTTCATTCAAGCCAGGAAAATTAAACAAGGTATTGATGCTTGGGATTCAAGGAAGCGGAAAAACAACAATTACTGCAAAACTTGCCAAATTTCTCTCAAAACAAGGATACAAGGTATGTGCAATTGGTGCGGACACATTCAGACCAGGAGCTCTAGTTCAGCTAAAAACAATGTGTGAAAAGGCAAACATCGAAGTTTATGGCGAAGAAAACAACAAAGATTCGTCATCTGTTGTAAAAAACGGCCTCAAACACTTTACAGATTCTGGTATTGATATTGTTCTTATTGATACAGCAGGACGACATAAAGAGGAAAAAGATCTGCTTGATGAGATGAAGCAGATAAGCAAAGCTGCTGAACCTGACTTGGCATTACTTGTAATTGACGGCACAATTGGTCAGCAATGTTACTCACAAGCTGAGGCATTTCACAAAACAGTTCCAGTTGGAGGAATTATAGTAACAAAACTTGACAGCTCAGCAAAAGGAGGAGGCGCGCTAGCTGCTTCTGCAGCAACAGGTGCACAGATAATGTATGTTGGAACTGGAGAACGCATCGATGATTTAGAAAAATTTTCTCCAACAAGATTTGTGGGACGTCTTTTGGGCATGGGTGATGTTCAAGCACTTTTAGACTTGGCAAAAAGACTTGAGAGCGAAGCAGATGAAGTTCGTCTTAAACGCATGTCAAGTGGTAAGATGAACATGGATGATTTTTACTATCAGCTTGAAGAGGTAACAAAGGTTGGCTCACTAAAGGGATTTCTTGAAACCATGCCAGGACTATCAGGAATGGTAAAAGAAGATCAGCTAGAACAAATGGAAGACAGGGTGCAAAAATGGCGATACATCATACAAAGCATGACAAAAGAGGAAAAAGCGGATCCTGACTTGCTAAACGCATCAAGAATTAAAAGAATTGCAAGAGGATCTGGATGGCCAGAACATGAGGTAAAGGAGCTGCTAAAAAACTACAAAAACTCAAAGAGTATGATGAAAGCATCAAAGGGAAGACAGATGCAGGGATTTTTACGAAGAATGGGACTGGGATAGAATTTGCAAACAAAATTACTATCTACATCAAACCTAAAACAAAAATCTCATTCAAAAAAACTATCTCAAACACTTTCTACCGCAGAAAAAATCTTGGACGAATATCAATTATGTGCTATATGCACAGGAAGACTGTTTGCAAAAAAACTAGGACTTTTATCGTATGAACAACTTGGGAAAAAGATTTATCACTTTTTGCAAAAAAGCGAACCTAGCAAATGCTTTGTATGCAAAAATTTTCTTTTGAAAACAAATTATTATGTTGACAAACTGCTTGAGATATCATCAGAATACGAATTTTCAACATTTCTTGTAGGGGCTATCCTAAAACCATCAATTGTTGATAATGACGATGAAATTAGGTCAAAGTTTCAACTACGTGGCATAGACAGCGTAAAGACTGATTTTACAAACCAAATAGCAAAAATCTTTTCAAAGAAAACAAAAAGCAGAATTGACTATCTTAATCCTGAAATCACAATCACAATAGATCTCAAACCTGATTCATGTCTAGTAAAATCATTACCATTGTTTCTTTTTGGTAAATACACAAAAACAGAACGTGGCATACCTCAAAAGGAAAAACCTTGCTCAAACTGTGAGGGAAAGGGCTGTCGTACATGCAACAACCATGGAATATGTACCTATGATAGTGTGGAAGGAAAGATTGCCAAACTTGTCTTTGCCAAGTTTGATGCAGACCAAATCAAGATAACATGGATTGGTGGCGAGGATAAGACAAGTCTTGTATTAAACAAAGGAAGACCTTTTTTTGTAAAGTTAATAAATCCAAAAAAAAGAAACGTCCACCTAGCAAAAAAAATAACTCAAGACAAGGTGGTAATACACAATCTCCATCAAATAAAACAAAATCTAAAAACATCATTTCTATTTAAAACAAAAGTCCAGTTACATGTTGAGACCGAAGGTAGCATAACAAAAGATGATCTAAAACCAATTGAAACTCTCATAAAAAATATTATTGCAGTTTATGACAAAACCAAACGAAACGAAAAAACAATCTACTCTGTAAAATACAAATTGCTTTCCTCAAACTCATTTTCTTTATTTATGACAGCCGATGGAGGTCTACCAATCAAGAGATTTGTTGAGGGAACTAATGTGTTTCCAAACCTGACTGACTTGATTAACACAAAGTGTAGTTGTAAAGAATTTGACTTTTATGAGATAAGACTAGTTTAAATAAAATCATAAGTCCTCGGTCAAATTTTCTCAATAATTTAACTACAAAACATATTGCCAAAGCACTTTTTATACGCACTTTTTGATTTGAATCGTTGAATCCACTTTTAAAAATAAAGGAAGCGAGGCAAAATGGCATTTTGCCAGAAAAGGTAATTTCACTAATTGAGAAGCGTTTTCCTGTTGCAGTAGCTGGCATAAACAGAATACAAAAAGCATCAGGACTCAATTATCCAATTGCTTACGTTGAACCCTCAACAGTAATCACATCTTCAAACTCTTATGATTATGGAATACTGTTTGCACGAACTATCCCAATTGTATTAGATAATCACCTGCAAATTGTTATACAGCTAACTGCCCCGCTGATTGCCTATGGATTGAAAGGAACAATACACGCAATTTTAGCTCACGAGTTTCTTCATTATCTAGAGCTCATACGCAGAGCATCAAAAATGGAGATCCTTTCAGATGAAATCTCTGGAAATCTGTTTGAAAATGTATATGCGGATTCTACAAGACTTTTTGATCCCAAGGCTGTTTTTAATGATAAAACATTACTATCACATATCACAAAAAAGTTTCCAGCTGGATTTCGAGATTTCAAATTAGAAGATAAAACAATAAAGTTTTGGATTGAAAAAAAACTTCCAACAACAAATATCACACTTGACTCTAACATTATCAAAGTATCAGCAGAATCATTTGCAAAAATAAAGATAGAACCAAGTCTGCTAGAAAAACTAAAGAAACTAGAAGAAAAAAGTTCGACGATTAAAAGAAAGAAACTGTACTAGTATACAAAATTAATTTATTTTTGCAAGAATTCTGTTAGACCACATTTGCCGCAAGTATGTCTATCTTTGTGCTGAGACATAAAGACTCCCTTTCCACAACGGGAACAGATTTTGCGAACTCGAGTTACCTTATCTCCATCTACCTTGTAGTATTTGTTAACAGTTGGACTTGAACCTTTTTTTCCAGCCAATTATTCCTTTTTCTCCTGTTCGGCTTTCTGTTCAGTTTTTTCTTCTACTTTGGCATCTACCTTTTGTTCTTGGGGCTTTTCTTCTGTAACAGCGGTATCTTTTTTCTTTCCTTTTTCTAATCTCTCAAAAATTACTGGGCTGACTTGTTGTTTTGCTATCTTTTCATCTTCAGATACATAAAAGGTGCCAGTAACAACAGGCTTTCCTGCCTGAGTTTTCATTTTTATTGGAATAACAACTTTCCCGTCAAGCTTGAATTCTTTTGTAATCATCTCTGAGGCTTCAAGTTTTTTTAATTTCCCGCCAAGACCAGCAAAGTTACAGGTAATTTCTCGTCTAGACAGAAATGGATTACTTACATCACTAACGGTTTCAATTACTGACATGTATCACAAACCTTTTCTATAGTTCATATAAATCTTAATTGAAATTAAAAAAGAAATTTAAGAAAACCCAAGTCCAATATAACATGGATCGTTTTATGTTACATTTGAAAAATAACGATTATAGCCCAACTGATGTAGATTACCTTCTCTCTAAGGCTCGTAACCTTTGTGCAGGGCTTGATGTAACAATACGTGATACTCGGGTTTCAAGCAAGTATGTAGAATACGATATTTCGATTCCTAAAGAGCAGCTAGATGAGCTGGTAAAAAGACTGCAGCCTATTGCAAAGTTAGATCATGCAAAGCATGTAATTGAAGAACATTTTGAAAAAGACGAGGCCATAAGAAAAGGTATTTTCTATTTTAATAATGAACGATACTGGGAATGCCATGAGGTTCTTGAGGG
>JBQTJY010000149.1:0-5128 GCA_052386635.1 Nitrososphaerota archaeon
CTCTGCCACCTCACCGTAGTCAGAAAAACAACTTGACAACAATTAAACTCTTAGATTATAATTTTGCAAATGGCTTTGCTGCTAGTTTGATATCTTCTGCCTTGATAGTTTTTCTTCCAGCATGAACAGACATTTCGACTGCGCTTTTAGCTATGTTAGTGGCAACCTCTTCAAGTATTCGCCTTAATTCATCAGCTGATTCATCACTGACACGTTCTGCACCAGATTTTTTTAAGATCCTGTACATAGCTGATAACCCAAGCTCGGATGATTTCATCAAAAGAGTCTTTAAAACCAACGATAAAAAACTTTGAGTAAAAAATAACCACCTTAGAATCGATTTATACAGACTAATTCCCTTAGGTAATTACGAAAAATCATGAGCTGGTTAGTAGACTCTCATATCCATTTATCAGATCCCTTTTATGAAAAAGAAATAGCTCTTATCATTAACGGCATGCAAAAAATGCAGATCAAAGGATGCTGTGTTTCTGTAGACTATACGACCTCAATCAGAACGCTTGAGCTTTCCAAAAAAAGTAACCTGATACTACCATTTATTGGAATCCACCCCCAAATGGCTAACCAAGAAATTGAGCCAGTACTGGAATTAATTAGTCAAAATTCAGATAAATTGGCAGGAATAGGGGAAATTGGATTAGATAGAACCTACGTTAATACAACCGAAGATTTTGAAAGGCAAGAACATGTTTTTAGACAATTTTTATCACACGCAGAAAAACTAGAAAAGCCAATTTCAATTCATTCAAGAAAAACACTTGATGAAATTTACCAAATTCTTCCATCCTATTCTCTGAAAGGGGTACTATTCCACTGGTTTGATGGGAACAAACAACAACTAAAAAAAGCAATGGATAATGGATTTTACGTATCATATGGACCTGTCATAGTATATGCAAAGGACAAACAAGTTTTATTGGAAAACACAGATGAAGATAAAATACTAGTTGAGACAGACGGACCAGTAATATTTGCAAAATGTTTTGGACTAAAACCAGCACAACTTAGTTTTATACCAAGTGTTGTTTTTTGTGCCTCAAAGATACTAAGAAAACCATATGATGAGATGTTAAAAATTTTAGAAAAAAATTCAGATGTGTATCTTGGCATATAGGTATAAAAAACCCACCTTGATAAGCTGATGAGTGGATAGAATCAAAAGACTTGCGCTAGATCTTCTCAAAAACCACAAAGATAGATTTGGAACAGATTTTGCAGAAAACAAAAAAGCATTAGAACAAGTTTCTGTAATTCGCTCTAAAGGCTTGAAAAATGAATTAGCAGGTTATCTAACTAAATGTATTAAACGTGAGCTTGAGGAGATTGAAAGCGAAAAACAAGAATTAACCCAAACAGTTGAAGCTGTAGAATCTGAACCCATCTCAGAAGAAATTGCCAGTTAAGATTTCATAGAATAAGATTAATTTCAAGTTACAGATTAACAAAATTGAATTGATTACAGTCAAACTGTTTGGTGGCGCAAAAAAAACTTTTTCAACTGACCAAATTATCGTAAATCAAGACGATCTGACAATTCAAGAACTGCTTAATTTTTTGGTAAAAAATAAACCAAAAAATACGAATGATCTTGATACAAACAATCTTCTTGTGGCAATTAATGGGGTTGATTCCTCTACACTAGGTGGTTTTTCAGCCAAATTAAAGGCAAATGACATTGTTAGCATAATACCAATAATCCATGGAGGTTCAGCTCGAACCAAGTTTCTCGTAGATAATAAAATAGTAGAGATCTTTGCGATAAAAAAACAGGGATCTAATATCAAATTTCTTGACGAATTAAGGAAAAAATTTCCAAATATTGTAATTCAAGGTATATCTCCAAATTTTATACTTGGCCAAAGTCATGTAAAAAAAATAATTCTATTATCGCTTTATGCCAAGAAAAATAACATTTTGCTTTCAAAGAAGCTTGAAACCGATATAATTACGAGGTTTGCAGGAACAAACCAAATCATTCAAGCAATAAAGATTGTAGGAGTAAAAAATAACGAAGATTTTGTAATAATTGCTATTGGTAAAAAGCTACTTTTAGACAAACTGTATAGCTATCTAAAACCATTTTTGACAGAACTTGCAAAAAATAATCAGCCATTTCTTAGAAAAAAATTCAATATATCAAACAAGCAGCTAGACACTGTACTATCAAAGACACCATTAGAAGATTTACTAACAGAAAGAGCAGCAGTATTATTCAGATAATCCGCGTTTTACTTTCTGTACGCTGATAATCGAACTCTCTTTTACCACAGAGACGCCACTTTTGTTCCCAAGTATTTCAACTAATAATATCCAGTCTGGGTTTTCCATTGATACCTTATTTTGTAGGTCTTTTGCGATCTCTGTTATGATTTCCTTTGAAGAAATGTTCGAGTTTCGTTTTTCTACAACTATCTTAAAGCTTTCATGTTCTTGAATCACGCCTGTTAGTTTTTTCATTTCAGATGCAATTGCATCAATGTCCGTTGTTGAGAGTCCTTGTATTGGAATTATTCTAAGCGAATATCTTACCAACCATGGTTCCTCATCAAGGATTTGTTTAATTTTTCTTAAAACAGACTCATATCCTATCGATGTTTTTACAGTAAGTATTCCTGACAAATCTGTAATTGTAATTTCAGGAGTTTTATCTCCTAATTCATCTAGAATCTTTTTTATTTCATTTTGTGCTTCTTCTTCAAAATTTCTTGAGCAGGTGACAATTAGATTCAAAACAGTTTCATAATCTCCGTTTTTGAGACAGCTCCTTCCCTATGAATTACTAATTTACCATCATCTACTTCAACAATGGTTGATTCACCTGAGCTGGATATTGTTCCACCATCAACAAAGATGTCATATCCAGATATGCTCTCAAGACAATCATTAGCATTTGTAAATGAGCGCATGCCTGAGATGTTTGCACTTGTTCCAACAAGAATCTTGCATTCTTTTAATAGTGATAATGTACAGCTGTTGCTTGGAACTCGTACAGCTATTTTGTCTTGAACATTCATAGATTTTCTGATTTTTTCATCTTTTAATCTTAAAACCAAGGTAACCTGACCTGGCCAAAATTTTTCTGCAATTTTATTTGATTTTTCATCAAATACTACAATGTCTGAAAGTGCCTCTTTTGAATATGCAAGAACTGGAAATAATTTAGCAGATTCTCTTTTTTTAATTTTATAAATTTTTTTAATGGCTTTTGTGTTGTAAGGATCACAACCAAGACCATAAACAGTATCTGTTGGAAAAACAACCACTCCTCCATTGCGAATAGATCTTGCTGCAATCTCTATGCCTTTTTTATCACAGGAAACTTGCATGTACTTTATGTGCTACTATCTTGAATAATAATCAAATTACGGTAAAAGTCATGGCTGTAACTACAAAAACAATTACAATAAAATCAAAAGGAGAAAATGACATAATAGACATAACTCAAGATGTTGCAAAAACTGTCCAAGAATCAAAAATCAGAAATGGCAGTGTAACATTGTTTGTCTCAGGTTCTACTGCATCACTAACAACAATCGAATATGAACCAGGATTAGTCAAGGATTTTCCAAAAATGCTTGCAAGAATAGCTCCACATGATATAGAGTATGATCATGAAAAAATGTGGCATGATGGAAACGGTCATTCACATGTCAAGGCATCATTATTAGGACCATCGCTGACAATACCCTTCAAAGATAATCAACTGTTGCTTGGAACATGGCAGCAAATTGTCTTTGTAGAGCTTGATACTAGAAGTAGAGCACGAAATCTTGTAGTGCAGATACTGGGAGAGTAGGAAAATTATTTTTATAACAAAAATCTCATAAAACAACCATGTCTGCAGAACCAGACTTTGAAGATAACGATTTTGAAGATGACTTTGATGATGATCTAGATGATTAAATGGTCAGACCGAAATTATCTGCAAATTTACTAAATGTCTGATATGCAACAAGAAATTCTCTTCCAGATTGGCTAATTTTGTATTTGCAGGCACTTTTAGAATCAACCTGTTCTAAGAGTCCTTGCGATACAAGTGTGCCAAGTATTTTTGAAATTCTTACATGAGAAATGTTTGCTTTTCTAATCAGGTAAGTAACACTGGCACCATTTTCATCAGGTGCATCATCTCTTGCGGTTATGAGTATTTCTCCAACTATCTTCATATGTGTTCTATAGGCTGACACGACCTTTTCTTCTCCTGTTTTCGAATATGATAGTTATAGGATATTTTTCAATATACTATTAAGATAAAAGATTTTGACAATGAAATTTGTCTTCTTCGTGCCTAGGTTCACGCATAAAATACCTATTCCTCAAACTTGTCAAATTTTATTTTAGTTAGAGGTACCTTGCTTACAGGTACGAACAGCAAAAGCAATCCTGCAATTTTGACTACAATTGATGCTGGGTACAAAATAGTTTCTGGAAATACAAACGAATACCACGCAAGAAACTCGCCTAGTGCAAGCAAGGCAAGCCCAAATGCTACAAAGAGCGCACCTTTCTTCCTTCCCTCAATGTATGAAACTATTGTCTCAATTGCGCCATATACTAACAAAATAAATGAAATTGATCTTATGATGTGCTCAATTGAGATAAAAGAAACTAGGAACAACGGAACATAGCCAACGGATCTAAAGTAGCGCGATTTTGGGAAAAATGATTTTATTGTATGTGAAAATGCAATAAAGAAATATCCAACTGTCTGAATTGCAATGCCTAGAGTTTGTACCCATCTTTGTATTTGGCCAGTCTTTAGTATGAAATCATCTACCATGTAACCTGTCCATATTACAAAAAATCCAACGCTAATTGAAAAAAATGCAATTTCCAGTCTAAATAATGTGGGGCTGCCAGTGTTTTTGAACCCAATGTATGACATTATTCCAATTACCAGTCCTACTGCAAATCCTATCAAGTTGAGGATGTTCTCTAAAAGAAATACCAACTATGCGCACTAAGATTTAAAATTATTAAATCTTATAGGTTAATCCCATTCATCTAACGTGCCTGCAGTTTGGCCTTCTGTAGTGCCAGCATAATCTCCAAGTATGTCTGAATATTTTGGATCATGTTGGGAAATAAATTTCACATATTCTCCATA
>JBQTJY010000150.1:0-9584 GCA_052386635.1 Nitrososphaerota archaeon
GATTTGCTCAAAGGCTTGCTATATGCAAAGGATTTGAGGTACAAGTTACGGCTACCTACTAATTATCAACTACGTGATAGAGACGTAATATCGCTTGTCAGTGCCTCAAAGAAAAAAACATAAATCATAACTAAACAATTTATGCCAAAATTTCAACTAGTATTATTTGATATAGGCGAAGTCATTGTAAAGTGGCGTGATACATGGCTGTATCATGCAGTTTCTGAAAAATTTGCCATTTCAGAAAAAACCTTGACAGCTGAATGTGAAAAAGAAATTGTAAATTTACACACAGGTAAGATACTTGAAAATGAGTTTTGGAAGAAAATAGGCAAAAAGGTAAACTCTATAGAATTACAAAAAGTCAAAAAATCTCTAATTTACGATACATTCAAAGAAAAAGCAAAACTAAACACTCCAATACTAAAAATGGTAAAAACTATACAAGAAAATGAAATCAAGGTAGGTGTGCTCTCAAATCTTGAAAAAACCACACATGCAATACTTGAAGAATGTCGGCTCTTAGATAGATTTGAGTTTCAATTTTATTCTCATAATATAGGCTTTGCAAAGCCAGACAAAAGGCTATTCAAATATGTGCTTGATAATGTACCATTTGAGTCATCTGAGATCTTCTTTATTGATGACAAAATTTCAAATGTTAAGACGGCAAATTCTATTGGAATAAAAAGTATCAAATATCAAAATGTAGAAAAACTCAAGCAAGATCTTAAAAAATACAAGATTCTTTAAAAAATCAAGTATCTGACGCGATTTTTTCTTTTTTCATCCACGCTGTTCTGTTTTTATGGTCGATTAACTCAATTCCGCTCTTAGCAATTTGCTCTCTTAGCTTATCTGCCTCTTGATACTTTTTTTGCTGTCTTAGTGATTCGCGTTTTTTTATTAATTCATTTATTGAATCAATTTCGTCTTTTGTAATCTTTGGAATTGCTAATCCTAACACCAAAAACATTCTTTCAAGCTCTGGAAGGGCTATATCGGCAATTGATTTTGATAGCAATTCATCAGCAGCTAGTCGATTCAGCTCCTTTACTAGTTTGAAAAATGCTGTTAGCGCAAGTGATGTGTTAAAGTCATTACTTAACGCAACATCAAACTCTGTTTTGCACTGTGAAATAATTTCTTGGATTGTATTTGTCTTGCTTTTTCCCTCAGCAAGTAACAATTCATAATAGCAAGTTTCAACGTGTCTCCATTTTATGATGTTCTCTTTTAACAAATCTTCAGAGTAATCAATTGGTTTTGAATAGTGACCTGAAAGACAAAACAATCTGATAATATTTGGACCATATCCTTGCAACACATGTTGTACTGATCTTATGTTTCCAAGTGATTTTGACATTTTTTCACCATTTATTGTGACCATTCCTACATGCATCCAGATCTTTGCAAATGGTTTTGATGTAAAAGATTCTGATTGTGCGATTTCATTTTCATGGTGTGGAAATATCAAATCTCTTCCACCGCCATGGATCTCAAAATTTTCGCCAAGGTACTTTATGCTCATGGCAGAGCACTCAATATGCCAGCCAGGCCTTCCTTTGCCCCAGGGACTGTCCCATAAGGGTGCCTCGTCTGAAAACTTCCATAATGCAAAGTCAAGTGGGTCATTTTTTGTCTCATCAATATCAACTCGTGAGCCAGAGATTAGCTCATCAATTTTTTTCTTTGATAGTTTTCCATAGTCTGCAAATTTTGAAACAGCAAAGTATACCCCATTTTTTGACACATATGCAATTTTCTTTTTTACAAGTGATTCAATCAAAGAAACCATGTCCTTGATGTGCTCTGTAGCCTGTGGGTATCTTGTTGCTCTTTTTACATTGAGTGCATCAAAGTCACGAAAATACTCTTCAATGTATCGCACACTAATATCATATGCGGTAGCTCCTTCTTTTTGGGCACGCTCTATTATTTTGTCGTCAACATCTGTAAAATTCTGTATAAACTCTACTGTATTTTTTTTTGATTCAAGAAAGCGTCTTAACACATCAAATACTATGATGGTTCTTGCATGGCCAATGTGCGCTTCATCATAAACGGTTACACCACAAAGATAGATTCGTATCTTTTTTGATGTGTCAAGTTCTTTTTCAGAATTACTTAGTGTATCAAAGATTTTCAATTTAGCTAGTTTCATTCTAATTTATCAGGAGTTATTCTCTTGTGTTGGCTTTTTTTGTATAGTTGGTAGATTTTCTCTACAGATGCTTTGTCAATTCCAGTTTTCTTGATTGCATCATCTAATGATAATTTCTTATCTACAATACAATACAGTACAGAATCAATCTCTTCATATGAAAATCCAATCTCTTCTTCTGCAGTATGCTCCTTCCAAAGGTGTGGGCTGCTTTTTTTCGCTATAACAGAGTCAGGAACGTTAAGTGTCCTTGCAATCTGCCTTACCTGAGTTTTGTATAATGAGGCAATTGGCATTAGATCCGAGCTTCCATCCCCATATTTTGTAAAATACCCAATCAAATACTCACTTTTGTCACTTGTCCCAACGACAAGATAGTTTTTTGCATTTGCATAATAGTATAAGATGCTTGCACGTATTCTTGCTCTTAGATTCCCAAGCGCTGTTTCATTAGGTTCTAGGTGTTTTGAAAAACTATTATGAATTATGTTAATGTCAAGTAGTTTGTAATCAAGGCCAAGATTTCCTGCAATCTGCAGCGCATCTTGCGTTTCTGTTTTTGGTGAAATTTTAGAATCAGGCATTATCAGTGCAAGTGAGTTTTTTTTAAAAACATTTGAGCACAAGTACGCAACAACTACAGAATCAATGCCCCCGCTTAGTCCAAAGACTATACCCTTTGCATCACTTTTTGAAATTTTATCTTTAAGAAATGATTCAATTGACTGGATAATTTTGTTATAGTCCTGATTTCTAATCTCATCTAGTATATCTTGGTTCATTATAGCCATAGCAAATTGTTGGCATAAAAGTTGTACTGGGATTAGATATCAACATAGATGCCATCTTTTCGTTCCTCGACTTTGTATGTTTGTAGTTTGACATCTTTAAGATAGTCAAGAAGTTTGCCTGTCTTGATATTATAATGCCAAAAGTGCAACGGGCATTCAACTATGTCACCTTCCAGTTTTCCTGGTGCGATTGAACCGTCTTGGTGAGCACATAGTGCATCAAGTGCATAATACTCATCCTGATTAAAGATTGCAATTTTTCTATCATCGATTTTGAATTCTTTTCCTTTTCCTTTCTCAATTGAGTTTTTTTCTGCAATCTTTTTCCAAGCCATGAATCTTGCTTGTAGATTGGATTTATTTAGGTTAGCAATAGATTTGATAGAATTTTATAGTGTTGATCGATGTGATGTGTATTGAGTAAGGTAAAAGACCAAAAACTTGCAAAAAAAGGAAAACTTTCCTATGAATGGGCAAAAAACCACATGCAAATTCTTGATAATACCATTTCCAGACTAAAAAAGTCACAGCCATTCAAGGGCATAACATTAGGATTTTGCTTACACATAACAAAAGAGACATCAGTCCTACTTATGGGTGCAAAAGAGCTTGGCGCCAAAGTAGTCGCATGTGGTGGCAATCCATTAACTACACAGGATGATATTGCAGCATTTCTTGCCTCACAGGGAATTCATATCTATGCTTGGGCAGGTGAAACTGTAAAAGAGTATGATTGGTGTATTGAGCAGGTTCTAAACCACAAACCGATAATTCTAACAGATGATGGAGCCGACATGAATGTCAAGGCTCATTTTGATAAAAAATTCAAGTCACTAAAGATTCTTGGAGCTACAGAGGAAACAACAGCAGGAGTAAACAGAATTAGGGCAATAGAAAAACAAGGCAAACTGCGCTATCCTGTTATAGTAGTAAACGACGCCTACACAAAACACCTCTTTGATAACAGATACGGGACAGGACAGAGCACAGTTGACGGATACCTTCGTGCAATGAACCTGCTATTTGCATCAAAAAGAGTAGTTGTAGTTGGATATGGATGGGTTGGAAAAGGAGTTGCAGCAAGATGCCATGGTATGGGCTCTAAAATCATAGTAACCGAAGTTGATCCAATAAAGGCACTAGAGGCTCACATGGATGGATTTGAGGTAATGCCGATGGCACAGGCTGCAAGGATTGGCGATATTTTTGTTACATGTACAGGAATGACTGGTGTAATTAGAAAAGAACACATACTAAAGATGAAGGATGGCACAATACTTGGAAATGTTGGCCATTTTGATGTAGAAATTGATAGTACTTTTCTTTTGAAAAAATCAAAGTCAGTTAGGGAGGTAAGGCCTAATCTTGATGAGTGTGTGTTGCAGAATGGTAAGAAAATATACTTGATAGGAAAAGGGCGACTAGGAAATTTAGTTGCAGCAGAAGGCCACCCACCTGAGGTCATGGCACAATCATTTTCAAACCAGCTACTTTCTATTTTGTATATACTAAAGAATCACAAAAAACTAGAAAATAAAGTAATGAAAGTACCACAAGAAATTGATAGACAAGTTGCAGTTGATGCATTAAAGGCAATGGGTGTCAAAACCGATAATCTAACAAAAGAACAGATTTCATATATGAATAGCTGGTAGCTTCTTAAGCTACTTTAATTCTGAAAATAGCATGAGAGACAAGGCAATAATTACAAGTGCACTTCCATATGCTAATGGTGAGATTCACCTTGGTCACGTTGCATCAACTTATCTTCCAGCTGATATAACAACAAGGTTTCTAAAACAAAAAGGAGTTGAAGCCTATTACATTTGCGCATCAGATGATTTTGGTACGCCAATTTTGATACAGGCAGAAAAGGAAAAAAAAAGTCCACAAGAGTATGTAGAGTATTGGAACAGGCGTGATTATGAGGATTTTACAGCATTTGATATTGATTTTGACTTTTTTTACAAGACAAGCTCAAAAGAAAACATAGAATTTGTTCAAGATGTCTTTAAAAAACTATACGAGGAAGGTCATATATATGAAAAAGACATTATCCAATTTTATTGTAATATAGACAAAAAATTTCTTCCTGACAGATATGTAATAGGAGTTTGTCCTTATTGCAAAGCAGAAGATCAATATTCTGATCTTTGTGAAAAGTGTGGCAGAGTGCCAGAAGAAATTGAAAACCCAAAATGTGCACTGTGTCATAAGCCTCCAGTAAAAGGAAAAACAAAACACTACTTTTTTAAGCTCAAAAATTTCTCTGAAGAACTTTACAAATGGCTTGATGAAACACAAAGCCTACAAAAAGATGTAAAAAAATATGTTCAAAACTGGATAAAGGGGGGATTGACTGATTGGGATATTACAAGAGATATCTCATGGGGTGTTCAAATACCTCTAGACGAAGCAAAAGGGAAAGTTTTCTATGGCTGGTTTGACAATCACCTAGCATACATTTCATCTGCTATAAAATTTCTAAATGACATAGAAATTGATGGAAAAAAGTTTTGGAATTCTGCTGACATCTATCACTTTATTGGAAAAGACATCGTATATCACCACTATCTTTTCCTGCCTGCAATGAGAATTGGAATTAAAAAAGAGTACAAGCTTCCAGACTATATCCCAACACGTGGCCATCTTACACTACAGTCAAAAAAAATATCAAAGAGCCGTAACTGGTACATTGGATTAAAAGAGTTTTTAGGATATTATCCTGCTGACTATTTACGATTCTACCTTGTTTCCATAACTCCGTATTCGCAAGATGATTTGAATTTTGACTGGGATGAGTTTGCCATAAAAATAAATTCAGAATTAATTGGAAACCTTGGCAATTTAGTGAATAGAGCACTTGGGTTTGCAAAAAAAAGTTTTGATGGAAAAATACCTGCGCCAGAAGGATTTGATGCTCAGGATAAAGAAGCAGAAGAAAAGATCAAAAAGATATCATCAGAAGTTGGTAATCTAATAGAACAAAATCATCTTGATAGAGCATTAAAAAAAATTCTTGAATTTACAGCACACTTTAACCAATATTTCCAGCACACAGAACCATGGAAAAATAGTAGTAGTAAAACAACAACACATCTTTCTGCAAATGCGGTTGCAAGTCTTGCAATTGTTTTGTATCCTTTTTTGCCAGCCTCAGCAGAAAAGATTTGGTCACAGCTTGCAATGAATAACCAAATTTCAGATCAATCATGGGATTTGGCATCTAGTTTTCTGATAAAAAAAGATCACAAGATTGGTAATGTAACCCCACTGTTTTCAAAAGTTGAAGAATCAGATATACAAAACTACAAAAAGAAATTTCAACACTAAAATTTGAAAATAAACAAGAAAGTTCCACGAGTTTCTACGCGAGGATATTATGATCTTTTAACTGGAAAGAGACTACAAAACAATTCATACTATCCTTATCCGGTAAAATATTTTACAAAACTTTCAGTTCCTGAAATTGTTATCATGGTACATGGTTTACGCAATAACAAACAAGATGCTGTTTCAAAATTTATTATTGCGCAAAAGCGATTACAACAACTTCATTACAACTATCCAGTAATAGGATTTAGCTATGATTCAAACACAAAAGGTGTACATATTAAAAAAACTGCATTGAGAGCACTTCGAGTAGGACAAAAAATCGCAGAACAAAATGGCATACATTTAGCACAATTTATTTTAGATTTTAAGAAAAAAAATCCAAAAACAAAGGTTCGTCTTATTGGTCATTCATTAGGCTCACAGGTAATTTTAAGTGCAATAAGAAAACTTGCCTTAAAGAAAAATACAAAAAACATTATTGAAAGCATTCATTTCTTTGGCGCATCAATTGATGATGATTCAATGCATCCACAAAAAGATGGCAAGCATGTACAAAAGATTGTGCATAAAAAAATAAAAAACTATTATTCTCCTACAGATGAAGTTCTTAAAGAAGCAGAAAAGATTGGATCTGTAAAATTGCCACTTGGGTTGTATGGTGCTAAGGGAAAAATAATCTCAAAATATTCACAAAACAAAGTTTTCCCTAAAAATCATAGATTTGCAAGTTATGCTGTAACACTAAAATCATTTCCATAACAGATTAGCTGACCTACTAACTTAATACATAATCAAACAAAATACAGCACAATTGAAAACACAATTTTCATGGATTTGTATACTAACATTTGTAATGACACTAAACCTGATTGTATTTCAACTAGCTAGTGCTGAAAAAGAGGCCACAACAAATTACGGAACGATAAAAATTGATAATGACTCATTTTCAATAGCAGAAGATCAATTAATTATTATGCAAATTGCCGGTAAGATTGTAAATGCTTCAGGGGGAGTAAGACTATCGTTATTCATTGATAAACCAGACGGTTCTACAACCGAAGTAAAAACTCTTCCAAACAACTTGGGTGAATATTCTACGAGCATATTATTTGATGCAAACTGGGAGGCTGGAAGTTATTCAATACGTGCGGTTTATCTTGGAAATCAAGTTGGCACTGTAACTTTTACAATTAATGAAGTTGAAGGTCCAAACATAGTTACAACACAGAAAATTGGAACACTCTATATAGAAAAAGAAGAATATTTTATTTCAAAAAATGGAACTACAATTGTTGAAATTTATGGTAATGTTCTTGAATACAAAGAAGACATTTCTATCATATTTATTGTGAAAAAACCTGACGGAACAACACAAGACCTTGCTGTTAAAGGAGAACGAACGGGTGATTTTAAAACAAGACTTACGATAAAAGATGATTGGGCACAAGGCACATATGAAATCAGTGGAAGTTATGAAGAAAAACCACGAGGGAAAGTTTCTTTTGTTTTAAATAATTTAGAATCAAGTGAGTCTATAATACAGATCCCACAATGGATTAAAACTAATGCTGGATGGTGGGCAACAAACCAGATACAAGATACTGATTTTGTTAAAGGAATAGAATACCTAATTAATGCAGAAATAATCAAAATCCCTCAAACTACTCAGGAATCAGAAGCAGACTCGCAACAAATTCCATATTGGCTACGAAAAAATGCTGGCTGGTGGTCCGAGGGAGCAATATCAAACGAAGAATTTGTCAAAGGCATACAATATCTAATACAAAAAAACATAGTGAAAATTTCAAAATAAAATATTACAAAGATTTTATTTAAAAACGTTGAATTAGATGTGATTTTGTGCTAAAGTAATGAAATCTGTTAACTTTGTAGTCTTAGGTGAACAATCGATAGCTGATGAATTTGGGAAAAAAGGAACAAAAACCGATATTACCTTATATGATAGAAAAGAATCTGACATTATTCGAACATGGGTTGTCCCAAACGGGTTTCCAGATAAAATTCAACCACTTTTTCAGGCAATTAGCCTTGGAGAATATGTAATATTCTATGTAGGCTCACTTGACAAATTTACAGGAGAACAAATTATTGCACTTGATCTATTAAAAAAACGAGAAGGGATTCTAAGCCACACATACGACGTTGATGAAAATCGGCTAACTGCAATGACCAAAGGAACTGTACTTGAGCACTACAAATTAGTAAATTCATCAGATCTAAAACAAGTTATCAATAAACTAGAACCCATTTCAAAAGAAGGAAAAACAAAAATCGTAATTGACCATTGTTTTGACGTAAAAGGAGTAGGGACTGTAGTTTTAGGTAAGGTTGTACAGGGAAAAGTAAAACAATATGATACTCTAAAGCTCTTACCTGCAGGAATTGATGTTGTTGTAAAATCTATTCAAATGCATGATGAACCTGCCACCGAATCTGGCTCGTCTGCACGAGTTGGACTATCACTCAAAGGCGCAAAGCCAGATGAGATAAACAGAGGCGATATTTTGTGTGAAGATCCTGCACTGTATCAAATAAAATCGGAAATTGAACTTGATTTTAAGAAAAATCCTTTCTACAAAGGAGAGATTTCAGAAAACCAGATGTGTTTACTAAGTGTTGATATGCAAATAAAAGCAGCCAAATTTGTATCAGCAAATCCAGTAAATCTTAGACTAGACAAGCCAACAGTATTTGATAATGATATTTGTGTTATATTGAAACCAGATTCTGAAAATATCAGAATTCTTGGTAGCGGCACAGTTAGATAATTTTTCATCCAATAAACAGTTTAATTAAGTCTATTACGGTGTGTTAATGAAACGATATGGTAAGTACATCAGCTATATCATACAGTGTGTTTTTTTCTATACTTTTTGTTGTATGTTTAAGTTTGGTTTCTGTCATATTTCCTGCATTAATCGTCACAATAGCTAGTCCATATCAAACTAATTTAGATCCTTTAGAAGCAGGGCCATTAGCAATTCCATTAGTAATATCTAACTCTGTATTGATTGGAGTTGGACTTGCATATTACAAACGAAAACTGCCTACATATGTAAACAAACCAATCGAACTTATCTTAAATTACGAAGTGTCAAAACGTATAACAATAATTGTTGCTATCATAATGTTAGCAATCTATATTGGATTTTCCATTCCAGAATTAACAGTAAATGAAGAAGAACAAGTAGGCGACTATCAAGTACTTAAGCAAGCACTTGAGCTTTGGCCTTTTGGAGATTCTGATGACCTTTATGTAAAAGAACAAAATG
>JBQTJY010000151.1:0-20891 GCA_052386635.1 Nitrososphaerota archaeon
AAAATCTTTTATCAATCTCTTCTATGTTTTTCATTTTGCCTATAGCATCACCATCATGTCCAAACTCATCAGGACCTTTCAAATGTACGTATATGGCATTTTGAGTTTCCATGGACTGTGCAGCTACCTTGGCTTTTTCTTCATAATCAGCAAGGCCCCCAGCATTGAATGCTTTCATTTTTAAAACTTCAGAAATTCCAAGCTCTACTGGCATATCTACAATGCAGGAAAATTTCATAGAATACAACTCATTTATGGGCTGAGTATGTGGATATCGGTTTCCAGCATCTCGAAGGATTATGCTGTTGAGAAGTTTTTTGTTGCTATCTTTTCTTTTTTTATTTACCTCGCTTTGCTTCATAATTGCCAAGGATTTTTCTGTAAACTCGTTAACCAAATCCGCTGTAAGGCGCGCACTAGGTGATTCGTTTAAAGGAAGGCATTTCTCAATTTTTAAAAAGTCACTCACTGCCTTTGCTATTCCCATGCCATCAACTCTGGCATAGGCAGGATCTGTGTTTGTTATATCTGATGAAAGTGTCTCTCCTTTGCATCTAATTCTAACAGTCACACGATGACCAATAGTTGGCGCAACAACAACAGAAGCATTAGGGTTTGAAAATTTTGTTTGTTCTTGTATCTCTTTTGATATTTCAATCGCATCATCTCTTTCTATTCTTCTTCCTGCCCTTCTGTCTGTGATTACTCTATTATCATCAATTGTGGCAAAATTTCCTCGTAGCGCTAAATCCCCATCCTTAAAATCGATTCCAACTCCTATGGCTTCAATTACGCCTCTTCCAACATAATTTGCATGTTGAAACCTATACCCAAGCATGTTGAAAACTGCAATATCAGATTCAGGTGCTATGCCCTTACCTACAGAAATTACCTCGCCCATTGTTCCATTTCTTGCCAATCTGTCAAGATTAGGAGTAATTGCAGAATCTAATGGCGTCTTGCCTTTTAGATCTGGATGAGGAAGATCGCCAACCCCATCCAATAAAACATAAATCATGTGAACATCGGAATTTTTGGTAATTATGTCCAGCCCCTGTTGAACACTTGATTTTGGTCACTTTAAAGCTTCCAACACGGATCAGTCATATCAAAATTAGATCTTTAATGATGTGAAAAGTTTTTACACACACATTCTGTCACTATCCAATATGGGAGATATGCGTAAGGATTATGTTTTAGAAAGACTAGTTATAGTTTCGCCAAACGGTGAGAAAAAAACCGATCCAAAGAAATGTGCTTTTTGTCCTGGTAATGAGGCAATGACAAACCCATCATTATTGTCACTAGTTGCAAAGGATGGGATGCTAAAAAGACTACAAGATAGTGAGGATTCCTATGTTGAAGATTGGTCTGTTAGAGTATTTGAAAGCAGAACTCCAGCAGTTTCTACCGCAAATGAAAATACCTACAGTGATAGACCGTTATACAGCGAGCCTGCATATGGATATCACTACATTATAGTGGCTTCATCAAACCACAAGGACTCTTTGGCAACAATTCCAGTTGAACAATGGTCAAACATACTAGTTGTTATTCAGGATAGGTTGAGGTGGTTATACACACAAAAAGGCGTCACTTATGTTTCAATATACGTAAACCACGGCAAAGACTCTGGAACTAACACACTGCATCCACACATAAACATGGTTACTTTTTCTACAATTCCACCAATAATTGAAGAAGAAGCAGAGGCATCACATAAAATTCTTAACGAAAAGGGTGTCTGTCCAATGTGCCAAACAGTAAGTACAGAAACCAGTGGCCAAAGACAAGTGTTACAGACAGAAGGTTTTATTGCATTTTGCCCTTGGGCGCCATCACATCCTTTCGAATTTTGGATATGTCCAAAAAAACACACAACCAGTTTTTCTAAAATAACCCAAAAAGAGATCAACGATTTGTCCTTGATTTTGAGGGCAACTTTAGGCGGTCTTTCAACCAGTATAAAAGATGTTTCATATAACTTGGTTTTTCATCTTTCACCTGAAAAGAAAAACAGTCGTCAGATTCACTGGCATATTGAGGTTTATCCACTGACAGATTCTTGGTCTGGCCTTGAACGTGGTTATGGGGTCTTTTTGAACAAAATATCGCCAGAAAAAGCAGCTGAATCTTTAGGCGCATCATGCAGAAAAGAACTAGCTGGCCTTGTAGGTATTGTCTGATACTCTGCACGTTTATTTATTGTAAATTAAAATGATTTTGTATGGCAGTTGAGAAATATGTAGCAGCTGCAAGTCTTGGTTTGTTTGTACTATTTGTTGGCGAAATAATAACATTATATGATTTTATGATTGAACCTCAACGCGATGTAGAACCCGCACCAAAAGTTTTACAGTTTATTTCAATAGGGGTAGCACCTGCCTTGGTCTTAGCTGGTACATCATTTATCATGGCAAAAAAATATGGCTCAAAACAAATAGGTGCAATGATAATTGCAGGTGGCGCAGTACTCCTAGTGGGGATGTCATATGCATACACATTACTTGACAAGATAGAGTCAAGCCATCTAGTCTTTGCAGTATCCATAACACCGCCACTTTTTATTTCAGTATCAATTCCAGTTATGGCAGTAGGTATTTTGCTACTTAGAAAGAAAAAAAAACCAAAAAAAGAGTATTTCTAAATATGATCAAATCTCATACAATTTGCTTCTTTTTTAAACCCAATTTTCTCATAAAATGGCTTAACATCATCTTTACAATCTAGTATAGTTTTGTAACAGTTGTTTTTTTTGGCATAATCTAAAAGTGCATTAACCAATTTCTCGCCTATTCCTTTTCCCTGATGTTCCTTGGTTACAACCACATCTTCAATATGTCCAACATATCCTCCATCATGAATGAACTTTGGTTCGATAATCATTGTAGTTGAGCCAACAATCTTTTCGTCCAAAACTGCTACAAATATTACATGATTTGGATTTGATTTTATTTTTGCATAGATTTGCTTGGCTTTCTTGGCATTCAGGTTGCTTGCTTTTCGTAACGAATCAAGCGATTCTAAGAATCCATTAAAAAGATCATTTTCCTGTAATTCCCGAATTACTATTTTGCCCATTCTTTTATCAAATATTTCCTAATTTTTCTAGGAATTGCTGGTATGCCTTCTTGTACGATGCCTTGTCTCCTATATCGATAAAGCCCTTCTTTATCAAGAAACTATCAACCTGTTTTTTAGAAATTAACGCCTTTTTAATTACCTGATCCATCCCAAATGGCTTGTCAGATGGAATAAGAGAAAATATTTGGGGCTCCATAACATAGCATCCAATGTTAATATTTCCATTAATTTCCGGTTTTTCATTCCAAGCCGTTACTCTGCCATTTGAATTGGTTTCTATAATGCCATATGGCAGGTTTGTTTTGTACTCATAAAGGCTCATTGTAATAAAGGATCTTTTCTTTTTGTGTTGTTCTATCATACGCCGTAAATTAAAATCAAAAATAGAATCTCCATAAACACATACAAATGAATCATTGACAAACTGTTCAGCAGTTTTAAGCTGACCTGCAGTTGCAAGAGGTCTGTTTGCTATTGCATATTCTATGTTAACACCAAATCTGTCACCAGATTCAAAATAGTCTTCAATTGTTTTCCTAAGATAACTTACACACAAAACAATCGAAGACACACCATTTTTCCTTAGCCACTCTATTAGGTGCTCTAACAGAGGTTTTTCACCTAAGGGAAGCATTGGTTTTGGAAGAAAAGTAGTATATGGCTGTAGTCTTGTGCCTAGGCCCCCTGCAAGTATTACTGCCTTCATGAAATGGTATTTGAAAAGTTGGTTATTTATGTTGAGTTATAGATTTCTACGTTAGTACTACAAAATATTCGATATCTTTTTTATCACTTTGGAAGGACTCTCGCCAAAAACTATGATCATTGGTTCTTTACCAAAATCCCCTTTGTGAAATATTATGTCTGGTGGTGTATTTGATTTTTTAATCGCGTTTTCTATTCCCCACAAAACAGATGCATTTTCTTTTCTTTTGATATATGATGGCTCTTTTGTCCTGTTATAGCTTAGTACTATCAAATCACGATCTCTAAATTTTTTAATTATTTTTGAATCATATTTTAAATTTAATGCAGCTCTTATTGAAGGAAATTTTTTTGTTACAGCTAAAATTGCAGATGCAACATGTCTTGATGCGCCATATTCCAAATTTCCTGCAACGTTGACACTTTTTCCAATTCTAACAATTCTTCCAGATATGCCAAGAATATCACGTATTGATTTTGGGTGTATCTTTGAATAGACAAAATTGGTTTGGCATTCAGGTATTAGTGAATAAATATTTTTTAAATTTTTAAAGTCTAGTATTGAATCGCCAAGACTTTTTTCTAATTCTGGTTTTTTAAAATTTGTAATCGAAATTCCCTTACCAAATTTTTTAGAGTTTTTTATGGAATTGTAAGCATATTCTTTTGCAAATTTTACAGCCTCACGTAACGATTTTCCGTCAGCAATTGCTACAGCTAGTGATGCAGAATAATTACAACCACTTCCATGATTAGTTATCTGCAATTTTTTGCCTGAAATAGAATAATGAATAGAATTTTCTAAAACAAAATCCTCAACACGCTCTTTTTCAAATTGATTTCCTGTAATTACAACATTTTTTGTACCACTCTCTTTGATTTTTAGTGCGCATTTTAGCGCATCATTTTTTGTTAAAATTTTCAATCCTGTCAGTTTTTCAGCCTCTGATACGTTTGGAGTTATCACAAATGCCAAAGGGAGAAGTAATTTTTTGTATATGTTTAAAGCGTTTTTTTCAATAAGGCTTCCATTAGTAGTTGAGCGTATAACTGGATCCAAAACTATTGGCGCTTTGACATTTTTTAATTTTGAATAGATTGCTTTTATGATAGAACCTTTGTAAACCATTCCTATCTTTATTGCATCTACAACAAAGTCAGAAAAGACAGCATCAAGTTGGTCTTTAACCATCTTTGGAGAAACTGGTTCTGTTTTAGAAAACTTTACAGTATTCTGACTAGTTATAGCTGTTACAACAGTTAATCCATGAACACCCAATGATGTAAACATCCTTACATCACTTTGTATTCCTGCACCACTTGATGGATCACTTCCTCCAATAGAAAGTACATTCATAGTAACATCGCTTATGACTATTGTTTAAATCCAGTAAAAATGTAATTAGGTTATATGGGCACACAAATGAGCTCCGCAAGAAGGGGAATAGCAACAGACCAAATGAAACTTGTTGCAAAAGACGAAGATGTAACCATAGAATGGCTGCTTTCAAAAATTGCTCATGGCTCAATAATTATTCCAAGTAACAATGTTAGGCCTCAAAAAATACATAACGTTGGAATTGGAAAAGGAATGAAAACCAAAGTCAATGTAAACATTGGCACTTCTACCCTTAAGGTAAATATCGAAGAGGAGACAGAAAAGGCAAAGGTTGCTGTAAAATATCATGCTGATACTATAATGGATCTAAGCGATGGTGGTGATGTTGGGCTGATAAGGCGTACTCTTTTAGATGCCGCACCAATAACTTTTGGGACAGTTCCAATTTACGAAGCTTACCATCATGGTGTTGAAAAGCACAAAAATCCACTTGATATAACAGAAGACGATTTTCTTAACGCGTTTGAAAATAATGCCAAAGATGGAGTAGACTATACTACAATCCATGCAGGAATTACAAAAGAAATTGCAAAAAGAATACTCAAAGTGGAAAGATATGGCGGTATAGTCAGCAAAGGTGGTACAATTACTGCTGCATGGATGTTAAGATACGATAAGGAAAATCCCTACTTTGCTCATTATGATTATCTAACTGAGCTTGCAAGAAAATACGATGTTACATTTAGCCTTGGTGACGCACTGAGACCAGGCTCAATACTGGACTCTCATGATGAGCTTCAAGTGCAAGAAATGATTAACGTTGCACGACTAACAAAGCAGGCACACGAAAGTGACATACAAGTTATGGTAGAAGGGCCTGGACATGTTCCACTAAACGAAGTTGCGGCCAATGTCAGATTAGCTAAATCATTAATTGGTGACGTACCATATTATGTTTTAGGCCCACTTGTAACAGACATCGCGTCAGGACATGATCACATCGCCAGTGCAATAGGTGCTGCAGTGTCTGCAAGTGAAGGAGTTGATCTTCTCTGTTACTTGACACCATCAGAACACTTGGCATTACCTAATTCACAAGAAGTAAAGGCAGGACTAATTGCATATCGCATAGCAGCACATGCAGCTGATCTTGTCAAGTTACGTGAAAAAGCAATCAAGTGGGATATGCAGATGACAGAGGCTCGTCGTACACTAGACTGGGAAAAACAACTTGCATTATCAATAGACCCTGAAGAAGCTGCACGCATCCATAGTAGAACAGGACAAAGAGATGGCAACAACGTGCCATGTACAATGTGTGGGGGAGCATGTGTCTATGTAATGTTGCCTCAACAAAGAAAATATGCCAAAGAAAGCAAGAATTTAGAGCAGGTTGAACAAGACCTTATCTAAACTAGGAACTGTTTCAAAATTTTTAATTTCATCAACACTTATCCACCTATAATCAGAATTTTCCCAATTGAGCCTTATTGTCGGACTTTCAGCACTAAATAGGAACGGAAAAACCAGCCATTCATGGTTTTTGTATTGAGGCGAAATTATTTTCATTTCTTTTTCAGATTTTAAAAGCTTGATCTGTCCTTCATGTAACCCAACTTCCTCAAAAATCTCTCTTTTGGCCCTTGCAAGTGGCTGTTCATCTTTTTCTATGATGCCACTAACTCCTGCCCACAGTCCTTTCATTGATTTTACTTTATCGCTTCTTTTTAAGAGGAGAATTTTGTTCTCATTTGTGATAAAGCATGTTACAATTTTTGTTGCACGCATATTGATTATTTTTCAATAGCATTTACCATGGTTGTTAATTTTTTATAGGATTCTTCCAAATTCACATTTTTTGCTAATTCTTTTTGGCAGGTAGTGACATACTCGATAATTTGTTCTGATTTTGCTTCTTGAATGTATGTTAGTATCCTGCCTAAATCCTTCCAGAACTCTTCAGCAAATTTTCTAATCTCTGGATTTGAAATAATTGTTTCAATTAAGTCTGGTGACTCTGTAAGTATGCTTTCCGCCAATATTTTTTGAGCCTTAAAGGTAGTTCCTGACATCTTTTCGGTTAGAGAAATTTTGTCATCTTTTGAAATAACATTTGCAAAAACTAAATTGACAAGATGTGTTAGTCCTAAAATCACTGCAATTTTCTTATCGTGTTCAATAACATCAATAGTTACAAAATTTGCCCCAGGAAAAAGTGATTTTGCAACAGATAGCTCTTTTTTTGCATCCTTGATTGGTACAGAAATTATATTTTGACCATCAATTTTTTTTGCTCCAGGACCAAACATAGGATGTATACATATTGGGTTGACCTTTGATGGAATTTTTGAAAGCGATGTTGCTGTTTTTGTTTTTTGTGATGAAATTTCAATTATGTAAGAACCACGTTTCATTTCTTTTGCAATCAATCTAATAATCTCTGGTGTTCGTCTTGTTGGTGTACACAGCATTACATAATCAGAGTTTAACACAGCGCCCACCAAAGACTCTGCTTTGATAAATGACTTGCCTTTGATGTCAGCTTCTGAATCATAAACAATTACATCGTATCCTTTTTCAAGAAAATAATTTGAAAACCATTTTCCCATTTTTCCTCCAGCGCCAAGTATTGTAATTTTCTTTTTCATTTCTTGTCTAGTGCCTTCTCTAATAGAGTCATTCCTTCAATTAGATTCTTTTCTTCTATGCCAGTGGAAATTCTGATAAAATTCTTGTAATCGCCAAAAGCCTCTCCAGGAGCAAGTGCAAGTCCAAAATTCAGTGCTTCATCTGTAAATTTTGTTGCATCAAAACCGTCATTTCCTAATCTTACAAAAAGATACATCGCACCATCTGGTTCAACAAAATCAAGTTTCATAGCTTTTGCTTTCTGAGTCACAGTATTTAGCCTAGTTTTCATGTTAATAGAATTATTGCTTGTATCAGCTTTGAGTGCTTGTAATGCAACATATTGAATTGGTTCTGATACATTTGTTAAACACAAAGCTTGCAGTTTTGCCATCTTATCTATTATCTGTGAGTCAGCAATTGCATAACCTATTCTAAAGCCTGTCATTGAGTGAGATTTTGAAAATGATTGTGTGACAATGCTTTTTTTGTAATTGTATGAAAGAACACTTTTACATTATTTGTTGTATGTATATTGTGAATAAATTTCATCACTTAATATGTAGAGATTATTTTTAATTGCAATATCTGCGATTTTATCTTGAAGCTTTAGTGGTAATATTTTGCCTGTAGGATTATTTGGATAGTTTAAAACAATCATTTTAGTATTCAAATTAATCGCATCTTCAATTTGTTGTACAAATGGTTCCCATTTGTTTTCAATTGTGGTCTTGATTGAACGTATCTTTATTCCAGAATTTTGTGCACATTCTCTGTAGGCAGGCCATGCAGGTTCTATTATTATTATTTCATCGCCTGCATTCAAAAGTGTTGTAATTGAAAGATACACTGCAAACCTTGCACCAGGACAAACTATGATATTTTCTGGTTTTACATTTGCTCCATATAGTTTGGATACTGATTCTGCAAGCCCAGTGCGAAAGGCTGGCATTCCTTTTGCCTGTCCATATTTTACAAAACCCTTGTCATAAACTTCTTGTAATGCATTTTTGACAATTTTTGGAGGAGAAAAGTCAGGTTCTCCAACTTCCATATGGATAATTTTTTTTCCTTTCTCTTCAAGCGCTTTTGCTTTTAAAAAAACTGAAAGATGTGTTTGTTTTGTTTCTGACTGAATTTTTACAGATTCTGTTAATAGAAAGTTTAAAAATTTTGTCCCAATGGATTCATCTAGGTCTATGTCATGACATAACGAAATAATTTTTGCCCGTAATTGTTCCTCTCTTGTCTGGTCTGTTATGCCAAGCCCAAGATTCTTTTTGATATTTCCAATCTCTTTTGCAATATCTGTTCGTGTTTTTAGCAGCTTGATCATCTCAAGCGTAACTTCGTCCACCTTATTTCGTAATTCGTCTATATGTGACATAATACTACAAAACAGGTTTTATGAAGCCACCTTGCAATGCATGATCTGCTAGAACCAACGAAACTAGCGAATCCACTACTGGTGGTGCACGTGGAACAACACAAGGATCATGCCTGCCAGTAACTTGCAAACTTGTAGGTTTTTTTGTTTTGATATCAACAGTAGTTTGTTTTTTCAATATTGATGATGCCGGCTTGAACGCTATGCGTAAAACTATTGGCATTCCATTTGAAAGACCACCTAATATCCCGCCAGCATTGTTAGTTTTAGTCACAACCTTGCCATTTTTTATCATGTATGGGTCATTATTTTGAGAACCAAACGTTTCAGCTCCAGAAAAACCAGATCCAAACTCTATTCCTTTTACAGCAGGTATTGAATAAAGTGCCTTTCCAAGATCAGATTCTAATGATCCAAAAATTGGTTCACCTAGTCCAACTGGAAGATTAGTCGTAACTGATTCGATTACTCCTCCAAGAGAATCTCCTTTTTTTCTGGCAGCAAGAATCGCATCACGCATTTTTTTTGCAGTGTTTTTATCTGGGCAGCGTACCTCATTTGAATAAATTATCTTCATCATTTGTTGAGTTACCTTACGCATTCGTATTTTTCCAATCTGTAAGGTGTAAGAATTAGTTTCAACTCCAAGTGTAGTTTTGAGTAATTTTCGTGCAATTGCACCACCCATGACATGAGTGGCAGTTAGTCTACCAGAAAACCTTCCACCTCCGCGAAAGTCGTTGAATTTTTTGTATTTTATCAGGGCAGGATAGTCAGAATGACCTGGTCTCATTTTTGTTCTAAGCTGTTCATATGCACGTGAATCATGATCTGCATTCCAAATAATCATAGCAATAGGTGCACCAGTTGTATATCCTCTGAAAACGCCAGATATGATCTCAACTTTGTCTTCTTCTTTTCTTTGTGTTGAAACAAGTGATTGGCCTGGTTTTCTCAAGTCAAGCATCTTCTGAACATCACTTTCATCAAGTTCTAATCCTGCAGGACAGCCATCAAGCACAGCACCCACGCACCTGCCATGACTTTCACCAAAACTTGTCAAAACTAGTCTCTGACCGATAGAACTTCCTGGCAATGATTGATCTCACTATTAGATGCTTATAACGATAATTAATTGGTACTGTACATGCATTTGAATCAAGTTTTAGATTCTACTAAGAAAAGTTTGGATAAGCATCTTAAATTTTAAACTTTAATGTATGCTTTAGGATTAAATTTTATCTAAAGGCTTTTTCAATCCTATTTCTTTATCTGTTTGAATATTTTGTTCTGAAGTTTTAGGTAACAAAATTGTAAATGTTGAACCTTGACCGACTTTGGACTCTGCCCAAATTTTACCTTCATGCTGTTCTACAATGCCTCGTGATATAGATAATCCTAAACCCGTACCACCGTGTTCTCTTGTCAGCGACGAATCAACTTGATAGAATTTTACAAATATTTTGTCAATGCTTTCTTGTGGTATTCCAACACCGTTATCTTCAACAATTATCTTGGCATATTTGTCAGCGGAAGATAAGCTAATTGTTATCTTTCCATTGTTTGGTGGGCAAAAATCAATTGAGTTTGTCAGTAAATTTATCAAAACCTGTTCTATTCTAGTTCTATCACATACACATTTTATGTTTTGAAGGTTTTGTATAATGGCAATTCCTTTTTTATCAAACTCTGGTCTCATCTGAACTATTACCTCATTTATCAAATCCGAGAGGTAATTTTCAGATAAATTCAATCTGAGTTGTTTACGTTCAATTTTTTGTACATCGGTTAGATCATTAACAAGTCTATTGAGTGAATCTGTACTCTTTTTTATAATCTCGAGTTTTTCTCGTATAGGTTCATTTAGCGAGCCAAATTTTCCAGACAAAATCATATCTAGATATCCTTTAATTGGAACCAAAGGAGTTTTTAATTCATGAGATATCATAGAAGCAAAATCGTCTTTTTGTTTTTCCCTTTCAACCATAATTTGCTTTTCCATTTTTAGTTGTCTTTCTCTTTTTGTGTTAGCAATAACAGGAATTGATAAAATTGCAGTACCAACTGATCCAAAAATAATTGGTGTTTCAATGGTTAAGAACTGACATATTACTTTTTGTGACTTTGCATGTGCTACTAATTTTGTAATATACTCTGGCGTTGTTCTTTTATGCCCTTTTTCTGCCAGAAATGTATACTGACCATTTTCTTCAAAGAAGCTTTCCCACTCTAATAAAAAGTCAACATGCATTCCAGTAACTGGTTCTACCCATATCACACACTTGTAAAAGCTAAATACAGCAAACTCACTAAAATGAGGAATAGCATTTGTAATATCATAGGGTTTTGATTTACAAGAAAATCTGTATGTTTCTAATCCTTGAACCATATCTGTGCCTTCAAAGGTATATGTAGCATGAGTAAATGCAAGTGGAAATGTAATGAAATAATCGTGTTGTTGAGTATCTGGAGGAAACATGAAGTATCCTTCCTCATTTGCTAGATGTGCTATTTTTTAATAAAATCAATCTTCGCTCCAACTCTTTTTAGCTTAGAAATAAAATCAGGATATGAAACATCAACTGACTCAGGATCTGATACAGTACAGTTACCAACATACATTCCTGCAATACAAAACGCCATGAACAATCTATGATCATTTTCAGAATTCAAGTCAGCAGAGTGTAGTTTATCTCTAGATTCAAGAATTAAACCATCTTCTTTTTCTTCTACATTCACACCTAACTTTTCCAATTCTCTTGCAAGAATCGCAATTCTGTCAGTCTCTTTGTATCGTGCATGTTTCACATTGAATATGTGTATTGGCTTTGAAGATTTGAGTGAAAGAATTGCAAGAGGTGGAAGAAGATCAGGAGAATTACCTAAATCAAATTTACCACCATTAAGCAGATTTTGAGATCGTACAGACACACTATCTTTTTCAATATTAACAATAACACCTAATTTTTTTAAAATATCAAAAATTGCCTTGTCTGCTTGTGGTAAATCATCAATCGTTGTTTTAATTGTAATGTCATCTCCAAGTAAAATAGATGCTGAAAGCAGCATGGCAAGACTTGAAAAATCAGAAGGAACAGTAAAAGTTGTTGGTTTGTATTTTTGCTGAGAAGTGGTGTAACTTTTATACGATTTGACAGTTTTAACAGACACACCAAATTTTTCCATAACTGCAATTGTTGCATCAAGATATGGTTTTGATACTAGATCTCCATCTATATTCAAAACAAGTCCTTTTTCAGTAAGGGGGCTCATTATCATCAACGCAGAAACAAATTGGCTCGATATGTTTCCAGGAATAGTTACATTACCTCCTTTAACTTTGCCTGTAATCGAAAGTGGTGGTTTACCATTTGCAGATGAACATTTTGCACCAATCAATTCCAATGCATCCAAAATAGGTTGCATGGGTCTTTGTCTGAGGCTTTTGTCTCCAGAAAGCACCGTCTTTCCTTCGCCTAAGGCCGCTATTGCAGCCGCAATTCGTATTGTTGTTCCAGAGTTTGACGCATCTATTTCAGAAACTGACTTTATTTTTTTGATTCCATTTACTGTAAGACTTGAATTATCTTGTATTATTGTGGCACCAAAACTTTTACACGTAGATATGGTTGCGTTGGTGTCTCGTGAATAAAGCACGTTTTTGATGACACTTTTTCCATCTGCAAGTGACGCTAAAAAAATTGCTCTATGTGTATAGCTTTTGTTTGGGGGACAAACTAGAGTTCCACTGATTTTTGATTTTTCAACTCTACAGTTCATACGCTTCAGCCTTTTTGTTATTGACATCAGAGACTACAGTAGTTCCTTCAAATGACGAAAAAACTTTCTTTATACTTGAAATGTTTTCTTTTTTTGCAACTGCTGCAATAGAAGGACCATTTCCTGATATTGATGCCCCCAAAGCACCTCTTTCAACAAGTTCTGCAATTATTCTAGGATCAGAGTTTAAGACAGTTGATGTCGCAAGCCCATTTAAAATCATGGCATTCCAATAGTCGGAATTTTTTGCAAGGTTCCATGCTTGTTCAAAAATTGTACTCTGAGTTTTTAGATTTCTAATGTTTCCACGTTTACGTGATTTTGGGATAAATATTACAACTGACAGGTTTCGTGGGCCTTTTTCTGAATGAATTATTTTTCTTTTGTAATTATCTGTAACAACAAAACCACCATAGTAACAACCACAAGCATCATCATAGGCACCTGTAATACTAACTCCTGTTTCAATAGATGCATCAACTCCTGCAACAAGTATTTGTGAATCATTTAATCTAGGATTGAATAATTTTGCACATGCCAATGCAACTACAGACGATATTGCACTTGAGCTTTTTAATCCATAACCAGTTGGAACTTCAGAATTTAATGAAATTCTAATCTTTGTTTTTTCAAGATCATCTTTTGGTACTATTTTTTCTATGACTTTATTTATCAGGCGTGAACTAAGGTTCTTTGTTTCTGATTCTATTGCAACTCCTTTTCCAGGTAATGCTTCTACTTCTGTCTCTACCTTAAGTGATATTCCAAGCGTTGCACCTTTTCCTGTGGCTATGGCATTAACTATAGAGATTGCTCCATGGAGGCTAGCTTTTACTGTTGGCATCAAAATCCTCCAAGCAATGCTTTTTTCATGGCATCGTATGGTGCATCAATGCCATGCCATATTTCAAATGAGCGAACAGCTTGCCCTAAAAGCATCTCATAACCATAAATTATTGTTGCATTGTTTTTCTTTGCCTGTACAATAAGATCAGTATTCATTGGCATGTAAACAATATCATAAACAATAGTATCTTTGTTGATACATGTTTTTGGAATAGGAGTGGTTTCATTTTTTAGGCCTATTGAAGTTGCGTTCACAATAAATTTGTATTGTGGCGATGCGTCAATTTCTTGAAAAGATTTTGTTGCTGCATCAACTCCAAGTTTTTGAGCAAGTTGTGCAAGTTTTATTACATTTTCTTTTGTTCTGTTGGCTATTGTTATCTTTGATGCTTTTTCTTTAGCAAAAGCAACAATAATTGCTCTGGCAGCTCCTCCAGCTCCAAGCAATAAAACATTTGAATTCTTTACTGCAATGTTTCTTTTTTTTATAGGATCAAGGAATCCATCCATGTCAGTATTGTATCCTTTTAGTTTTCCATTATCATTTGATACTGTGTTTGTTGCACCTATGAGGTTACAATTGTCATCTGCTTCATCCAAATATTTTAGCATCTCAACTTTATGTGGAATTGTTACATTGAATCCTGCAATCTTAATTGACTTTAAGGATTCAACTCCTGCCGCAAGCTCACCTTTTGGTATCCTGTATGCAATATACGTACAATCCAAACCAAGTTCTCGAAATGCCGCGTTATGTAAATTTGGTGAAAGTGAATGATCAATTGGATCCCCTATCACAGCAAAAGTTTTTACCATTTAGAATTGTCAAAGAAAAGATTGATTTAAACTATTTATCACTAAATTCAAGTTTTGAAAACTAGATTTTGATAATGGATTTTATTTCATCTAAACTAAACTGGCCAGGTGCTACTGCCTTTCCTAGCGAAACATAGGTGTAGGGACTTCCAAGAAAAAGACAAAGAATACGTGACATCTTGCCATGTTCACCCATAGAAAACGCAATTAGATTCAGTTTTGAGGCATTATTATACAGCGATAATACGCGTGAAGAGTCATTTGTTGAGCGTGCAGTAGTTACAATTTTGATGTTTTTTGAAAATTTTGTCATTTGGCTTAAAACTCTGCTTAATGTAGAGTCACTTGGTGTTTTTTTAAAGTCATGCCATGAAACAAGCAAATCCGTCCCACTTTTTTTAATATAATTTGTAAACTGTTTATTTTTTTTAAATGTGTTGTATTCAACATCTAAAAGAAACGGATTGTATTCTGCAATTAATTTTAGAATAGATACTCTCTCATTTTCGTTTCCAGAAAACTTGCCGCCTTCAGATTTTGGTCGTAGAGTGCAAACAGATCTTTTCAAATATTTTTTTACTAGTTCTAATGATTCGGGAACTTGACGAGGGTTTAGAAAGTCAAATCGTATTTCAATATAACTTGATTTTTTTATGGCTTTTTTTACAGTCTGAATTAATTTTTTTGGTGTTTTTTCAGCTATTGTAACACATGTTTTGTATGCCATTGTCTATTTTTCAAGAATATATTCATCAGATACTTCCATTCCAAAATGTCTTCCAGTAGCAGGCTTTGAGAATACAAGTACGGTGTCTCCTTTTTTTAAGTGAGTTACAGATACTAGATGGCCATTTGGTTTTACAAATCTAATAGTCTCTGCATCTTGAGCTATTATCCCTCCAACCTCCTCACCTATCTGAGCTTTTATCATAAGCATTGGCCTTCTTTCAATTTTTGATCTTCCTACTGTAGCACGTCGTGCCTTTCCTTTTGCATCAAGAACCAACACCTCAGAACCTGTTTCAAGCTCCGATAGATACTTTGTCGTGCCATCTGGTGATAAGGTGTAGCAGTGTACTGCCCCCGCATTTACTCTGAATGGTCTTGGTGATGTAAAAGAAGAACCAACCGATTCGTTATGAACTAGAAACAAAAAGTTTGCTCTGCTTCCAATTAACATCCCCTCTCCTCTGTGAAGCATAGATGCAGTATCTACACAAACTCGTTCGCCGTCTCCAACTCCTTTAATGTCAATTATCTTTGCTGTCTGTAAGTCAAAACTTCCTGAACCAAGATAAACAAGTGCCTCTCTTACCTCATTAATTGATGATGTCTCAAAAATGACGCCGTCTACACCAATCTCAAGTATTGAGAACATTTTACGCACCTCTTGAGGCTCTTTTGCCATGGCAAAAATTTTGGTATGTAACTTGTGTAATTTTGCAATAATATTCTCAAGTGGAATTATTTTCCAGTCTTTTACCTCAACTATTACAAAATCTAAGCCTTTTTTCGCGGAATCTAGAATTTTTTCAATATCTACATTAGACAAGACTTTGAATTTTCTTCCAACCTTTCTTCCTTTAGGTTTTGAAGCGTCTTTGTCAAGTATCACATAGTTTGCAGAAGGTGATGGAAATAATGATACCATCTTTGTTTTTGTTTTGGAAAGAACCTTGGGGTCTACGTAAACAATATCGATTCCATCCTTTTCAAGCTGTACAAGGAATTTACCTAATTGATTTTTTGAAACTTTAGGTAAAATAATTAGTTCTCTACTTTTGCTCAATTTTCTTTGCTGCTTCCTCTGCAGTTTCTTTTTTGAATATTATTGCAGCTAGCGCCTGCACCATTTTTTCAGGATTTTTGTGAGCAAAAATATTTCGTCCATAAGTTACACCTTTTGCCCCTGCCTTCATCGCATCTTCAGTCATTTGTAAAACATCACGATCAGTTTTTGCTTTTGGCCCACCAGCTATTACTATCGGTACTGGAACACTCTTTACCACTCTTGCAAACGAATCAATATCGCCAGTATATACCGTCTTGACAATATCTGCACCACATTCTGCGCCAATTCTTGCTACATGTGACACGATTTCAGGATCGTGAGGATTTTTGATGTTTTCTCCTCTAGGATACATCATGGCTAAAAGTGGCATATTCCACTTGTGACACTGCTCTGCTGTCATTCCAAGCTGCTCTAGCATCTCGGGTTCCTCTTTTCCACCTATGTTGATGTGTAGTGATACTCCATCAGCACCTAGTCTGAGGGCCTCCTCTACAGTGCCTGTCAACATTTTTCGATTTGGTGAAGATGAAAGTGATGTGCTGCTTGAGAAATGAACCAAGAGGCCAATCTTTGTGGGTCTTGGTAGTGTTTTTAGAATCCCTTTGTTAATAATCACACTTGTTAAGCCGTGACTTTCACATTTGTAAATAATTGAATGAGGATCCTCTAGACCCTCAATCGGTCCGTTTGAAATGCCATGATCCATTGGTATGCAAAGCATTTTGCCTTTTCTTAAAATTCGATTGAGTCTTATTTCGAGACCAGATGCCATAAATGAATCTCCGCTTTGCGCCCTACTTAAAAATAACGTAAAAAATGAAATCATCAAAAAGACAATTAATCATACAAAAGTTATCACGTTGATTCGTTTTGGTAACAGCTCAAAGATTAAATAGCATTTGAAAAGCAACAAATGCAGATTAATTGAGTCAAATTACTGAACAAATTCATTCAAGCGAGATTGGAGATATTTTAGAAAATTCACTTCATGGGAAACGACCAGAGATTGATGATTGTATAAGACTATTAGAGTCAGATGATGTTTATCTGATGGGTCTTGTTGCAGGAACACTAACACAAAACCAATTTGGGGAAAAAGCATCTTTTGTAAATAACATAATCCTAAACTACACAAACGTATGCATTACAGACTGCAAATTCTGTGCATTTTATCGTCCTCCTGGTGATAATGAAGCATACACTCTGACTCTTGATCAAATCGAAGCTAGAGTAAAAACTGCATGGGACTTGTTTAAGATTAGGCAAGTACTCATTCAGGGAGGACACAACCCAAACCTTGGAATCGAATACTATGAAGATGCATTTAGATTGATTAGAACAAAGTATCCAAAAGTTGGCGTTCATGGCCTTTCGGCATCGGAAATAGATATGATTGCACGTGTTGAAAAATCATCAACAAAAGAAATTATTTCAAGATTAAAGGATGCTGGATTACAGTCTGTCCCAGGAGCTGGCTCTGAAATTCTAGTTGATCCTGTAAAAAAAATTATCAGTCCAAAAAAGATCTCAAGTGACGAATGGATCAGAATAATGGAAGAAGCTCATTCGATTGGTCTTCCTGCATCAGCCACTATGATGTATGGCCATGTTGAATCTGTACATGATATGGCAGAACATTTTTACAAAATTGCAGCATTACAGGAAAAAGCAAAGGGATTCATGGCATTTATTCCATGGAGCTTTGAGCCAAACAATACTCTTTTACAAAAAGAAGGAACTGTAAATTTTGGCGCAGGTGGGATGTATCTTTTGAAAATGATTGCAATAAGCAGGCTTGTCTATGATGGATTAATCCCTCACATTCAGTCCTCATGGTTAACAAATGGAGTTGGGATGGCCCAACTTGCACTTCAATATGGTGCAGATGATTTTGGAGGAACGCTAATTGGCGAAGAGGTAGTATCATGTACAGGTGCTCGTTCAACTGAGCTTACTAGTCAAAGAATAATTGATTCTATACGACAGATTGGTTATCGGGTAGAAGAAAGAGATAACTTTTACAATACTGTCTGCATGCATTAAATTCCATAGCTTGACCACTTTGAATCAACAAGACTTTTTGTAGCATCATCAACCTTTACCTGCTCTTGAATCTCTCGCTCAAATCCTTCTTCTTTTGTTTTCTGAGTTGCATCTATTCCAAGTTTTGATCCTAGATTAAGTAGTGGGGATGCAGGATCCAATGTATCTGTTGGAGTTTTATCAATTATCATAATATCACGTGCTGCATCAGCTCGTGTAGTTATTGCCCATATGACATCGTTTATGTCATGTACGTTTACATCATCATCTACTACAACAAAAAATTTAGTTAGTGAAAGCTGACCTAGTCCCCACAACCCCATCATTACTTTTCTTGCCTGTCCTGGGTAACGTTTTTTGATAGAAATTATTGCAAGGCCTTGAAACCATCCAGAAGCAGGCATGGAAAAATCCACAACTTCTGGCTGAAACATCCTAATTAACGGTAAAAAGGATCGCTCTATTACTTTGCCAATGTATGCATCCTCTAAAATTGGTTTTCCAACTATGGTGGTAAGATAAATCGGTTTTTTCCTTTGCATCATTCCAGTTAAGGTAAATGTTGGATACGGCTCTTTTGGAGTATAGTATCCTGTATGATCACCAAAAGGTCCCTCATCTTTAACATCAAAAGGATCAACATATCCCTCTAGTATAATTTCTGCATTAGCAGGAACCTCCAAGTCAATTGTCTTGCACTTTACAGTTTTGATTCCTTTTTTTCTTGTAATGCCTGCAAACACAAATTTGTCTAGTCCTTCAGGAACAGGTGCAACTGCAGAAAAAATAGTTGCAGGTTCTCCTCCTATTACTATTGCAGCTTCGATTTTTTCTCCTTTTTCTTTTGTTATATCGTGATGATGTGCACCACGTTTGTGTTTTTGCCAATGCATTAATGCGTGCTTGCTGTCAAGAATTTGCATTCTATATACGCCAAGATTTCTGACCCCTGTCTCTGGATGTTTTGTAACCACACATCCAAATGTTATGAATCGTCCTGCATCCTTTGGCCAAGTTTTTAGAATCGGAATCTTGTCAAATGACGGAGAGTCATCAACAACTTCTGTCACCGGCCCATCTTTTTCTAACTTTGGAAAAACATCACCCATTTTTGCAAGCTCTGGCAATTTTTTTATTTTATTAAAAACTCCAGAAGGTACTTCCATCTTAGTCATATCTACAATTCGTTGGCCAATATCTGTAAAGTCCGATGTTTCAAGACCAATCTCAAGTCTTTTTAGAGAGCCAAACGCATTTCCTAAAACTGGTATGTCATAATTTTTTACATTTTCAAAAAGAAGCGCTGGACCATTTGCATACATTGTTCTTCTAAGCATCTCTGCAATCTCTAGCTCTGAATCAACCTGTGTAGTTATTCGTCTAAGCTCGCCGGCTTTTTCTAATTCATCAACAAACTGATGAATGTCATCAAGAGTCACGAATCCATATGAAGGCGCTGACAGTATAAGCTTAACTAGATTTATCTAATAATGCAATTTTTGGAAAAAAATTTAACACATGTGTTTTAATTACCAATACAAGGTTCTCATACGTTGGACGGGCAGAAAAAGTGTGCAGTATGCAAGGGTACTGGTACAATTGAGCTACTTAATTCACAATGCCCATTCTGTAATGGGACAGGGGAATACTCAAAGACAGCAGAAAGCTATCTAAAATCACACATATGTCAGTGTATATTTTTGGACAGAAAAACCTGCCCGTTGTGCACAAAAAAATGTCATCATGATACTCCTAACAAACCAAAAATTTTGTTAGGTCCTGTTTAGTAATTTAGTTTAATCAATTGGAGGCAGCTCACTTTTTTTGTCATGGCCTCCAGAACCAAATTTACAGTAAAAACACAAATCAGATTGCATGTAAGTTAATTTTTCAATTTGGATTGCACCAATCTTTAATGCAATTTTTGTTAGCAGCCTATACTTTAGAGGCATTGATGGTATTACCTCTTTCATGTATACATCATGATGATCCGGGCAGAACTTTAAAGTGACTTTAGCTGGCTCCTTGCTTGTTTGATTAATCGTTTTTGCAACATTGATTTGCTCTCGTATGTATTCATGTTTAGGACAAGGACAATTTTTTCCTCTAGGATGCTTGTAGGCAGGTGTATTTTTCCAATCAAATCCAGGATATTCTTTTTCAAAATCGTCCAATAATCAAAATAGTTCTCAATTGTTTATAAAACTTGATCACTTTTTCAACTCAGAATTAAACAAAATGTAAATAAACCCCTTCTTCATCAAAAGAAGCTACATGTCAACTAAATCAAGAACCACAAAAAAAGATCTTGAAGCAAAAATTGCTGCACTTGAAGCAAGAATAGCTCAACTTTCTAGTCAGGTTTCTAGTAAACCATCAACACAAGCACCACCTCCACCAAAACAAACTCCACCTCCACAACCAAAACCATCAGCTCAGACACCACCTCCACCAGCTGCAAAACCAGTTTG
>JBQTJY010000152.1:0-6059 GCA_052386635.1 Nitrososphaerota archaeon
AGCCCCTATGAGCACGACTTCTGCAACCCTAAACATTGAGTCAATCTCCATAACATTTGTAAAGTTTGTATTGTATTCTTTTGCCTTATCGTCAACATGTTTCCACATTTTATCACGTAATTCACGCAATTGTTTTAATCCAGCAATAAGATCCGTTTCATTTCTAAATACATAGGTCTTGTCATTCATTGTATCGGTTAATTCTTGTCGTATTTCATATGGGTTAACATCACCACGTCCACGAAATATTCCGTCATAGATTCTTTTTTCTTCTGTATCAACTAGATGTAATGGAAATGGTGTTGATGGTATACCTTTTTGAATATAATCTACTGCAAGCTCACCAGTTATTCTACCCCAAACTATACATTCAGAAGTGGAGTTTGCGCCAAGACGATTAGAACCATGTGTACTATTACATGCTGCTTCACCTGCAGCCCATACACCTTGAAGCTCTGTTGCTCCGTCTATGTTAGTATGAATACCGCCCATCATGTAATGACAAACAGGTCTCACATCAATAGGCTCTTTTGCTGGATCAATGCCTGAAAACTTGAGTGAGATTTCGCGAATTGCGCCTAGCTTTTCTTTGATAACCTCATCACCTATGTGACGTAAATCTAGTTTTAGGCAATCAACTCCTGTTTCATGGTGAAATCCACGACCTTCGTTGATTTCTGTCATCATTGCGCGTGAGACAATATCTCTTGGTGCTAATTCCATTTTACCTGCTGCATATCTTTTCATAAATCGCTCTCCATCTTTATTGAGAAGATAACCGCCTTCACCTCTTGCACCTTCAGTTATCAAAATTCCAGACGGTAAAATTCCTGTAGGATGAAACTGAACAAACTCCATGTCTTTGAGTGCCATTCCTGCCCTGTAGGCCATGTCAAGACCGTCTGGAGTAGATGATAGTGCATATGTTGAATAGCTATAGATTCTGCCAGCACCACCGGTTGAAATTATCATTGCTTTTGCTTTTATTGTATAAAATGTGCCATTGGAAAGTTCAATTGCTGTTATTCCCAAGAATCGCTGTCCATCATGAATAATTGATGTTGCATACCATTCGTTTAGAAATTCAATATTATCAAATTTTTGGCATGTATCATATAATGTCTGCATTTCAAAAAATCCTACCTTGTCTGCTGCATAGGTTGCTCTTGGGAAACTATATCCACCAAAGTTTCTCTGATCAACTCTTCCATCTTTTTTTCTAGACCATGGCATCCCCCAGTGTTCTAGTTGTAAAATCTCTTTTGGAATTTCAGTGCAGAGCCTTTCTGCAACATCTTGATCTGCAAGAAAGTCGCTGCCTTTGATTGTATCATAAATATGCGATTCAATTGTATCCCCCTCATCTTCAAATAGTACAGCTGCTGTGCCGCCTTCTGCTGAAACCGAATGTGAACGCATTACTTGGACTTTGGAGATAACTGCGATCTTTATTTTGGAACTTTTTTTTGCTGCTGCAATTGCTGCACGTAATCCAGCAAGACCAGAACCAACTATAATCAAATCATATTCGATAGAATTGACCATTTACCGACATCTAACCTCTAGAATCCGGATAAATATGTATTATAAAATGTGGCAATAAATCTTCAAATTCGAATCATTAATATATATCGCTAGTGATATCGCTAGTGATGTGTGCTAGCTGGATACAAAGGGTTGGCAGTACAATTCCAAGAGGTTTTTCTAGATATTTTATTTTAGATCTTCTCAAAAAAAAAGCCGCTTAGTGGAAAGGAGATAATTGATTCTGCAACAAAACAAAGCGAAGGCAAGTGGAAGCCATCACCTGGTTTGATCTATCCTCTTCTTGGAAGACTGCTTGATGAAGGACTAATCGAAGAATCAAAGGATGGAAAATATCAGATTACACGAAAAGGCAAATCTACTGCAGACGATCTTGAGACTGTTACAAACATTGTAAAAAACCAGCTTGATGTTTTATTTAGGATAGGAAATGTTGGACGATTTGCTGCAATGGATATACTTGAAAGAATATCAACTATGGCTACAATGCTAAGCTCTAATATGTCTAATATGACAAAGGAAGAAACTGAAAAATACAAAAAATTTTTACAGTCAGAGCTTAGAAAAATCGACGAACCAGAGAAGAAAAAGGGTAAAGAAATCAATATAGAATAATCTTTTCCTGAAACTACAATCTTTTTATAAGGAACTTTTAGTTGCAAACACGGTCATTTCTCACAACCTATTCCATCTTTATCTCCATCAAACCTATGCGGATCTGGTGGCAAGACCTTAAAATTACGGTATTGAATGTGCTTGCAGTCTAAGTCTGGCGGTGGAGGAGGTATACAAACATTAGGATAGGAAGAATCACACTGGTTTTCATTTGTAGGAGTAGGTGTTTGACTCTCTTTTGGAATTTGTTTTATCTCTTGTGTCGTCTTTTCACAACCATATTTTTGAGCCCATGCTTCACCTGAAAACTCGCTTTTAGAACAATATTGTTTTAGTATATTTGCATGACCATTGTACAAAAGTTCAGAGTTGAGAACTTTGCCTGAGCAGACTACCTTTCCTACAACTCGTTTATACTTGTCATAGGGTTGTTTGTCATCCTGATCAACTGTAATGGTAGAACCAAGAGGACAGAGTTTCTTTGTAAATGAAGTTGCTTCGTTGAAGCCTATTTCTCCTTTTTCTGGTGTATTAGTTAGAGACAATCGAATTTTGTAATCTTTAAGATAGATCGTATCTCCATCAACTATTTTTGTTACCTTTCCAGTGATGCATAATGCTGTTCCTTGACATTTGTATTGAGCTGATGCAAAATAGGTTGAAGAAACAAGTGTGATGGCAATTAGACAGAATATGATAATTTTCATAAGTTCTAAATGCTCTTCCTAAACAAAAAGGATTATGTGATCACAACATATTCTTGAACGTAAATCGGTTGGAAATCATTTTTATTCTTTGTTAGATAAATTCGCTGTGTCTTAATAGTGTTACATTATTCTAAATTTTCCAGTTGTCTTTATACATAAATAATTAACATGAAAACATAATTTCGTTGAAAAATCTTCGACGCGTGATAAATGATGCATCAAAGCCACTTGTCATACCAGGGGTTTTTGATGCAATTGGTGCAAAGATTGCACAAAAAGTTGGATTTGAGGCAATGTTTCAGACAGGCTATGGTACTTCGGCTACGCTTTTTGGGATGCCAGACTATGGATTTATTGGCTCGACTGAAACTGTAGAAAACGCAAGAAGGATTTGTCGTGCAGTAACTGTTCCAGTTATAGTTGATGCAGATACTGGTTATGGCAATGCGCTAAGTGTTTGGAAGCTAGTAAATGAACTAGAATCGGCAGGTGCTGCCGGAATTTTCCTTGAAGATCAAAGATGGCCAAAAAGATGTGGTCATATGTCTGGAAAAGAGGTTATTAGAAAAGAAGAGTATGCAGAAAAGCTAGCCGCTGCAGTAGATGCAAGAAAAAGCAAGGACTTCATCATAGTAGCAAGAACCGACGCACGTGCTACTCAAGGACTAGATGATGCAATTGAACGTGGATTATACTACAAAAAGATTGGCGCAGATGCAATTTTTGTTGAGGCGCCAAAAACTATAGCAGAGATGAAAAAAATTGGAAAATCAATCAAGGCACCGCTTGTTGCAAATATGATCGAAGGCGGAGCGACACCAATTAGCTCAGCATCAACACTGCATAAGATGGGATTTAAAATAATTCTTTATCCCTTGTCTGTTCTTTATGCAAATGCGTATGCATCACTACACATACTAAAAGAGCTAAAAAGAACCGGAGCAACTACCAAATTTCACAAGAAACTTGTAAACTTTGAGCAATTCAATGATCTTGTTGATTTACCAAAGTTTAGAAAATTAGAATCAAGATATGGTTCTACAAAAAGAAAAAATGTCTAGTAAAGAGGTCTTAGCTGTTTCTCTTTACCGCAATTTCGATGGTGGAAACGTTTCTTGTTTTTCCGTCTTGTGACTCTAGTGATTCAGAGCCTATTTTGATATCGCCGATAGAGTACCCAGCATTTTCTGTTTTTCGTGCAATGATTTGTGCAACGTCTACTGCTCGTCCAATACTGAGTCCTCTTGCTTTGATAGTCACTTGTGGCAAGTTAGCCAGCTGAATTAGCGTAGATGTAACATACGCCATTAGTGGCTTCTTACCGATGTATATGGTGTCTCTGTTTTCGGTAGACATGCGACATTTATGATTTGAGGATAATTTAAATCTAAGATTATAAATTTTGGCAAAAATTATGATTTTACGAAAATTTTTAGTAGTGACTTTTCCATACATATCAGATTTTAATGAATGAATCATTTGAAAAAATAATACAAATTTTAGACCATGGTTCAAAAGAAGAAAAAATTGATGTGCTAGAATCTCTAGTAGACACAAATGAGCCTCAAATAATAAATAAAATAATTTCAAAACTTGATGATCCTGATATCGAAGTTAGAGGAGAAGTGTTTAGTGCCTTAGTACTAAATAATAACAAAATTGCACAGTTCTTAGTTGATAATCTAAATTCTGAAAGTAAAAACATTAGAGGGTTTTCTGCACTAATTCTTGCAAACAGAAAGGATGTGGATGCGATTCCCTCACTTGTCAGTTTGACAAAAGATTCAAGTTCAATGGTACGAGCATGTGCTGTAGGTGCGTTAGGATATCTAAATGCAAAAAATGCACAGCAAGCTATTCATGACTGCTTGTTTGATTCTAATATTGAAGTAAAAAAAAGCGCACTCAAGGCAGCGATTGATATTGATTACAAAATTTCTGAAAAGGAATTCAACGAGATCACAAAAGAGTGTGATGATGAGATTACTAGTCTTTTAACTCTAGCTAAGAAGAGATAAGCTCATCCGTATGATTCGTATTTGACTTCAAAGATTCCATCAGGACGTTTTTCTCTTTCACTTACAAATCCACGCGGTTTAAGAAAGTCCATTACACCGTCAATAGTTCCCTGCCAGCCACATATGTAAAATATCGTGTTTTCTTTAGTGATTTTATCATTAACTAATTTTTCAAGCGGTGATGGTCCCCCATCTTTTGATCGCAAAAATGTCTCAACACGCCCTACCTGACCACCCCATGATCTGTTAAACCATTCCTGAGGTCTGCTAATTGTTGCACGATATTTAAAATTCCATTTATTTTGTCCTTTATCGATGCTTTCGTACTCTAGATCTGTTAGTAATTCTTTGTAACCTAGCTCATCTACATAACTTGCTCCATGTAATACAACTACCTCTCTTTTGTCGCCAACTGCATGAAGATGTTGTGCATAGCTAACAAATGGTGCAAGACCTGTACCGCCACCAATGCAGACTAGTCTTCTTTCATCCTTTTGTCCATTAGCAAGTGCATCGTTAATGGTAAATGCGCCTGTAGGTTTGAGCCAGTTTATCTCATCGCCTTCTTTGGCATTAAACAGCTGAGTTGTTAAACGACCTGGAAGTGGCTTTCTTACCCATCTAATGTACAATTCAATGTATTTGCGATTTTCAGGGTGTGATGCAATTGAGTATGCTCTCCTAATTATTTTATTTTCGCTTGGTACATCTAATCCAATTGTTAAAAACTGACCAGCTTTGTAATCTGGTACAGCACCATCATGTGGAACAATTCTGAATATGGCTAAATCCTCTTTTAGTGACTGAATGTATGTTATGGTCGCTTTACTATCTACTACCACTTTATTCCTCTAAGGTACTATGGTTAAATATCTTCTGTTGAATTTGAAAGAAGATTTGAAAATTAGCTAAACGTTAATAGTGTAACCAAAAAATCAAAAGAGATCAGAATTTTTATTCTGATTAATTTGGGCCGGTCGTCTAGCCTGGTAGGATACGCCCTTGGCATGGGTGAGATCGTGGGTTCAAATCCCGCCCGGTCCACTTATTTTCTAAAAAGATAATACAAACACGTAGACTGTAGGTTACGGGGACGTAGGTTAGCTTGGTGGACTGCCAGCCTCGGGCGCTGGATGTCATGGGTTCAAGTCCCATCGTCCCCATAGAAAATTCA